>NZ_JABFRA010000123.1 GCF_013141425.1 Methylotenera sp. | reverse complement strand
AAGCTACAACAAACCGATATTAAATATGCTGAAGAGTTAGGTTATCGTGTCAAATTACTTGGTATAACAAAGCGTACGGATACAGGCGTTGAATTGCGCGTGCATCCAACACTGATTTCTGAAAAGCGCTTGGTGGCTAATGTAAACGGCGCGATGAACGCAGTGGTTGTGAAGGGCGATGCGGTTGGTCCTACGCTCTACTACGGAGCAGGTGCAGGTGCTGAACCAACAGCTAGCTCAGTTGTGGCAGATTTGATGGATGTGGCTCGTTTGAGCAGCGCAAGTGTAGAACAGCGCGTGCCTTATTTAGGCTTCCAAGCCGGTCAACTCAATGACTTGCCAATTTTGCCGATCAGCGAAGTTAACAGCGCTTATTACTTACGCTTACGCGTTTCAGACAAGCCTGGCGTATTAGCTGGCGTGACTAAGATTTTGGCAGATCGCAACATTTCAATTGATGCAATGCTGCAAAAAGAACCTGCAGATAATGAAACTGAAGCAGATATCGTTATTTTGACGCATATCACTGTTGAGAAAAACATGGATGCAGGCATTGCAGAAATTGAAGCTTTACCACCAGTTGTAGGTAAAGTTGTTAAATTGCGTATGGAAGAATTAGGTAAGTAAAGCATGAAATATATATCAACACGTGGGCAGTCACCAGCCTTAAGCTTTAGCGAAATTCTTTTAGGTGGTTTAGCGCCTGATGGCGGCTTGTACTTGCCAGAAACATATCCGCAATTTACTGATGCTGATTTAAGCACAATGCGTGGTTTGAGTTATGCCGATTTAGCTTTTGCAATTCTAAGCCGATTGATTGATGACATTCCAGCTGCTGATTTAAAAGCTATTATTGATAAAACCTACCGAGCCGATGTTTATGCATACGCGCGCGCAGGGCAAAATGCCGCAGACATTACGCCAACAGTTAAGCTAGAGAATAACTTATATCTGTTAAGCCTTTCTAACGGTCCTACGCTCGCTTTTAAAGACATGGCGATGCAGTTATTGGGTAATTTGTTTGAATATGTGCTTACTAAAGAAGGTAAAACAACCAATATTCTTGGAGCAACTTCTGGTGATACTGGCTCTGCTGCCGAATATGCAATGCGTGGTAAAAAAGGCATTCGTGTATTTATGCTTTCACCTCATAAAAAGATGAGTCGTTTCCAAACAGCACAAATGTTCAGTTTGCAAGATGACAACATTTATAACATTGCTGTAAATGGCGTGTTTGATGACTGCCAAGACATGGTAAAAGCGGTTTCAAATGACGCAGAATTTAAAGCTAGTTACAAAATTGGCGCAGTCAATTCAATCAACTGGGGACGTATTATTGCCCAAGTAGTGTATTACTTTAAAGGTTATTTTGCCGTAACAAGTAATAACTCACAAAAAGTAAGTTTTGCAGTGCCAAGTGGAAATTTTGGCAACGTTTGCGCTGGCCATATTGCTCGCATGATGGGCTTGCCGATTGATAAACTGATTGTAGCAACTAATGAAAACGATGTGCTGGATGAGTTCTTTAAAACGGGTGTTTATAGCCCACGTGGCTCATCCAATACCTACCATACCTCTAGCCCTTCAATGGACATTAGCAAGGCATCTAACTTTGAGCGGTTTGTCTATGATTTAGTCGGTCGTGATGGCGCTAAAACACGAGCGCTTTGGAGCAATGTGGACGCTGGTATTAGCTTTGATTTAAAAGCTGAAGGTTACTTTGCAAAAATTGCAGACTACGGCTTCCAATCAGGTAGCAGCTCACATGCAAATCGCATGAAGACAATTCGTGAAACTGCTGATAAGTATCACTTGGTAATCGATACGCACACTGCAGATGGGTTAAAAGTGGCGTTGGAGTTACGTGATACAAATGTGCCTATGGTCGTGCTAGAAACAGCATTACCTGCCAAGTTTGAAGATTCTATTATTGAGGCCTTGGGTAAAGCTCCTGAACGTCCTGCAGCATTAAATAATATCGAAAAACTCCCACAAAAATTTACGGTAATGGATGCTGATATTGCTGCAATTAAAAACTACATTGTGAGTAATACTTAAGTTAGGTATTTATGTTAATTGACCCGGATGATAAGTTTTTTGAAAGAGCAGATGCGCTTATCCATCTTGCTAATGAACAAGTCAAAGAGATTGAGAATGGCAAGGTAAGTGCTTCAATGATGTTTGCTGTCGCTCGATTCAACGCTTGGGTGAATGCTGGTGGATTTCAATCTGCTCAAGAAATGGAAGCTGCAAAAAGTGAAGCAATCGAGTATTTTAGTAATGAGTATAGAAAAATGCTCGAAGAAAACCTAGACGATTACATTGCAAACTTTAATCAATACATGGGAATTAAGAATGATAGTTCTAGCCCATCGCTTAAGTTAGTGGAGTAAATGCATGCAACAATACATTGACTTAGTACACCACGTACTTGAGCATGGCAACAAAAAAGAAGACCGCACAGGTACTGGTACGGTTTCTGTTTTTGGTTACCAAATGCGCTTTAATTTAGCAGATGGTTTTCCGCTTCTAACCACTAAAAAAATGCATCTGAAATCGATTATTCATGAGCTGCTTTGGTTCTTGCAAGGTAGTACTAATATCAAATACCTCAAAGAAAATGGTGTGCGCATTTGGGATGAGTGGGCAGACGAGAATGGTAACCTAGGCCCAGTTTATGGCTACCAATGGCGTAATTGGCCAAAGCCAGATGGCACGCACATCGACCAAATAACACAAGTTGTGAATACCATAAAGAACAACCCAGATTCACGTCGTTTAATCGTATCTGCTTGGAACGTGGCAGATGTTGAAAAGATGAAACTACCTCCTTGCCATGCATTTTTCCAGTTTTATGTAGCCGATGGAAAATTGAGTTGTCAGTTGTATCAGCGTAGTGCAGATATATTTCTTGGAGTGCCTTTCAATATTGCTTCTTATGCTTTGTTAACAATGATGGTGGCGCAAGTCTGTGGTTTGAAATTAGGCGATTTTGTGCATACACTGGGCGACGCCCATATTTATACTAACCATATGGAACAAGTGCATGAGCAGTTGTCGCGTGATTTGCGAGCTTTACCGCGCATGCAAATTAATCCAAATGTTACGGATATCTTTGAGTTTAAGTTTGAAGATTTTAACCTAGAGAATTACGATCCACATCCTGCTATTAAGGGAGTAGTAGCTGTGTAAGGTCATTTGATGGCTAACGCTATCAACAAAAATTCTGTCAAATTAATGAAAAAAGCCACACTGCATGGCACAGTGTGGCAGAACCTGCAATCATCAAGGGGGTGTAATTGCAGGTTTGGGAAACTAACGCAAATAGAACCAGATCGATTTAATTCGCGGCTGGTGCGGCGGCAGGCGCTGAGCTCGCAGCTTTATAAGCCGCATGTTCATCTGCTGAGATATTGCCATCTTTATTGGCATCAATTACATCAAAAGCAGATGAAATGCCGCTATCTATTGCTGCTTCTTTAAGTGAAACTTTGCCATTGTTATTAACATCAAGTTTTGCAAAATCAGGGTCAACTGCGGCCATTGCCGATTGAGCGGTAACACCGCATACAAGCAAGGCAGCGATTGCCAATGATTTGTATGTTGGTTTTGAAGTATTTAATGTAATCATGTGATGTATTCCTAAATAATTAAAAAGTTACTGCTATTAAACTATAGCAAACGCCGTGCCACATTTAATTGTTTAATTAAAACAGTAGGTTAAGCTAAATCAGCCTTTTCCTTACAATGTTAATTGTCGCTAATTTGCGACGTAATTTAGGGCTGAAAATTTAACCATCTGATTTGAATGGTGTTTTTTTGTCGTGCTCAGGCGACAAAATATTCTAATTTACTCAGAGGACTGAACGGGTTTAAACAGACTAGGATTAATATGGTGGCGTTGCAGAATTTTATAAAACTCGGTCCGGTTGCGGCCCGCGATTTTAGCGGCTTTTGTAACATTGCCTTGTGTTGCCTTCAGTAGATTTATTAAATATTGCTGCTCAAAGTTTTTACGTGCAGTATCGAATGAAATAATTCTGGAAATATTATCTTGTAATGCTTTTTGCACTAATTTACTGGTGATAATTGGCGTGGTGGAGAGTACGACTACTTGTTCAATAATGTTTTGTAACTGACGTACATTGCCTGGCCAGGGTGCTGACAGTAATAATTCTAGTGCTTCTGGGGCAAAGCCATTGATTTTTCGATGATGTTTTAGGGAAAGTTTCTCCATAAAATAATTGGCGAGCAAGGGGATATCATCACGTCTGTCGGTGAGGGGGGGTATTTCCAAACTGACAACATTAATGCGATAGTAAAGATCTTCTCTAAATCGGTTTGCTTGCATTTCTTCAATCAGATTTTTATGCGTGGCACATATGACGCGCACATCGATGGCGATATCATTTGTCGCGCCCACCGCACGGATAGCACGCTCCTGCAAAGCGCGAAGCAATTTGGCTTGTATCGCGAGGGGCATGTCGCCGATTTCGTCCAGAAACAAGGTGCCGCCATGTGCATTTTTAATTAAACCTTGATGGTCTCGCAGAGCACCTGTAAATGCACCTTTGCTATGACCAAACAATTCAGATTCAAGCAAGGCTTCAGGTAAAGCGGCGCAATTAATCGCGACAAATGATTTTTCGTTCCGTGGACTGGCTAAATGGATCGCTTGCGCCAGTAATTCCTTGCCAGTTCCACTTTCACCTTGTATCAGCACGCTGGCATCGGATTCGGCCACCAATTTGGCTTGACTCAACAGGCTTTGCATTTGTTGGCTCGCGCAAATGATGGCCGAATTCCAAATTTCGCTAGGGGGCTGAAGTTGATTGAAATTGGTTGACCTTATTTTTAATGCAGTTGCGACTTGCTGCAGCAAGTCTTTACTATCAAATGGTTTGGTTAGAAAACTGAAAACACCTTGTTGTGTGGCATATACGGCCTCAGGAATTGAGCCGTGCGCTGTGAGGAGAATAAAGGGTACTGTTGAATCGAGTTGGTGTATGGCATCAAAAAGTGAAAAACCATCCATTTCTGGCATACGCAAATCGCTAATCACCAAGGCCGCCGGCTTTATATTAAATAGGCTAATCGCTTCGTGTGCAGAGCTAGCCACGGTGATTTTGTAACCACTAGCGGTCAGTCGCATTTCTAATAATTTTAGAATGTCTGCATCGTCATCGACGACTAGAATATGTTGATTCATTATTTAAATTTAGCTATTAATATAGTTGTTAAATAAGTGTGCTTTAACCCCTACTTACGTGGTGTTAACTCACGCTCACTCATGGATTTTTCAATATTCTTTAGTTCGTTTAATTTCTGCTGTGCGGCTTCTAATTTTTGTTGCGTACCCTCTAATTTGATTTGCAAAATTTCATTTTTTTGCAATATAGAATCGATGCGTTTTTGATCATCTTTAATGTTTTTATTGGCTTTGTTGGTGGCTGTTAAATATTCAAAAAGTAAATTGGCAAAAGCTAAATCTGCATTTGATAAACTATTTTCTTGAATCAATTGCTGCAACAAATTTTGTGCTTTGGCACTATCAAACAGGCTGCTACTTGGCAACCCATGGATAATTATCAATTTGATGCGCAAAAAAACATCATTTGGTTCAATCAGTAGGGCTTGATTCGTCGTGGTAAATTCCTGTTTTTGAACTTCGGCAGGCAAATTAGCATAGTCGTCAGCGTAGCTTAAAAACTCAGTAACCCCAACCTTTTTAATGGCATTCGGTTTTATTTCCGCTTTAATGTTGCTTGTATTGCTAGTTGGTGCATCTGGCTTTTTTATCGCGGTAGACACGTGTTGAATACCTGCGCAGGCAACAGCCATAAAGCAAACCGAGAGTGCAATAAAATATTTTAATTTTTTCATAATGTCGGGTAGAAAAACCTTAGTTGACTGAAGGTGTAAAGGGAATTTGTACAATAAAATGAGCACCTAGCTGCGAAGGAATGATTTTAATTTCCCCTTTAAGTGCCATAGCGGCTTCCTTGGCAATAAATAATCCTAGACCGCTACCAGCAACCAAACTAGACTTTGGCTGTTCGCCTCGGTAAAAGGGTTCGAAAGCGCCAATCACATGATTTTCTTTAATTCCAGGCCCGGTGTCCTTAATCTCAATTGTAACTAGAGATTTTCTATGGCGGGCAAGAATAATAATTCTGCCATTTGCAGGCGTGAATTTAATCGCATTGGAAATCAAATTGTCTAATATCGTTTGCAGTTTCTGAATATCTATTGTGAGGACGAGGTCTTCTATTGAAGTCTGCACATTGATTTTTTTATGTGAAATTGTCAGCGCATAGGTGTTAATCACTTCGCTAACAAGAGTTTTCAGCGATTGCTGGGTAATTTTTGGTTCCAGTAAATTGAATTCATTCTCGGATGAATTAAATTGGATTTCTGCATATTTGAGCAGATTCTCAATCATTTTTTGTAAACGAAGGCTATTTTCTCGCAAGATATTTACCACAGAACTTTGTGTTTGATTGAGTTTGCCGGCGACGCCGTCATTGAGCAATTCGCTGGCCTCGCGAATGGCGGTTAGTGGCGTTTTTAGCTCATGTGAAGCTTGTTGTAAAAAAAGTTGTTTTTGCTGATGTAAATTTTTCAGGGCAATTCTTAACCAATTCAGCCGCTCGCCTAATAGGCGCAAATCGCCGGGCCCATTAATCTCGATGGCAAGTTCATAATCACCTTTGCCTAGTTGGTGAATCGCTGCATCCATACGGCGTATCGGGCTGGCAATCATCCATGTGATCAGTCCCGCAATCAGCACAGCTAAGGGTATAAGCGTAAGTGTTTGCCAAAATAATAAGCGTTGTGTTTGAGTGACCTTGGTTTTAAATAGTGCAGATTCCTCATCGATAATGCGGTTATTTTGTTCGGTAATCTTGTAAGCTTGATTGGTCAACTGTGTGAAAGCGTCCACCATACTTTTGTCAAAGCTAGCATTCTCATTATCGTTGATCAAGGTAAATAGGGTTATTTCTTGCGCCGAAAAGGTACTCAACTGTAGCTTTAACGGCTTTGAAATAGGCAGCGATTGCATTGTATTTACAGCATTGCTGAATCTACCATGTGAATTGACATAATTGGCCAATAACAAGGGGTCATGCAACACAAAGTACTGACGAGCACTGCGTTCCATCACAGCCAGTTCTTCAATCAGAATACGGCTAGTACGGGTGGTTTCAACCGCTTGTGACATGTTGAATAAACTTTGCTTGGTCAGCTTTTCAAAGTAGATGTTCGCGTTCACAAATGCTACAAGTAAAGGCAGTATGGCCAGCGTGAAGCCAAGCAATAGTAGCTTTAAGAATGATTTTGGATATGTGATTTTCAAATGAAAGTTGATAATTTCATGAGTAAAAAAGGTTCACCATATTGGAAATGTATTTAAGAGTTTAGGTTTAGAAACTATTAAACAAGGCTAGTATAATACTCTTATGAAAACACTTTCACTCATTGTTGCGTATGCAAAAAATAACGTTATTGGAATCAATAATACCTTGCCGTGGCATCTGCCAGAAGATTTAAAGCGTTTTCGTGCGCTAACCACTGGCCATCACATTATTATGGGACGTAAAACTTACGAGTCGCTAGGGCGTTTATTGCCGGGTCGTACCACCGTGATTGTGACACGAAATATGGCATATAAATTAGAAGGTGCACTTATCGCACATTCGTTGGAAGAGGCAGTCCGCATATGCCAAAGCGACCAAGAGGTGTTTGTAATTGGCGGTGCGGAGTTGTATCAAGACGGCCTAAAGCTGGCGGATAAGCTCTATATTACTGAAGTTGATTTGTTAGTGGAAGGTGATGCATTTTTTCCAACAGTTGATGTTCATGTTTGGCAAGAAACCTCGCGAGAAGTCCATACTTCTGCGCAAGGTTTATTATTTTGTTACATTACTTATTCACGTAAATAAATGGCCATTTGTTGATTATTGTTCAACACAATCTACAAAGTAAGTTGCTTTACCCTCTATCACTTCTTTCACTAAGCCGTGATTGTCGGCTTCAAAACCTGGGAATTTCTCATTGAATTCACGGGCGAATTTGAGGTAATTTACAATCACCTTGTTAAAGCGCTCGCCTGGAATGAGTAACGGAATGCCAGGTGGATAGGGCGTTAACAAAACAGCGGTAATGCGGCCCTCTAGGTCATCAATGGCTACGCGGTCAATCTTTCGATGTGCCATCTTGGCAAACGCGTCAGTAGGCTTCATTGCAGGGATCATGTTTGATAAATACATCTCAGTCGTTAACCGTGCTACGTCATTAGCTTTATAAACCGCGTGAATCTGCTCACACAAATCACGTAAGCCAATTTTTTCGTATCTTGGTTGCTTCTGAATAAATTCGGGCAAAACTTTCCACAGCGGCTGATTCTTGTCGTAGTCATCTTTAAATTGCTGCAAAGCCGCTACCATGGTGTTCCAGCGGCCTTTAGTGATGCCGATTGTGAACATGATGAAGAACGAATACAAACCAGTTTTTTCAACAATGACGCCATGCTCAGCCAGATATTTAGTAACGATGGCCGCGGGAATGCCGAATTTATCTGAGAAATTACCTTTTATATCCAAGCCTGGCGTGATGATGGTCGCTTTGATGGGGTCAAGCATATTGAAACCTTCGGCCAAGTTGCCAAAGTCATGCCACGATTCATTTGCCTTGAGCATCCAAGCATCGCGTTCTTCTAAGCCTTCTTCACTCAAATCATCAGGTCCCCAAACCTTAAACCACCAGTCGGTTCCCCATTCTTCATCTACTTTGCGCATGGCGCGACGGAAGTCTAAAGCCTCCATCAAACTTTCCTCTACCAATGCAGTTCCACCTGGAGCTTCCATCATAGCAGCAGCCACATCAATACTCGCTACAATAGAATACTGCGGGCTGGTTGAGGTATGCATCAAATAGGCTTCGTTGAAAATATCGCGGTCTAGTTTATTATTTTCTGCATCCTGCACCAAAATCTGGCTGGCTTGGCTTAAACCAGCCAGCAATTTGTGAGTAGATTGCGTTGAAAACACCATGCTTTCTTTGCAGCGTGGACGACCTTCGCCAATCGCATGATAGTCACCATAGAAGTCATGGAAAGTAGCGTGTGGCAGCCAAGCTTCATCGAAATGCAGAGTATCTATTTTGCCATCGAGCATATCTTTGATTTCTTCGACGTTATATAACACGCCATCATAAGTTGATTGAGTAATCGTTAGTACTCGTGGCTTTGCGCTTTTATCGAGAATAAATGGATTGAGATCGATTTTCTTTTGTATGTTTTCCCACTCAAATTCACTTTTAGGAATTGGTCCGATGATGCCAAAATGATTGCGTGTTGGCATTAAAAATACTGGAATCGCACCAGTCATAATAATGGCGTGCAAAATGGACTTATGGCAATTACGGTCTACTACAACTACATCCCCTGGTGCGACAGTACTATTCCATACCATTTTGTTTGAAGTTGAAGTGCCGTTAGTAACAAAATACAAGTGGTCACAATTGTAAATACGTGCGGCATTGCGCTCAGAAGCGGCAACTGGGCCAGTATGATCAAGTAATTGGCCGAGTTCATCTACAGCGTTACAAACGTCAGCTCGTAGCATATTTTCACCAAAAAACTGGTGAAACATTTGGCCAACGGGTGATTTCAAAAATGCCACGCCTCCAGAATGACCAGGGCAGTGCCAAGAGTAAGAGCCATCGGCAGCGTATTCGGTCAGCGCTTTAAAAAAAGGTGGCGGCAGGCTATCTAAATAGGCGCGTGCTTCACGCAGAATATAGCGGGCAACAAACTCTGGCGTATCTTCATACATGTGAATGAAGCCATTGAGTTCACGCAGAATTTCGTTTGGAATATGGCGCGATGTACGGGTTTCGCCATGCAGAAAAATTGGAATTTCTTCATTACGGTAACGAATCTCATCTACAAATTTACGTAGATTATCAAGCGCGTCCTGATTTTCTTCAATAAATTCATTATCATCAATCGACAGAATAAAAGCAGAGGCGCGACTTTGTTGTTGTACAAACGAAGTTAGGTCGCCATAACTAGTAACGCCTAAAACTTCAAAGCCTTCGACTTCAATGGCCTTGGCCAGTACGCGAATGCCTAAACCAGATGAATTTTCTGATCGAAAATCTTCGTCGATGATGACAACGGGGAAACGAAATTTCATGTATTTAATCCTATTGATTAGTCGATAGTAATTAGTCGGCAGTTGTTAGTTAAAGAACAGAGTAGTTTGCTTTTAAACTAGGCCCAACGCGACCCAATTCAGGACTAAATTTTTGGTAATGTCACGCCTACTTGACCTTGGTATTTGCCGCCACGATCTTTGTAGCTGGTTTCGCAGACATCGTCGGCATCGGCTTCAAAAAAAAGCACTTGTGCGCAGCCTTCATTGGCGTAGATTTTTGCTGGCAGTGGCGTGGTGTTGCTAAACTCTAACGTGACGTAACCTTCCCATTCTGGCTCAAACGGCGTCACGTTGACGATAATGCCGCAACGCGCGTAAGTGGATTTACCTAAACAGACTGTCAATACATTACGTGGAATGCGGAAGTATTCAACCGTGCGCGCCAATGCAAATGAGTTGGGTGGAATAATGCAGTAATCAGCATTCACTTCAACAAATGAATTTGGATCAAAGTTTTTTGGGTCAACAATGGTACTGTTGATATTGGTGAACAACTTAAATTCCTTACTGCAGCGAATATCATAACCGTAACTGGAGGTGCCGTATGACACCATACGCTCGCCATTGGCGTTTAGTTTGACTTGATTCGGCTCAAACGGCTCAATCATGCCATGTTGTTCTGCCATTTTGCGAATCCATTTATCTGATTTAATGCTCATAATGTGTGAATTGTTTTATGATTAATAAAAGAACTGCATTATAAGATGAATGTAGAAAATTTAGGGGTATTAATCTGAATTTTTAGGGAGATTGTTATGTTAAAACTGGGGCCAATATTAAAGTTTTTAGGGGCTGAAAATAACCAGTGGCGGGTCGGTGTTCTAGCAGTTACCGCCGAAGATGAAATAGAACCTAAATTGACTGTTGCAAACAATGCTTTAACAGTCAAATCAACACAGTTGTTAACTTATACCAAGTCAAAATTGTGGTTGTGGGAATTTAGCGTACCACAGGCAGACACGGCGCAAATCATTCCATATTTGCTGGAAGACACAACTTATACACTTTGTGTTCCAGCAACAAATCAAAAACCGGCGATTGCTTACGCTTCTTGTAACGGTTTTTCTGATCCAAAACTGATGAAGACCGTGAATGACCAGAACCTTTTATGGCGACGCATGAAATCGCTTCATGACGGTGCAGATACGATTGGCATAACGCGTTATGGCCCGTGGCATGTGTTACTGATGGGAGGTGACCAAGTCTATTCCGATGCTATGTGGAATAAGAAATATTGCCGCAATTTAGCCGCTTGGGCAGAGTTGCCGTGGGATAAACGTAAAAGTCGCTCGTTCACTTTAGATATGCAAAAAGAAGTCGAGCGTTTTTTTGAAGAGTTATATCTCAGTCGTTGGGCGCAGCCTGAAATTCGTAACGCCATGGCGAGCATCCCCAGTGTCATGATGTGGGACGATCACGATATATTTGATGGCTGGGGCTCCTATCCACACGAACAGCACCATTGTGAGGTGTTTCAAGGCATTTTTAAAATCGCTAAAACCTATTTTAAGTGGTTTCAATTGCAAGCGATTGATGCGCTACCTCAAGCTACATTGCTAAATCATGAGGCATTTAATCAAGCTTACCGCATTGCCAATATGGCACTGGTTGTGCTGGATATGCGCAGTGAGCGTATGCCGCATGATCCAAATGTGAATCAGGGCAATATGCAACCTGATCAGGTCTTAAGTGAAAAAAGCTGGGGTGCAATCTACAAATGGCTGGACGGACAAACTGATATTTCGCATTTATTGGTCATGTCTAGTATCCCGGTGGTGCATCCAAGCATGGACTTGCTGGAGTCAATGTTGGGTTTTATCCCAGGTCAGCAAGAGCTTGAAGATGATTTGCGCGATCATTGGCGTTCAAAGCCGCATCTACAAGAGCGTTTGCGCCTCATACAGCGCTTATTTCGGCTATCGGCAGAAAAGAAATGCCGTGTCACGATACTTTCTGGCGATGTACACGTGGCGGCTGTTGGGGTGCTGGAGTCAGATCGTAACGATGTGCCACCAAATGCTTCAGTTATCAACCAACTGACTTCTTCCGGCATTGTGCATCCCGCACCACCTGCTGTGGTACGCTATTTTTTAGAACAAGCTTGCAAGGTGGAAGAAATGGTAGACAGAGGAATTACGGCTAAAATGTTTGAATTTCCTGCAACCACACGCAGATTGATAGGCGCACGTAACTTTTTGACCTTAGAGCCAGATTCACAGGATAGACTCTGGGCGAACTGGTGGGTTGAAGGTGAAGTGACACCGACGACCAAAGTGATTCACCCAGTACAGGTTCAGCAGAACGCCATCGAGCCAAACTCTAAACCAAAATAGACATAAAAAACGGCAGGTAAATTCTGCCGTTAAGCTTAAACCTAATAGGGTTGAATTTAGTGCTTATCGCCGCCTAATTCTATGCTATAGCGCCAGAATTGATCTTCAGCATCAAAAATCACGCCAGATTCTTTTGGATCGCGGTCGCCTGCACGGTATTGATGTAAGGCTGATTTGTCGGCTGTCCAAGCTTTTACAATTGGGTCAACTAGTTTCCACTGCGCTTCTACTTCACTAATGTGCAAGTATTGCGACGGGTCGCCTTCCATCAAATTGAGCATTAAGGTTTCGTAAGAATCAATACTTTCATCACCTGTTTGGCGTTGCGGCGCGTCTATGCTCAAGGTGCGCGTGGCAATATCTAAGCCTGGTATTTTTGATTCTATTTCAAGTTTAACGGTTTCTTTTGGTTGAATACTAATCACCAGCCAGTTTTGGTGTTGGCTATCCACCAATTGCATTGGTGATTTTTTAAATTTAACTGAAATGGCTACGTTGCCTTCGTGCATGCGTTTTGCGGTACGTACATAAAACGGCACACCTTGCCAGCGCGGGTTGTCAATAAATAGTTTTACCGCAGCATAGGTTTCGGTATTGCTCGACTCAATGCCATCGCGTTTTAATTCGTCTAAGTAGCCAGCCACATTTTCACCGTGGCCATCGCCTACACAAACGCGACCTGCGGCATATTGTGCACGAAACGCTTGCTTGTTTAGATTTTTAACGTCAATTGGGCGAATGGATTGCAGTAGTTTAATTTTCTCAGCGCGTATGCTTTCAGGTTTGAGGTCTTTTGGTTTTTCCATCGCTGTCAAAGCAAGCGTTTGCAATAAATGGCTTTGGAACATATCGCGTAAAGCACCCGTTGCATCGTAGAAAGTGGTGCGTTCACCCACGCCTAAAATCTCGTTATTGGTGATTTGCACATGGTCAATGTGATCTTTATTCCAAAGTGGTTCAAAAATGGCATTAGCAAAGCGTGTGAGCATAATGCCTTGCACGGCGGTTTTACCTAAGTAATGGTCAATACGGTAAATTTGCGTTTCTTTGAGATGTTTGGTGAGTCTGGCTTGCAAATCTTGCGCAGTAGCTAAATCAGTACCGAATGGTTTTTCAATCAACACACGGCGCCAGTATTTGCTTTCATCTAATAAACCAACGCCTGACAATTGCTCAACCACTGGCGCAAAGTCAGTCGGGCGTACCGATAAAAAGTAAGCCAAGTTTTGTGGGAATGTGTTGGCGTCAGTTAAAGTGGCCGCCATCTTTTTGTAGGCATCTGGGTCATCGGAAGCATTGGCAAAATAGTGGTTACGAGCAACAAAACGCTCGAATACTTTTTGGTCGTAACCATTCTTGAATTTAGCATCCAGCATACCTTTGATGTCAGCAAGCCAGGCATCGCGCTCCACTGGGCTACGACCCACGGATAGAATGGCCATGTGCTCAGGTAATCGGCCTGCGGCATCAAGGCGAAATAAGCCGGGCATCAGTTTAACGCGAGATAAGTTACCGCTAGCGCCAAATAGCACAAGGGTGCAGGGGTCGATTGTTTTTGCCATTTTACCGTTACCTTAATATATTCTAAAAAAGTTTAAATGTTCGTCATTCTCGCGCAGACGGGAATGACGAATTAGGCGTTGTGAACTGCTAGCCTAGTAAATTGTTGGTTTAGTGATTTGCTTCTGCTTTACCAGTGTCTTCCATATCCAAATCGCCCCATCCTAGGCGGCGATTAAATAGTTCTAGCAATAAATCCCAGCTTAAACGTGAAAGTGCAGGGTCGTAACGATGGCCTTCATCACGCATAAAGGCATGTTGGCCGTTAAATTCATGCCAGGTGTAGCGTGTGCCAACTTCATCAAGACGGGCTTTGACTAAGTTGCGACCTTCTAACGGTACATGTGGGTCTTGGCGACCCCAAATGTGTAGAAGTTCGCCTTTGATTTCGCCAGCGCGTACTAATGAGTTATCATTTTTGCCTAAACCAAGCGCTTTTTTATGAATATCAGTTGCATAGAAGCATACTGTAGCAAGCACGTCAGGGTTCATTGCTGCACGGAATGCTAAGTGGCCGCCAACACAGATACCCATAACGCCTAAACGGCCGGTACAATCATCGCGGGATTTCAAATAATCCAATACAGCGCGAGCATCGCTATCATAAGCGTCTACCGGCTTTGTTACTTTAAGTTCATTGCCACGGGTAGTGCCGGCTTCATCGTAAGCCAGTACGGTACCGAGTGGTTCAAATTCATGATAGATTTCTGGACAAGCCACAATGAAACCATGACCAGCAAGCATGGCCGCAGTACGACGAATTGGCGCGGTGACCTGAAAAATCTCAGAAAACATCAAAATAGCTGGGTATTTGCCTGGGGCGGCTGGGCGGAAAATATGCGCGCGCATTTCGCCCGTTGGGGTGTTTAAGTCAACTATTTCACTGTCTTTTATTAGCATACTGAGGTCCTGTGATTAATTCTGTTAATTAAATGGAAGTCTTGTTAGAGAGGCTTTAATAATAGCCCTATATGATAAAGCAAGCCGACAAATTCATACAGTGGTTTGATACAAAAAGTATAAAAAGCATGACAATTTTGTCGATTTCGTGTCCAATTCAGACTAACTAAAATTGATGTTGAAAAGAAGCGTGATGCAAAAAAATAATAAAACTCGTTGGAATCACTTCAATAGTATCGAGGCCTTAAGGCATGGCGTTTGCGATGCTATTGTTAAAAGCGCGCAGCAGGCAATTGCTCAAAGAGGACGTTTTTCTATCGTGCTGGCAGGTGGCAATACGCCACGTGCTGTGTATCGCTTGCTGCGTGACTTGCCTAAAATTGACTTTGTAGATTGGGCAAAGTGGCATATCTACCATGGTGACGAGCGCTGCTTGCCGCCAAACCACGAAGATCGCAATAGCTTAATGGTGGAACAAGTTTGGCTCGATTACGTCAATATTCCCAGCAATCAAGTACATGATATTCCGGCAGAACTCGGTCCAGTGGCTGGCGCTAAAGCCTATACTGAAACTTTGAACGCCGTACCAACTTTTGATTTGGTGCTACTTGGACTGGGCGAGGATGGTCATACGGCTTCGCTGTTTCCTAATCACGCAATCGATAATAGTGCTGATGCCGTACCCGTATTTAATTCACCAAAACCGCCCGCTGAGCGCATCACTATTAGTCAAAACCGCTTAAATAATACCCATGAAGTGATTTTTATTGTGACGGGTGCTGGCAAGCAAGAGGCGGTAAATAACTGGCGTAAGGGTGTCAATATCCCCGCAACTTTAATCACACCTGAAAATGGCGTGGATGTTTATTGTTATGAGGTTGAGTTGAATTAGGCAATATTGGCTGATGGAGTGTAAGCAATGCTTTATTTAGAATTAGCGGTAATTTTCTTTTTGCTTTTTTTGATGTTTTTGGTCAACAAAACAGTCGTCAGTTCAGTAGAGAAAATGTCGAATCCGACAGGCTTAATCAAGCGTGTAACACAGATTGATGATGTGGCATTTATCCTTAAATTCAATGCCTATAATGATTGGGCTAACCAAAATGGATTTGTCCATGAATGTTTGTTTTTGTCACAAGTGTTACTGGATGGTGGCTCAATGCAATGTAGTGTTTGGTGGAATGAAGAACGTGCAATTTGGATACTCCTATATCATCACAAACAAAGACAAGTGTATGATTTAGTAAGTGGTTTTAAAGATAACAGTGTTCTCACCACAGCTTCTAGTCGTGATGCCTTAACCTTGCCACATGTTGCACAAAATCGCGTGCAAGCGTTTGAAAATTTAACTTTTGATGCATTGTTGCAAAATCATTTAATTGCTCAAGATTTGATTAAAACCATAACTGGGCAGGACGTGCAAAGCGCTAAAGATGAGGACATAATTCGCGTGATTGAAATTGCATTAGCAAAACAAATGGCTTATGTTAAAACCATCCCATTTTGGCAATACAAAGGCGCATTTTGGTATTTTATAAGCAGGAATTTTTTGGTGAATAAGCCGATTAAGCTTTAGTTTAACATCCTGAAAACTTAATTAATTTTATTGCAAAACACTTAATTAATGTTTAAAGGGTATGCTCTGCGAGCTAATATCCATAAGGGTTGCAGAGCGGTGCCTTTTGTGAATAGCGGTGGCCTCTTTCTGCAAGTTACTTGTTCGTCCTTAACCCACCTAATAGAGCCGCGACTGGCGCTTTGCTACTAATGATTTGCTTAGTGGTGGCAACCGTGTTTTTTGCTGAAGTTGAGGCTTCGTAAGGTTTATCAAACCAAGGGTCGCTACTTTTCTTTTTTGCCGGCGCACGTTTGGTCGCACTGGCATCTTGCGTGGAATTCGTCTTGTAGCTTGATTCTTTAGGGCTACTGGCACGTGTTCGCGTGCTTGTTTTTTCTAACGTTACAGTTTCTTTTGGAATTTGGCGTTTGATTAACTTTTCAATTTCGACAATGTATTTATTTTCTTCTGGGCTAACAAACGAAATTGCAATGCCTAAAGCGCCCGCACGGCCTGTACGGCCAATGCGATGTACATAATCTTCTGGCGCACTGGGAATTTCATAGTTAATTACCATCGGTAATTCACTGATGTCTAAACCGCGTGCTGCGACGTCCGTCGCCACTAAGGCCGAAATCGTCCCTGCTTTAAACGCATCTAAAGCTTTGATGCGTTCTTGCTGACTTTTGTCGCCATGAATCGCATCGGCGGCAATGCCTTCGCGCGCTAAGCTACGGCTTAGGCGACTGGCAGTAATTTTGGTTTTGGTGAATATAATCACCTGACTGGCATCCGCTTCTTTCAGCAGTTGCGTGAGCAGCGCTTCTTTATCACTTTGTGCAACTTCGTAGACTTTTTGCGTTACGTTGTCATTGGTCGCATTGCTACGCGCCACTTCAATCAACTGGGGTTTAGTTAAAAACTCATCGGCTAATTTTTTAATTTCGTTTGAAAAGGTTGCTGAAAACATTAAATTTTGGCGCTGCTTGGGTAGCAAGGCCAAAATTCGTTTTAAATCGGGCATAAAGCCCATGTCCAACATTCTATCGGCTTCATCTAGCACTAATATTTGTACTTGATTAAGCTGTAAGGTTTTTTGTTCAATATGGTCTAACAAGCGACCTGGCGTCGCAACCAATACTTCTACACCTGTTTTAAGATGCGGTGTTTGAGTTTTGATGTCTACACCGCCAAACACTACAAGAGAGCGTAATTGCGTATGTTTTGCATAGGTCTTTACGCTTTCTTCAACCTGAATCGCCAGTTCACGCGTTGGCGTTAAAATCAAGGCGCGGACTGGGTGTTTTGCTGGAGAAGTGCTGGAATTCGCCAAAGGCAGTAATTTTTGCAGCAAGGGTAACGCAAAGGCTGCAGTTTTACCTGTGCCCGTTTGCGCGCCTGCCATTAAATCGCCCCCAGCCAACGACACAGGAATGGCCTGTGCTTGAATTGGCGTAGGTTTGGTATAACCAGATTCGGTGAGCGCCCTGAGAAGTTCTGGCGCTAAACCTAAGTCTGTAAAAGCGAGATTGTCTGAAATTACTGTTTCGGTCATCTTGTTAGACACTATTTAATTAACTTATGCAAAGCTACGAGGACGACGTGGTGCGCCACTACCAGCATTCGCGTTGCCGAAGCTACGTGAATCGCTGTTGCTACGTGCAGGGCGGCTATCACGTGAAGGCGCTGTTGAACGGTCACCGCGCGGTGCTTCATTGCGGCCTTCATAACGAGCGCCTAGCACACGGTTGTCGCCACGATTCGCATCTGGGCGGTTACCACGGCTATCACGGTCACCGCGCGCTGCGCCATCACGTGAAAATGGTTTTTTGCCAAATGCTGCAGCATCACCGAAGCTACGGTTTGGTGCGCCTGCGCTAGCGCGGTCACCAAAACTGCGGTCACCATTTGGACGCTCAGAACGGCTACGATCGCCACTTGAATTACGGTCACCAAAACTACGTGGGCGGTCGCCAGATGGTCTTTCTGAACGGTTAAAGTCAGGTCTTGCTGAATTGCCATTGGCTTCACGCGGTGCGAAATCACGGGTGCCACGATTTTCATCACGGCTAGCGCTGTCACGGTTAAAGCTAGGACGGTCTTCACGCGGTTTAAAGCTACTGCGTTCGCCACGTGGTTCGCTGTTACGGTTGTTGAAGCCACCTCTGTCATTGCCACGGTCATCACGTGGTTTAAAGCCACCACGACCACCTGGCTTATGTGCATCACGGCGAATGTCACCACGATCTCCACGGCCATTACCTGGGCCATCCATCTTCATAGCGCGTTTTGGTTCAAAACCTTCAATCACGCCTGGTTCCATACGATTGCCAGTGAATTGTTCAATTTTACGTAAGATATGACGATCCATATTCGATGCGAAAGAAATTGCAATACCAGTTTTACCAGCACGACCAGTACGACCAATACGGTGCACATAATCTTCAGCAAATTTTGGTAAATCATAATTGATTACGTGGCTAATACCATTTACATCAATACCACGTGCCGCAACATCCGTTGCCACTAACACTTTTACATCACCTTGACGTAGTTTAGTTAAGGTACGGTTACGTGCGCCTTGCGTCATGTCGCCATGTAAAGCAGCTGTTTTGTGACCGGCTGCATATAAATCTTCAGCTAATACGTCGCAATGACGTTTAGTGCTAGTGAAAATAATTACTTGATTTACTTCAGGTGCAATCAATAAATGCTCAAGCAATTTGTTTTTATGTGTCATGTCATCAACATAGTGCAAACGTTGCTCAATGTTGGCATGTTTTTCTTTTTGTGTTGCCACTTGAATTGTTTTTGGATTTTTAAGAATTTGTTTAGCGATGCGTGCAATGTCACCATCTAACGTTGCAGAGAACAAGAGTGTTTGACGTTCAGCAGATAATTGCTCGCATATACGCTCAACATCAGGCAAGAAACCCATGTCTAGCATACGGTCTGCTTCATCTAATACTAACATTTGCAAACGTGATAAATCGATACGACCACGTTCCATATGGTCTAGCAAGCGACCAGGCGTTGCCACTAGAATATCTAATGGTTGTGATAATAATTTGTTTTGTAATGGGTAAGGCATGCCGCCTACGATACTGACTGTACGTGCGCGGATGAATTTACCGTATTTACGAGCGGCTTCGTTTACTTGAGTTGCAAGTTCACGTGTTGGTACCAATACCAAAATGCGTGGACCGCGGCTTTTTAATGCGTGTGGAGTGGCTAATAAGTTTAGCGCTGGTAACATAAAGGCTGCGGTTTTACCTGTACCAGTTTGGGCAGATGCCATTAAATCGTGGCCTGCGGTCACAACAGGAATTGCTTGTGATTGGATAGCGGTTGGAGTGGTGTAGCCAGATTCTTCAATAGCACGAAGTAAGGCATTATCAAGATTTAGTGATTCAAAAGACAAAATATTCCCTTTCAGAGTTATCGCCATTTGGTGATAACCAATATTAGTAAAACAAAAGGGCGCTTAGTAAAAACGGGCATATCATTTGCGCATATGCTAAAAGTTTAGGCATATGAACAAGAGCAATATAAACGCAGAGAATATTTTTATTAAGTTAAAACTTAATGTAATCGAGCTAACATCTCTTTACTAGCGCACGGGCACAGCCGCTAACCAGTAAAAATCGATTTCGATTTCTTGATAGTTGCTTCAAAATTTCACGAGCAACAGAAGGGTCAGGGCAATGATTCAAGCGGTACTCAAAATGCAGTAACGCGAATGAAGCGCGCAGTATAACTTTATATTTGCGTTTGTCAATTAAATTATTAAAAACTTTTAAAGGCGTATTTTAGTCAGCAGTGCTTACTTTTGTTTGCATTACGATGCGTGCGGCTGCTTTTCTAAGCATTTCGTGCATGATGAAAAAGCTGTTAGCTTGAAACCTCAGTGAAGTGCCACCCATTTCAATCTCCACGACGTCCATCATCTGGTTGTAAAGTACTTTGCATTCCGTCTGGCTGGGTAATTTTGCATGCCCCATTACAATTTGTTTGCCCATGATATTTACCCTTTATTGATTTTGTTAACTTGTATCAAATGATAATCATTCTCATTTATAATGTCAAATTTTTTAATAAAATTAAGTGTGTAGATTAATCGTCTGAAAATATTTAAAGTGAATATTACTTGTACAGCAGAATCAATTAATCGGTATTTGTGGTAGAATCGCCGCCTTTCAAATAAATGGCTGCATTTCATGTCTCGTAATCTACGTAATATCGCAATTATCGCCCACGTTGACCACGGTAAAACTACCATGGTGGATAAACTTTTACATCAGGCTGGTACGTTTTCAGGGCATCAAGTCGTGTCTGAACGCGTGATGGATAGCGGTGACATTGAAAAAGAGCGCGGTATTACCATTTTGGCAAAAAATACCGCGCTAAATTATGAAGGTACACATATTAATATCGTTGATACGCCAGGCCATGCGGACTTTGGTGGCGAAGTGGAACGTGTATTGGGTATGGTGGATGGCGTGGTGTTGCTGGTAGATGCCGTTGAAGGGCCAATGCCGCAAACGCGTTTTGTAACCAAAAAAGCGTTGGCCTTGGGTTTAAAACCCATTGTTGTAATTAATAAAGTAGACCGTCCTGGTAGTCGTCCAGATTGGGTGATTAACCAAACTTTTGATTTATTTGCAAACTTAGGCGCCACCGATGAACAATTAGATTTCCCTATTGTTTACGCATCTGCCATTAACGGTTATGCCATGTTGGACATGAAGACCCCTTCAGACAATATGCGCGCATTGTTTGAAACAATTTTAAGCCATGTACAACCTCCAGTGGGCGATAGCAGCGCACCCTTACAATTGCAAATTTCAGCTTTAGATTACTCTACTTATACAGGTCGCCTAGGCGTTGGCCGTATTACTAACGGTAAAATTAAACCTGGTCAATCCGTAACGGTTATGAACGAAGATAAACAAATTGCCGTAGGAAAAATCAATCAAGTGCTTGGTTTTCGTGGCCTAGAGCGCGTGCCAGTTGAAGAGGCGGAAGCCGGCGATATCGTTATTATTTCTGGGTTAGACGATATCGGTATTGGTTTTACTGTATGTGACCGTGAAAATCCAAAAGGCTTGCCGCATCTAGGTGTAGATGAGCCAACGCTTACCATGGACTTTATGGTGAACACTTCACCATTAGCAGGCACAGAAGGTAAATTTGTTACATCGCGACAAATTCGTGACCGCCTAACGAAAGAGTTATTGGTGAACGTGGCCTTGCGTGTAGAAGATACGCAGGATGCTGATGTGTTCCGTGTTTCAGGCCGTGGTGAATTACACTTAACGATTCTTCTAGAAAATATGCGCCGTGAAGGTTTCGAGTTGGCGGTAGGTAAGCCAAAAGTAGTTTACCGTGAAATTAATGGTGAAAAATGCGAGCCATATGAAATTTTAACGGTAGATTTAGAAGATGAGCATCAAGGTGCTGCTATGGAAGAGTTGGGTCGTCGCCGTGGTGAAATGCAAAATATGGAATCCGACGGCAACGGCCGTACACGTTTAGAATATAGAATTCCAGCCCGTGGTTTGATTGGTTTTCAAGGTGAGTTTTTAACCATGACGCGCGGTACAGGCTTGATGGGCCACGTGTTTGATGAGTACGCACCAGTTAAAGCCGACATGCCAGGCCGTCGAAATGGCGTGTTGATTTCAGCGGAACATGGCGAGGCAGTTGCTTACGCGCTATGGAAATTGCAAGATCGCGGTAAAATGTTCTCTGTGCCAGGCGATAAACTCTATGAAGGTATGATTATTGGCATTCACAGCCGTGATAACGATTTGGTAGTTAACCCAATTAAAGGTAAACAACTGACAAATATCCGTTCATCTGGTACAGATGAAGCGGTGCGTTTGATTACACCAATTGCATTGTCTTTAGAATCAGCCGTTGAGTTTATTGATGACGACGAGTTGGTGGAAATTACACCAAAAACCATACGAATCCGTAAACGGTATTTAACTGAGACAGACCGCAAGCGTTCTGGCAAAGCTTAAGTTTTATAGTGGTAAACTAACCCAGCCTTGAGTTGGGTTTTTTAATGTTCGATCAACGGTTTTTCAAATAAAATTTATTTTTATATTTGTTTGATATTGTTGAATTTATACATGTAAAAATCAGTATTTTTTCAAAAGTGGTGGTTGTATACAACCATGTGGTGGTTGTATACAACCAACTTCTAAATTTATAGAAGAATTCTAACTATATATATTTTTTAAGTTATTGTATTAATTAGAAATTTTATTTTTACAAGAAAATGGCATATTTTTTGCATAGTAATTAAGTGAGATTTTGATCTACATAAATTAATACCATCCTAGGGGAACTATATGAGACCGACTTTACAGTCAAGCAACATACGACCAAAAATAATATTAGCTGCAATTTTAGCGGCCTATGCAACACCGCAAATAGCGTTGGCAGAAAACGAAACTGGCGCAATCGAATTAAGTAAAATTGAAGTGATTAGCACCACTCCATTAGCTGGTGTTGGCCTTCCATTAGAAAAGATTCCTTCAAATGTGCAAGTGGTGAAGGGTGCCGAACTGCAACAACAAAACAGCCTAAGTATTGCTGATTTTATGAACAATAACTTATTGGGCGTGAGTGTTAACGAAACGCAAAATAATCCATACCAACCTGATATTCTATTCCGTGGCTTTACTGCATCCCCTTTACTTGGCACGCCACAAGGGTTATCCGTGTTTCAAGATGGCGTTCGTGTGAATGAGCCATTCGGTGATACTGTGAACTGGGACTTAATTCCAGTGAATGCGATTGCAGGTATTAATTT
>NZ_JABFRA010000021.1 GCF_013141425.1 Methylotenera sp. | reverse complement strand
AAAATGATCGGGGTCTTTGGCATGTGTTAATTCACCGTCTTGCGGGTAAATTTTGTCATAAAGTCGTGACAACCAAAAACGCAAGGCGGCAATACGCAACATGCTTGGCCAAGCCGCTTGCTCGGCTTGGGTAAAAGGCCTCACCGCTTGGTAGGCTGATAGCATGGCATTTAATCTTAGGGTATCTAAACTGCCATCTGCATTAACGCACCAGTCATTAACGGTAATCGCCAAATCATAAGCAAGTACATCGTGGCAAGCATAGTAAAAATCAATCAATCCACCGATTTCATCGCCATCAAACAACACATTATCGCGAAACAAATCCGCATGCGTTACCCCTAAAGGCAAGTGGCTAACATCCAACGTAGCCTGAAATGCCAAGGCTTCTTTCAAAAGCTGTTGTTCTTCGGCTGGCAAGTGCGGCGAAACTTGTGCAGCTGTCCTATTTCGCCACGCCACACCGCGTGAATTATGGCTCTTATGCTGTGGAAATTGCGCTTCAAAAGATTGTCCAGCCAGGTGCATTTGTGCCAGCACAGCACCTACAGCAGCACACTGAGCCAAGTTTGGCACTTCAATATCACGACCCGTTAAGCAACTGATTAGTACAGCAGGTTTACCATTTAACGGATGTAAACTTAGGCCATTTTTATCCGTTATGGGTCGCGGGCATGGAATGCCGTGAGCCGCCAAATAGCTCATGAGGTCAATAAAATAAGGCAGTTCATCAAGCGTATTGTGTTCAAACAAGGTCAGCACAAACTTATTTTGATTTCCATCATACTGTTGCGTAGTAACAAAATAATTCGTGTTGGTAATACCCGAGGAAATCCCTTTTAATTCAACCAGTTCACCAATGGCATAGTCTTGAAGCCAAGTTTTTAATTGCTGAAAACTAACGGAGGTGAATACTGACATAAATTAGGCGGTAGAAAAATTTAAAAAGCGATGATGAATTGAAGAATTAAATAAATAAAGAGGGCATACACCCTCTTCATTGTCATACCAAGGTCATCCTAAAACCTAAATATCGTCCATTTTGGAATGCTTAAGGGCGGATTGGGGCCGATATTTACCCAGCTACCTTCTTGGTCTTCTTTATGCAAATAATAAGGAACGCCATGTGCTGGCGTTACCTTCATCATATAGAGTTGGCCGTTAACGCGGTATTCCTCAATCGTTTCGCCCTTCCTTTTCACGATGGTAATTTGCGGCTCGTCTGGGTTTGATTCTGCACCGAGCGCAGGTGGTGGCGGAATTTCTTCCAACGGCTGCGCATCTGCTGGCGTAGGGATTGGTTTTGGCGTTTCAGCCAGAGCAACTAACGACCATTGCATGGCAATCGCGGTAAATACCGTCAACAATACGGAGGCTAAATTTTTATGTATTTTATGCATAGCTGACACCTGATTTCTAAATTTGGTTAAATTTGTTTTACGGATTATTTTAACAAATTACGCGCTAATAAACCGCATTTCTATAAATAAAGCTAGATTTATAGATACAACTGTACACGCTCTTCAGCCGCCGATAATTTGAAGCCACGCGCTTCGTAGTGCTTAAATATGGCTTCCACAATCTGTGCGGGTTCATCAATCACTTGAATTAAATCCAAATCCTCTTCCGAAATCATTTTTTCATTAACCAAAGTCGTTTTTATCCAATCGAGCAACCCGCGCCAAAATGGCTCACAGACTAAAATAATTGGTATTTTCAGGGTTTTACCCGTTTGCACAAGCGTAATCGCTTCCATCACCTCATCCAGCGTGCCAAAGCCACCTGGCATCACCACATAAGCGCTGGCATATTTAACAAACATGACTTTACGCATAAAAAAATGTTTAAAGTTTTGGCTCACATCTTGATACGGATTGCGCGTTTGCTCATGGGGCAACTCAATATTGAGGCCAATACTGGGTGATTTCCCTGGGAACGCGCCTTTATTAGCCGCCTCCATAATGCCTGGCCCGCCACCAGAAATAACACTAAAACCAGCATCACTGAGTAATCGCGCGATGTCTTCTGTCAGCTTGTAATAGGGATGATCAACAGCGGTACGTGCACTGCCAAAAATCGACACCGCAGGGGTAATTTCTTTCAGGCGTTCCGTCGCATCGACAAATTCTGACATAATCTCGAATGCATGCCAGGATTCATGGCCCGATTGATGTTGGCCCTGCGCATCATAATTGGTAGTTTTTGGCACTTTTTTTGTAATCGTCATATTCGCCTCCTTAGCTTTAATTTTACTTTAAAAATTCATAGGTTTAAGTGAGGCTAGGCGCAAAACTTTTTTAAGACGTGCCACATATGGTTTATTATGCAAACGGCTTTAAAGCATCTAATAAAAATATAGCGCAACAACGCATCACGACAACCTTTGGATTTTTATATGAAAACTTTGTTATTAGTGGATGGTTCATCTTACCTGTATCGTGCTTTTCACGCCATGCCTGACTTGCGAAATAGTCAAAATGAACCCACTGGTGCCATACAAGGCGTGCTTAATATGTTGCGCCGTTTACACAAAGATTACCCGAGCGATTATAGCGCCTGCGTTTTTGATGCAAAAGGCAAAACATTTCGCGATGACATTTACCCAGAATATAAAGCCAATCGCGCCAGCATGCCAGATGATTTACGCGCGCAAATAGAACCCTTACATGAAGCCATTAAGGCCATGGGCTGGCCGCTGATTGTGGAATCGGGCGTTGAGGCCGATGATGTGATTGGCGCGCTAGCCAAACAGGCCGAACGCGAAGGCATTAAGACCATTATTTCTACTGGCGATAAAGACATTACACAACTGGTCAATGAACACATCACGGTGGTAAACACTATGCGCGACGCTTTTAGACGCGTCGATGACGTGCTGGACATTGCAGGCGTTGAACGGAAATTCGGCATTCCGCCAAGCTTAATCATCGATTATTTAGTCTTGGTTGGTGACACCTCAGACAACGTGCCTGGTGTGGATAAAGTTGGGCCAAAAACTGCCGTGAAATGGCTCACTGAGTATGGTTCGCTAGACAACATCGTCGCCAACGCAGACAAAATAACAGGCAAAGTCGGTGAAAATTTACGTGTTGCGCTCGACTGGTTGCCGACTGCACGCCAGCTCATCACCATTCGTTGCGATGTGGGCATTCAAGAGAGTTTAAGCGACCTCGCACCGCAAGCCATCGACAAAGCCAAATTGGCTGAATTATTCGACCGCTTTGAGTTTAAGAGCTGGCGTCGTGAGCTTGAAAACATGACTGATGGCGTACAAAAAGTCGATAAAAGCACTGCCCTGCAGGCCAATATCCATGCGCCTTCCAGCGCAGGTGTTCTAGGAACTTCAGATGATTTATTTGCGCCAAAACCTTATCAAGCAAACACTAGCCGTAAGTTCGAGACTATTTTAAGCAATGAACAATTAGATCAATGGCTGGCTAAACTACAAGCCTCCCGATTGATGTGCTTTGACACAGAAACCACTTCGCTAGACCCAATGACCGCGAAAATCGTGGGTATGTCTTTTAGCGTAGAAGCAGGTAACGCGGCCTACTTGCCGCTAAAACATGATTATTTTGATGCGCCAGAACAATTAAATTTTGCTGATACCCTCGCAAAAATTAAACCAATTTTAGAAAATCCAGCCATTAAAAAAGTTGGGCAAAACTTCAAATACGACCAACACGTTTTAGCCAATCACGGTATTGCACTCAACGGCATTGCGCATGACACCATGCTGGAATCGTACGTGTTTGAATCGCACAAAACCCATGGCATGGACGCGCTCGCTGAGCGTCATTTAGGCATTCAAACCATTTCGTTTGAAGAAGTAGCAGGCAAAGGTGCAAAACAAGTTAGCTTTAACCAAGTCACGGTGGAAGTGGCGAGTGAATATGCAGCAGAAGATGCTGACATTACTTTGCAATTACATGAAGCCATGTACCCACAAATCAGTACAGATGCTAAGTTAGACTTTATTTACAGTCAAATTGAAATCCCAAGTTCGCAAGTGCTATTTACCATCGAGCGCAATGGCGTGCTGATAGACCGCGACATGCTGAATATTCAAAGCAATGAAATAGGCGCAAAGTTAGTAGCCTTGGAAAATCAAGCGTATGAACTGGCTGGGCAGCCTTTTAACTTAGGTTCACCTAAGCAACTGCAAGAAATTCTATTTGATAAACTGGGCATTAACCCGACCAAAAAAACACCTTCTGGCGCGCCCAGTACCGATGAAGATGTATTGCAAGAACTAGCCTTAGACCACCCGCTACCCAAAGTTTTGCTGGAGTATCGCGGTTTAGCCAAACTCAAATCCACTTACACCGATAAATTGCCAAAAATGATTAACGCGCAAACTGGCCGCGTGCACACCAGCTACAACCAAGCGGTGGCAATTACGGGTAGATTGGCGAGTTCAGACCCAAATTTACAGAACATTCCAGTACGATCAGCCGAAGGTCGCCGTATTCGTGAAGCGTTTATTGCACCGCAAGGCGCGCATATCGTTTCTGCCGACTATTCACAAATCGAGCTACGCATTATGGCGCATTTATCCAAGGATGCTGGCATGCTCGCTTCCTTTGCCAATAATGAAGATATTCACCGCCATACCGCCGCTGAGATTTTTGGTGTAGAACGCGAAAATGTAGATAGCGAACAGCGCCGCTATGCCAAAGTTATCAACTTCGGCTTGATATACGGCATGAGCGCCTTCGGCCTAGCGCAAAACCTCAACATTGAGCGCGGTGCCGCAGCGAGCTATATTGAACGCTACTTTGCGCGCTACCCAGGCGTACGCGAATACATGCAAAACACCCGAGAAATCGCCAAACAAAAAGGCTACGTAGAAACTTACTTCGGCCGCAGATTATGGGTGCCAGAAATCAATAGCCCAAATGGCATGCGCAGAGCAGGCGCCGAACGCGCCGCCATCAACGCGCCCATGCAAGGCACGGCGGCAGACCTGATTAAACTGGCGATGATTGCAGTAGATAAATGGCTGAGAGATGAAAAACTTGCCACAAAACTTATTATGCAGGTTCACGATGAACTGGTGCTTGAAGTACCAGATAGTGAACTGGAATTGGTGAAACAAAAACTACCAGAATTAATGCAAAATGTCGCTAAGTTAGATGTACCGTTATTAGCTGAAGTTGGGGTTGGTAGTAATTGGGAAGGTGCGCATTAGCTTATCCGATAACTGATTTTCTTTTATCTGGCTTAAGCGCTGCGCGCATTACTATTAGCCTCTTCACGCATTTCAAAGTCAAACAGGCGTACCACATTTCGACCAGCCTTTTTAGCCTGATACATGGCAATGTCTGCATGTTTTAGCAATTCATCGTGCGATTGTCCATGCTCGCCAAACATCGCCACGCCAACGCTTGGGGTGCTGATGTATTCAAAAGAGTTAAGTTGGTATGGCTGATTCAGACTGGTAATGATTTGTTTGCTGATGGCCGAAACTTGGCTGGAGGCGACTGCGTGGTCTTCGCTTAAATCTTCTAACATTACCACAAACTCATCCCCGCCAAAACGGGCCACAGTGTCACTCTCCCGCACGCACGCCAGCAAACGCGCTGAAACTTGTTTGAGTAACAAATCGCCCATGTCATGGCCCAAGGAGTCATTGAGCACTTTAAAATGGTCTAAGTCCAAGAAGAGCAAAGCCCCGCGTTTGTTGGTGCGCGTGCTCATCACTAGGGCATGACTGAGCCTGTCTATTAACAAACGGCGATTGGGTAGATTGGTCAGCGAATCAAAAAACGCGAGCTGTTTAATTTCATTTTCGCGAGTTGCCGCATCTAAACGCAAAGTAATATTCTCGATCTGATTCTGGTTAAAGTTGCGTATGCTAGCAATCATGTAGGCAACATACAAAAAGCCTGCAACACTCATGGCGATAAAAATCTCGTCCCCAAACCAAAATAACCTTATCAGCATTGGTACAAGTGACAATAAGGTGTAAGACATGGCAGAGATAATATCCACCGAATATGAAATAACCGCCCCTGCAGACAAGCCAGTTAAGATATAAATCACAAACATTTGAAGTTCTAGCTGTTCAGGACTAAACATGAAAAAGCTGATGGAGCCCCACAATATACTACTTAAAATAACTCCGACCCGAAATTGATTTAGGCGATTTTTAAGGATTCCAGCGTCGCTTACTGGGTGCTTCAAACAATGTAAGGCAAAGAAGAAACGCACGAAATTCAACACAAACGATGCCAATACCCAGGCAAAAAGCGCCTCATTGGCGACAATCGCACGTTGCGTGTAAGCCAGTATGATGACCATGCTAGTACTGGCGACCAATGTGCGCGCATTGGAACCTAATAATTGATTTAATTGCGCCGCGTGTATGGCATATTTTTTAGTTGCATCGTTCATTTGTGCTTATTTTTTAATAGAACTGATTATTGATTTTATGCTAGCATCGATTCCATTATGTCGTATGTAGTGGTTTACCTCAACCACTTTATCCATCTCGCAATAATGGATTAACAACCCGCTTACCCATAGAATAAAACATATGCAGAACATCGGTATTTACATCATTGGCGATGAAATCCTTTCCGGCAAACGAAAAGACGCCCATTTAACGTTTGTCATTCAGGCCTTGAAAACACGTGGCTTACAACTTGCATGGGCGAATTATCTGGGCGACATTCCAGAGCAAATCACCCAATCCCTTAAAGCCAGTCTAGCGCAGGGCGATGTTGTGTTTAGCTTTGGCGGCATCGGTGCCACCCCCGATGACTTCACACGGCAGTGTGCGGCAGATGCAGCTGGTGTGCCGATTGAACGGCATGAAGGAGCAGTAGCAGAAATTGAAGCGCAGTATGGCGAAAGCGCCTATCCAAAACGGGTATTGATGGCCGACTTTCCAAAAGGGGCATCGCTCATCCCCAACCCCGTCAACCGTGTTGCAGGCTTTGCTATTCACCAACATTATTTTGTGCCTGGCTTCCCTGAAATGGCTCACCCCATGATTGAATGGGTGTTGGATACCTATTACACACATCTGTTTCATAAGCTAGATTACGTTGAAGCATCTATCTTGGTAATGGAAGCTGGCGAAAGTAAACTCATCGACACAATGAATCTAATTTTGGCTAATTATCCCGATGTAAAACTTTTTAGCCTACCGAAATTGGACGCCAAGCGTACAACCGAAGTGGGTGTAAAAGGCAAAGCCAAGATTGTGGCCGCGGCAATAAGCGACATTAAACAAGCGGTGACCACACTTGGTTTTCCTTGGACGGAGCTGTAATTGCAATGTAGGCCCAATTGTGGCGCATGCTGTATCGCCCCGTCCATCAACAGCCCGATTCCCGGAATGCCAAACGGCAAGCCTGCTGGTATGCGCTGTATCCAGCTTAACGAAGATAATCAGTGCAGGATTTTTGGCCAGCCAGAACGCCCTGCTTTTTGCGCTAGCTTAAAACCAAACGAAGAAATGTGCGGCAGTGCCACTATTGAAAACCCGCGTGCGTATGCCATCGCTTGGCTAACGCAATTAGAACAACTTACTCGACCGTATCAAAGCTAAGCTGTTTGGTTTCACGCATCCCTAACACGGCAACAAAGCTCACTGCTGCCATGGCGGAAACGTAATAACCAACCCATGTAAGCCCGCCTTGCTGCACTAGCACTTGCGAAACATAGGGCGCGCTGGACGCCCCCAAAATACCGCCTAACTGATAAGCCAAACCTGCGCCCGTGTAGCGCACTGCGACCGGAAACTGCTCAGGCAAATAAGCACCCATAGGCGCAAACGTTGCCCCCATTAAAAATAAGGCTATAGCTAGGAATAATGTAATGTAAATAAGCGAACCGCTAGCAAGTAATGGATTTAAGCTAAAACCTGCCAGCACTGCGAAAAAGCTACTCACTAATAATACTGGTTTACGACCGAATCGATCACTTAATCTAGCCGATAATGGCGTTGCTAAAGCCATAAAAACCACGGCAATACAGAGCATTTGCAAAAAATCAACTCTTGGAATTTGCAGCGTTTTAGTACCGTAACTTAAGCAAAAAACTGTCGCAGTATAAAACAAGTTGTAACAGACCACCATCGCCAAAGCACCCAACAACACAGGGCGATAGTGCTTTTTCAGCAAGGGTTTGATTGGCGCAGGGTGCGTAGCTTGTTGAGCCAAAACCTTGGCAAATGCAGGTGTTTCGATTAACTTAAATCGCACATATAAACCCACAGCAACTAATAAAGCACTGGCAATAAACGGCAGGCGCCAACCCCATGTTTTAAATTGCTCCTCTGTTAAAAACAAGGCCAAACCCAGAAAACTTAAAGTCGCAAACAAAAAGCCTACCGATGGGCCTAGTTGCGGAAACATGCCAAACCAAGCGCGCTCACCTGCTGGCGCATGCTCAGTCGCCAACAATGCTGCCCCGCCCCATTCACCCCCAAGTCCTAGACCCTGTCCAAACCGCAAAATACACAGAGCAAAGGGCGCCCAAGTGCCCAGCACATCGTAACTTGGTAGCAATCCTATGAATAAAGTAGAAATACCCATTAATAATAAAGAGGCGGCGAGCGTTGTCTTACGCCCAATTTTATCGCCAAAATGACCAAAAACAACAGCTCCTACTGGACGTGCTATAAAAGCAAGGCCGAATGTTAAGAAGGCGTTCAAAGATTGTGCGGCTGGATCACTTGCTGGAAAAAAAACTTGGCCAATGACCAAAGCCACCGCCATGGCATAAATGTAAAAGTCATAAAATTCAATCGCCGTACCTATAAAGCTGGCAAAAGCAATGTGGGTAGTTGAAGGCGTGTTAGCGGCTGTAGTTTGCTTGCTCAAAGGAGTGCTTTCAAATGGCTTGTTGTGTATCTGCATCAACATTATACAAACTTAGCGCCATTCTAAAAATTTAAGTTTTCTGACACCTCATTTGCGTATAAAATAGGCAGTTCGCTTAGCGTTCTAGTAAAACCATCTTTTAGACAGTTTTAGCAAACGAAAATAAGGCGAACAGACATTTGAAAAGCCAGGACTGCACTAAAGTGCGGCAAGCTTTCAAATATTGAAGATTTGAAAGCAAAGTTAATGAAATTTTCGCGAAGACAAAATAATCTAAATGCAAATCGGCTCACACATTTTAAAAAATAATCTAGTCGTCGCCCCTATGGCAGGCGTCACGGATAGACCTTTTCGCCAATTATGTAAAAAAATGGGTGCTGGCTTAGCTGTGAGTGAAATGGTAACTTCCAACTCATTACTTTACGGTAGCGAAAAAACCTTACGCCGCGCTAATCACCAAGGTGAAGTTGACCCGATTTCCGTGCAAATCGCTGGTGCCGACCCTAAAATGATGGCAGAAGCCGCCCGACACAACGTCGATAACGGCGCACAGATTATCGACATCAACATGGGTTGCCCAGCTAAAAAAATCTGTAATGTGATGGCAGGTTCTGCCTTACTTAAAGATGAACCGCTGGTTGCACAAATTCTAAGAGCCGTAGTGAATGCGGTTGATGTACCTGTCACCTTAAAAATTCGTACCGGCTGGGATAAAAACAATCGAAACGCAGTACAAATTGCCAAAATGGCAGAAGACATTGGCGTGCAAGCTTTAGCCATGCATGGCCGCACCCGCGCTTGCTTATACACAGGTGATGCAGAATACGACACGATTGCAGCCGTAAAGCAAGCAATTAAAATACCCCTAATTGCCAATGGCGACATTACCACCCCTGAAAAAGCCAAATTCGTGCTGGATTATACAGGCGCAGATGCCGTGATGATTGGCCGCGCGGCACAAGGTCGGCCTTGGATTTTCCGCGAGATTGAGCATTTCATCAAAACTGGCGATCATTTACCTGCACCAGAAGTAACCGAAATTCGCTCAGTAATGCTGGCGCATCTGCATGATTTATATGATTTCTATGGCGAACTGACTGGCATGCGCATGGCGCGCAAGCATATTTCTTGGTACACCAAAGGCTTAAAAGATTCCGCAAACTTTCGCCATAACATGAACACTTTGCAAACCATCGACTTACAGTTGTCGGCCATTGATGAATTTTTTGAACATTTACAAAGTCGTGATCATCGACTGCAGTACGATGAGCCTGACCACTCAACCACAAACCATTTAGTACTCGAGGCAGCCTGATGAATAAATGCGACTTGGCTATCAGTGTTAAAGCTTCATTGGATCAATACTTCAAAGATCTGGATGGCGAGCCACCGCACGCGCTATATGACATGGTATTGAGTTGCATCGAAAAACCCTTGCTAGAGTATACCCTGCAATACGCAGGTGGCAATCAAAGTAAAGCCGCCGAAATTTTAGGTTTAAATCGCAATACCTTACGAAAAAAAGTTCAACAATACAACATTAGCTAATAATTTTTAAAATAAATTTATGCATGACGCAAGTCAAATGCAAGCAAAACGAGCTTTGACTTTTCCTCTTAACCTTTAGACTTTTCACTTAAATAAATTATGGCAACCATTAGACGTGCGCTTATTAGCGTTTCAGACAAATCTGGCATTTTAGAATTAGCTCAAGCTTTAATTAAGCTAAATGTAGAGATTCTCTCTACGGGCGGCACGGCAAAATTATTCCGCGAAAATCAAATTCCCGTGATTGAGGTGAGCGATTACACCGGCTTTACGGAAATGCTTGATGGCCGTGTTAAAACGCTACACCCAAAAGTGCATGGCGGTATTTTAGGTCGTCGTGACTTGCCTGAACACGTTACGGCAATGAAAGTAGCGAACATTCCAAATATCGACTTGGTGGTCGTTAATCTTTACCCATTTGAAGCGACTGTGGCCAAGCCTAATTGCACGCTTGAAGATGCCATCGAAAATATCGACATTGGCGGCCCTGCCATGGTGCGCTCTGCCGCTAAAAACTGGAAAGACGTTGCTGTGTTAACAGATGCGAGCCAGTATGCAGCTGTAGTAAGTGAGCTGCAAAGTACAGGTGGTGCACTAGCTGAAGCAACTACATTTGCTTTATCTGTTGCAGCATTCAATCGCGTATCGCAATACGACGCTGCTATTAGTAATTATCTCTCAGCGATTGATTACGCGGCAAGCATGGCGAGCAATATGCCTGTCTCTCACCAATTTCCGGCGCAAAGCAACACTAATTTTATTAAAGTGCAAGATTTACGCTATGGCGAAAATCCACACCAGCAAGCAGCGTTTTATCGCGACTTATACCCAGCACCTGGTTCACTGGTGACTGCGCAACAATTACAGGGTAAAGAATTAAGCTTTAACAATATTGCCGATGGCGATGCCGCTTGGGAAGCGGTTAAATCATTCAGCACTACAGCTTGCGTCATTGTAAAACACGCTAACCCCTGTGGCGTAGCACTTGGTGCTTCAGCTTTAGAGGCCTATTCAAAAGCTTTTCAAACTGACCCAAGTAGCGCTTTTGGCGGCATTATCGCTTTCAACACAACCGTTGATAAGGCGACGGCTGAGGCTGTAAGCAAACAATTTGTTGAAGTATTGATTGCGCCTGATTACACAGCAGATGCACTGGCAATTTTTGCAGCCAAAGCGAATGTACGCGTGCTTAAAATTAATTTACCTAAAAGTGGCAACACCCCCTGGGAACAAGGCCGCAACGCTCATGACAGCAAACGCGTAGGCTCTGGCTTGCTCATTCAAACGGCTGATAATCATGAAATCAGTCAATCTGACTTAAAAGTCATCAGCAAAAAACAACCAAGCCCACAGCAACTAACCAACATGCTATTTGCTTGGCGCGTGGCAAAATATGTGAAATCAAACGCGATTGTATTTTGCGGTAACGAAATGACACTTGGCGTTGGCGCAGGACAAATGAGCCGCATTGACAGCACTCGAATCGCCATTATTAAGGCGCAAAATGCAGGATTAAGTTTGCAAAATTCTGTGGTTGCGTCTGATGCGTTCTTCCCGTTCCGTGATGGTATTGATGCGCTGGCAGCCGCAGGTGCTAGCTGTGTGATTCATCCAGGCGGCAGCATGCGCGACGAAGAAGTAATTGCTGCAGCGGACGAGCATGGCTTGGTGATGGTAGTCACTGGCGTACGTCACTTTAGACATTAAGGTATATAAAATAATATGAAAGTCATGGTTATTGGCAGTGGCGGGCGTGAGCATGCGCTGGCTTGGAAAATTGCACAAAATAAAAAAGTCAGCCGCGTGTATGTGGCGCCTGGCAATGCTGGCACTGCACTTAACCCCGACATGCTGAATGTGCCGATTACCAGCGTGCCAGATTTACTCGCCTTTGCCCAAAAAGAGCAGATACATCTCACCATTGTGGGGCCTGAAGCGCCACTATCTCAGGGCGTTGTTGATGCGTTCCGTGCGGCAGGGCTTAGAATTTTTGGCCCAACGAAAGCGGCCGCGCAGCTGGAATCCTCAAAAGATTTTGCCAAAGCATTTATGGTGCGGCACAAGATTCCTACGGCCGCTTATGCTACGTTTACCGAGGCAAAACTGGCCCATGATTATGTAAATCAACAAGGTGCGCCGATTGTAATTAAGGCTGACGGTTTAGCGGCGGGCAAAGGCGTAGTGGTTGCAATGTCAAATGACGAAGCGCACGCCGCCATTGATGCCATGCTTTCAGACAACAAATTAGGCAGCGCAGGCGCCCGCGTGGTAATTGAAGAGTTTTTAACGGGCGAAGAAGCCAGTTTTATTGTCATGGTAGATGGTAAAAACATTCTGCCACTGGCAACCAGCCAAGATCACAAACGTTTGCTAGATAAAGATTTAGGGCCTAACACAGGCGGCATGGGCGCTTATTCGCCGGCACCTGTCGTTACGCCAGAAATTCACGCGCGGGCCTTGCGTGAGGTGATTCGCCCAACAGTGGAAGGTATGGCAAAAGACGGCATTCCCTACACGGGCTTTTTATACGCAGGCTTGATGATTTCACCCGACGGTGCCGTGAAAACACTCGAATTCAACTGCCGCATGGGCGACCCTGAAACACAGCCGATTATGATGCGCTTAAAATCCGATTTTGTAGCACTTGCTGAACTTGCGGTAGACGGAAAACTTGATCAAGCACAAGCTGAATGGGATAGACGCACGGCTCTTGGCGTAGTCTTGGCCTCAGCCAATTATCCAGACACGCCACGGTTAGGCGATGCAATATCCGGTTTACCTAAAAACTTGGAAGATGCGCACGTATTTCATGCAGGAACAGTACTAAAAGACAACCAAGTCCTCACCAGTGGCGGCCGGGTATTGTGTGTTACCGCACTAGGTGAAACAGTAAAATTTGCGCAACAACGCGTGTATCGTATTATTGAAGACATTCAGTTTGATGGAGCGCAGTACCGCAAGGATATTGGATTTCGTGCCGTAAAAGGCTAATCTGCAAAAGGTTAATTATGAACACCCAAGACGTATTTAGTTACCTACAAAATCTACAAGCAAAAATTGTTGAGGCTATCGAGCTCGTTGATGGCAAGAATTTTCTGCAAGATAGCTGGCAACGACCTGAAGGGGGTGGAGGTAACTCGTGCTTGCTAGAAGAAGGCAACGTATTTGAACGTGCTGGCGTTGGTTTCTCACACGTATTGGGAAACAAATTACCGCCTGCTGCCAGTGTAGCGCACCCTGAAGCAGCTGGACGGCCTTGGGAAGCCATGGGCGTATCCTTAGTATTTCATCCACGCAATCCATACATACCAACCGTACACATGAATGTGCGCTTTTTTATTGCTAAAGCGCAAAATGAGTCTGAGCAGGATATTTGGTGGTTTGGTGGCGGCATGGATTTAACGCCGTATTACGGCTTTGAAGAAGATGCTGAGCACTTTCATCGCACCAACAAAACGGCACTAGATGCTTTTGATACGAGTTACTATCCAAGATTCAAAAAAGAATGTGATGAATACTTCTACTTAAAACACCGTAAAGAACCGCGTGGCATCGGCGGAATTTTTTATGATGACTTTAACGAACTCGGTTTTGAGCGTACATTTGATTTTCATCGAGCGGTAGGTGATGCTTTCTTGCAGGCCTACTTACCCATTGTGCAGCGCCGCAAAGACACACCCTACGGTGAACGTGAGCGCGACTTCCAAGCCTATCGCCGTGGACGCTATGTCGAGTTCAATTTAGTTTATGACCGTGGCACAATTTTCGGCTTACAATCAAATGGACGCACTGAGTCAATTCTGCTTTCTATGCCACCTATCGTGAAATGGCGATATGATTGGAAACCAGAAGCAGGCAGTGCAGAAGCTAAGCTATATACAGACTTTTTAATCGATAAAAACTGGCTTTCAATCACTTAATTGATGATGTTCCATGACAACAATTTCTAAAGAAATTAAAGCCCAGTCCCAAGATTTACTCAATTTTATTGATGCCAGCCCAAGCCCTTGGCATGCGGTTGATAGCGTTGCGAAACTATTACAAGACAATGGTTTTAAACCGCTAATAGAAAATCAACCCTGGCAGTTTAAAAAGAGTAGCCGTTATTACGTGGTGCGAGATGGCGCTTCTATTATTGCATTCGTCACTGGCAAGCATACATTAGCAGAAACTGGTTTTCGGATTGTCGGCGCTCATACCGATTCACCTGGCCTACGCTTAAAACCTAAAGCGGCATTTAGCAGCCAAGGTATTGCCCAACTTGGGGTTGAAGTATACGGCGGCCCTATTTTAGCTACGTTTACCGACCGCGACCTAAGCCTTGCCGGGCGTGTGATGGTGCGCGATGGTGAATCATACGTGGCGCGTCATGTGCAATTTTACAATTCCATTGTCCGCTTACCCAATCTTGCCATTCACATGAATCGTGAAGTCAATGACAAAGGCTTGGTGCTTAACAAACAAACTGGCTTACCATTGATTTTTGGTTTCGCTGCAGACTCTGATGAGGCACAAACACAACTCACCGACGCGCTTGCAACGCAGTTACAAGTAGAAGCTGCGGACATTATCACGTGGGATTTAAGTGTTTATGACACGCAAAAAGGGAGTTTTTGGGGCTTGAATGAAGAGTTTATTGCCAATAGTCAATTGGACAACCTCGCATCGTGCCATGCCGCGATTAGCGCATTATTGAATAATAAGAAGCCTGATAGCACCAATATTTGCGCTTTGTTTGACCATGAAGAAGTTGGCAGTGAAAGTGCAACTGGCGCAAGCGGAAGTTTTATGAACGATGTCATTACACGCATTTGCGCCTCTACCAATACTAGCGCAGAAGACCGTCTACGCTCACTCTCCAATAGCTTTTTTATTAGCGCAGACATGGCGCATGCCTACCACCCCAACCATGCTAGTAGCTATGAACCCTGCCACCACGCCTTGGTAAACCAAGGACCCGTAATTAAAACCAACGCAAATCAACGCTATAGCACCAATGCGGACACTGCCGCGCGTTTTATTCAGCTCTGTAAAAGCGCAGATGTGCCCTACCAGCAATACGCACATCGCACCGATTTAGGCTGTGGCAGCACAATTGGCCCGATATTAGCTGCCCAACTTGGGGTAGCGAGTGTTGATATTGGCAGCCCTATGTGGGCAATGCACAGTATACGCGAAAGTGCTGGCGTGTTAGACCACGGCTATTTGATTACTGTACTAAAAGAGTTTTTTAAACACTAATAACTCTATTTATAATTAGCACTAACGAAATTAATTCGTTAGTATATCCCTACAAATTCGCAAAATATTAATGAGACACCCTATGCACAGAAAGCTTCTTCGGACTAAATCGATTGTTGATCATTCAAATAGCGGCTTAAAAAAATGTCTTACAGCATTTGATCTTGCACTACTAGGAATTGGTTGTGCTATTGGTACAGGAATATTCGTGCTCACAGGAATTGCTGCCGCAACGCAATCTGGTCCAGCCGTTGTGCTGTCATTTATTATTGCAGGAATTGCATCAGCTTTTGCTGCTCTTTCTTATGCTGAGCTCGCTGCATCGGTTGGCGGGTCAGGTAGCGCTTATGGGTATAGTTACGTTGCTTTTGGCGAGTTTATTGCCTGGGTGATGGGCTGGATATTATTGCTTGAGTACGGTGTAGGCGCTGCTGCAGTGGCAAATGGTTGGGCAGGATATTTTGTCAATACACTCGGTAACTTTAATCTTCAAATGCCTGAAGCATTAACTAAAGCCCCAATAATGGGCGGCCTGATCAATCTACCTGCCTTTGGAATTATTTGGGTATTGACTATTTTATTGATGGTCGGTGTTAAAGAAAGTGCTCGATTCAACAACATAATTGTCGCCATTAAACTCACTACCATCGCTATTTTCATCGCATTAGCATCGCTACATCTTAACACTGAAAACTGGCAGCCATTTATGCCTTTTGGCTGGTTCAGCACATTGGAAAATGGTAAAAATATTGGGGTATTGGCTGGAGCATCTCTCGTATTTTTTGCCTACTTTGGATTTGATGCAGTCTCAACGGCTGCTGAAGAAGCAAAAAATCCACAACGTGACTTACCGATTGGCCTCATTGCATCTTTATCATTCTGTACAGTAATCTATATCATCGTATCGGCCTTACTAACTGGCATTGTTCCTTATACAGAACTAAACGTTTCATCACCAGTAGCATTCGCCTTAACTAAAATTGGTTACACATGGGCATCCACCTTGGTCGCCACTGGCGTATTGGCTGGTCTCATTACAGTACTCTTAGTTTTACTTTACGGCCTAACTCGCATACTTTTTGCGATGAGTCGTGATGGACTGATTTCACCAATATTTTCGCAAGTGAATCCTGATCGCCAAACTCCAACAAAAATCATTTTAATGTGTGGTGCAGTGGTTTCTATTGTTGCTGGATTTATCCCGCTTGGTGAATTAGCGGAGACAGTTAACATTGGCACATTGGCAAGCTTCATTATGGTATGCGTAGGCGTCATTGTTTTACGCAAACGACAACCACTCCTTAAACGTCCGTTTAAGAATCCATGGAATCCATTAATTCCTGTACTAGGGATATTATCATGCGGGGCACTTATGACATTTCTACCCGCCGTGACTTGGATGCGATTCGGAATTTGGATTTTGGTTGGAGTAGTTATTTACTTTGTCTATTCTATGCATCATAGTAAATTGAATAAATAAATACTTCAGACTCTAATTCCAAAGTGCAATAAAAAAGCCAGCTTTTTGAGCTGGCTTTTTCTTTTTAGCGATTAACCCCTTAGATTAAAGGCTTAAAATCCATTGTACGATTGTTTTGATGTCTTCATCTTTAACTTGTGGGCTATTTGCTGGCATAGGCATAGGACCCCATACACCACTACCACCTTTTTTAACTTTTTCAACCAATTTAGCTTCAGCAGTTTTGTCGCCTTTGTATTTAGCTGCAACATCTTTGTAAGATGGGCCTAATACTTTAGCTTCTACTGTATGACATGCTAAACAGCCGCTTTTTTGTGCTAATGCTTTTGCCGCTGCCGCGTCTACAGCACCCGCTTGACCTGCAACTAACAATGAACCAGTAGCTGCGATTGCTAACAATAATGCTTTCATGCTATCTCCTTGAATTTACACTTAATAATTTGTTTTGCATTTTTTGCAACGAGGTATGATACCTATAATTTCAATTTTAACAAGTGAGGCTAGTCAATTTATTTAATAAAACTTGTAAATTAAATTTGACCAATCAAACTTGCAAGGTCATCAACACTCTGTGAGCAAACAACGCCCTTACATACCCACGCGTTGACAGCATGCATAAAATTTCTCTGTAAAGTTATTGGTAAGTCACTTACCGTTTCATCCAAATAGAAAAACAAATGATGTGGATAATAATACTGATTGATTTCATGCCGCCAATCTTGCAATTTTTCTTTATCGCCTCTAAGAATCACCAGAGTTGGTGGCGTCAAGTATTCATAAAGCGCACGGCATAAAGTAGCGCAAGCTGCTGGGTTACGCTTAATGCTTGTGTCAAATGCGCGCAAGGCAGCTTCGGCTTTTTGTAGGTAGCGTGACTCACCTAGAATATGCCCTAACCGTTGCAATGCATGCGCGGCAACGCCGTTGCCACTGGGTGTAGCATTATCGTAAAATTGCTTTGGGCGGTGAATCAGTTGCTCGTGCTGATGTGAAGTAAAGTAAAACCCGCCGCTTTCCGCTTCAAAATCTTCTAATAAGGCTTCTGCAATTTCTTTCGCAAACTGCATATCAACGCTTCGATAATCGGCTTGCAACAACTCCAGAAGCGCATCTAGCAAAAAAGCATAATCATCTAAGTAGGCATTTAAGTGGGCCTTGCCATCTTTACTTGTGGCGAGTAATTGGCCATTTACCCACATTTTATTACGAATAAAATCCACAGCATGATGCGCAAACTCAATCCAGTCTGGTCGATTGAGGACTCGACCTGCACGCGCTAACCCTTTAATTGTCAGCGCATTCCAACTCGTTAATATCTTATCGTCACGTGTTGGACGGTGGCGTTTTTCACGCGCCTCAAATAATTTAGTGCGGGCATTGTTAAGTGCTACGTACTCATCATTTTCTGCGGCGTTTGCCAAGTAAGAGTGCCATGCTTTTCCCTCAAAATTTGGAGCACGATCGAAGCCAAAACAACGACTCACGACTACAAACTCTTCTGGCGTAAGCAGTGATTTTATTTCTGCCGGCCGCCACACGTAAAACGCACCTTCTTCCAAATGCCCATGTTCATCTAGTGAATCTGCATCTTGAGATGAATAAAATGCACCACTTGTGTCACGCATTTCGCAAATCAACCAAGCGATGGTTTCTTCAACCACTCGGGCATATTGCGTTTTCTGTTTAGCGTCTTTGCTTAATTGCCAGCCATCGGTGTAAAGGCAAAGTAATTGCCCATTGTCATACAGCATTTTTTCAAAATGTGGAATATTCCAGCGTTCATCGACCGAGTATCGACAAAATCCACCACCGATTTGGTCATAAATGCCACCCTCAGCCATGGCAGAGAGCATTTGTAAGGCCATTGCTGCAGCCTGTTGATTACCAATTTTAGCTTGATGCAACAATAGCGCAATGTCGGCTGGATTAGGGAACTTGGGCGCAGTGCCAAAACCGCCATGTTCAAAATCAAAGCTTGCTTTTAATTGTTCAAAAGCCAAGTTAATGGTTTTTTCATCTGCCGTCACCACCGAATTACCGGCTGGAATGTTACGAGCCAGTGCCTCTGCCAATTGCTTGGTTTGTAAGGCAACGTCGGCTTTACGTTCATGGTAATACGCCGCAACACGGGGAATTAAATCAGCAAAGCCAGGGAGTTGATAATGTGCGGTTTTAGGAAAATAGGTGCCTGTAAAGTAAGGCTGTTGATTGGGCGTTAAAAATACCGTTAGCGGCCAACCGCCACTTTTATTACTAAGCATGCTGTGCGCGGTTTGGTAGATTTGGTCAATGTCTGGGCGCTCTTCTCTATCCACTTTGATATTGATGAAGTGCTTATTCATAATTGCTGCAACTTCAGCATCTTCAAAGGATTCATGCGCCATAACGTGGCACCAATGACAGGCTGAATAGCCAATGGAAAGTAATATCGGCTTGTTTTGTTCGCGCGCTAAAGTAAGTGCTTGCTCACCCCATGGGTACCATTCCACGGGGTTGTCTGCGTGTTGCAGAAGATATGGACTTGTTTCTAGCTTTAATGCGTTAGACATTAAAGTGTTTCTACAACATACTCCGCGCTAATCACATGAGTACGGCCTGGGTTAATCACTACCATGTTATCCAATGCATTTGTGGTTTCTACACAGACCATTTTACGCCACTCATCTGGCGTTCCCATATCGGCCATTTGAGCAGATTTTTCTGGGCCTGGGCTCCAAACTACCGTTGTATCACTCCCAGATTTAGAAACATGAATCAAACGGTTATAACCTGTGTCATGCACCGTACAATCTGAACTATGGTTGATAAACACGCGATCAAACTCGCCATCAAACGTCAGTGGATTGTGTTCTACTTGGCGCTCATATTTCACCATCTTGTCGGAGTACACACAATCTTGCAGGCCAGTAATTTTCACATTTGCAATATCACTAATATTTAAATAGGTATGAAATGCTTCGCTAATCACAAATGGGTGATCTGCTTTATTCGTCGTTGCTAAATCCACACGTAAACGACGTCCTACTGTAATAGTAGCGGTGAGCGCATAGGGATACGATAACTGACGCTTCGCCTCTGGGGTGTCTACCATTTCTAACATAATACGCGTAGCACCTGTTGGCGTAGCATCAATATCTATCACGCGCCAAGGGATAACGCGCGCAAATCCATGCGGACAAAACGTACTATCCGTTGGATGTGCGCCAAACCAAGGCCAACAGATTGGCACACCACCACGTATCGAACGGCCTTTTACAAAGCGCGCGTTGCTTGATAGCCACAATACTGGCTGTTGTAAAAATTTAGGCTGCCAGCTAATGATGTGTGCGCCTTGCAGCGCGATTCGCGCGGTAGCCAGCGGGTTATCAACCTCTAGATATTGCAAACCATTTTCATCTTTAGTTTGAACTACGTGAGCATGCAACTTTAAACGCTTTTCAGTTTTAAGTTGGCTCGCGTCTAGCGGAGTAGCCTCTAATGTCTCTGTGTTCATTTTATTCATTGTCTTTATTAAACTGGTTAATTTAGTCTACTTTTCAATCTGGCTGACATCGCGCACTGCACCGCGAGCCGCACTGGTGCTCATAGCCGCATAGGCGCGCAAGGCAGGTGAAACCGCACGTACGCGATTTACTGGCTTCCAAGCGTCTTTGCCTTTTGCTACCATTTTTGCACGGCGATGGGACATTTCTTCATCACTAATCGCTAAATGTATCGTACGATTTGGAATATCAATTTCAATCGTATCACCCTCTTCCACCAAGCCTATCGCGCCGCCTTCAGCCGCTTCTGGACTAGCATGACCTATACTCAAACCAGAGGTGCCGCCTGAAAAACGACCATCGGTTAGCAAGGCACATACTTTACCCAAGTCTTTAGACTTCAAATAGGACGTTGGATACAGCATTTCTTGCATACCAGGGCCACCACGTGGACCTTCGTAACGAATTACCACAACATCGCCTGCTACTATCTTATCGGCAAGAATCGCCTCAACTGTAGCGTCTTGGCTTTCAAAAATTCTTGCGCGGCCTGTGAATTTAAGAATACTGTCATCCACGCCTGCGGTTTTAACAATACAACCATCCAATGCAATATTGCCGTACAGCACAGCCAAGCCACCATCTTGTGAATAAGCATGTGCTTTATCCCGAATACAACCTTCGGCACGGTCATCGTCTAACGTTGGAAAAAGCATGCTTTGACTAAACGCGATGGTTGTGGAAATGCCACCCGGCGCCGCGCGATAAAATTTCTTTACGTCTTCGTCTTGCGTAACTTTAATGTCCCATTTATCGAGCGCCTCACCTAAGGTTGCGCTATGAACAGTGGGGGTATCGCGATGAATCACGCCCGCACGGTCTAGCTCGCCCAAAATACCCATCACGCCACCTGCATGGTGTACATCTTCCATGTGGTATTTTTGTGTCGCAGGCGCAACTTTGCATACGCAAGGCACTTTGCGCGAAATGTGATCAATATCACTCATGGTGAAATCTACTTCCGCTTCATGTGCTGCCGCCAACAAATGCAATACTGTATTGGTTGAACCGCCCATGGCTACATCTAAACTCATGGCATTTTCAAAGGCTTTTAAATTTGCGATGTTACGTGGCAACACGGAATAATCATCTTGCTCGTAATGGCGTTTTGCCAGTTCAACAATCAAACGCCCTGCTTTTAAGAACAACTCTTTACGCGCACCATGCGTTGCCAGTGCAGAACCATTGCCTGGCAAACTTAAACCAAGCGCTTCAGTTAAGCAGTTCATTGAGTTTGCAGTAAACATGCCAGAACAGGAACCGCATGTTGGGCAGGCCGAGCGCTCAATCGCTTCTGATTTTTCATCACTGACTTTGCTGTCAGCCGCTGCTACCATCGCATCAACCAAGTCAAGTTTTAACACTTCACCTTGCCAGTTCACTTTGCCCGCTTCCATTGGGCCGCCAGAAACAAACACCACGGGAATATTCAAACGCAACGCCGCCATCAGCATGCCTGGGGTAATTTTGTCGCAATTTGATATGCAAACCATCGCATCGGCGCAGTGAGCATTCACCATGTATTCCACGCTGTCGGCGATTAAATCGCGGCTAGGCAAGCTGTACAGCATGCCACCATGGCCCATGGCGATACCGTCATCCACCGCAATCGTGTTGAACTCTTTTGCCACGCCACCTGCGCGCTCAATTTCACGCGCAACGAGCTGACCTAAATCTTTTAAATGCACATGACCGGGCACAAACTGGGTGAATGAGTTGCAAACCGCAATAATCGGCTTATCAAAATCGCCATCTTTCATACCAGTAGCGCGCCATAAAGCGCGGGCGCCTGCCATATTGCGGCCGTGAGTGGTGGTGTGCGAACGATAAACTGGCATGATAGGAATCCGTAGTAAATTAATCAACAATAACTAAAGTGTAATTTTAGACTAGCTAGCGCCAACAAGCCAAAGAAAAATTTGCTTTTGTGGTGAGATTTTCTGAACAGCAAAACGAACCTTTATTTCAAATTCAAACAAAACGCACTTAAAATTCACTTTAAAATAAAACTATCACGGCGTTGAATTTCACCTTATCCAGCCAGCGAAAGTGGCTTCGCCATTATCGCCCGCGGCTACGGCAAGCATGGTCAATGTCGCATCCGCTTGGCTTGCTTTCAACTTGTAACCATTCAAACCTAAAAATAAACCGACAGCGAGAAATGCCACCGGATTGCTGACTCAATTAACTACTGAATGATGATGCAATCTTTGCAAAATCAATAAACACAATTAAACAACAACCAGCACCAAGATTATTTGAAAAAATAGATTCTGACCTTCGCCAGAATGACACTCGGGTGGCCATTTTTGGCTCGCAAGAACGACCATTTTTTATTCACTAGGCGAGCATTCTTTACTCACTAGCGCCGCAATCACAAGCTCTTGGAATATTGCAACTCAACACATTTTAACTTTACTCAACATCTTGAGACGACTCAACACACTGAGCTGTCATCCTGAACTTGTTTCAGGATCTCCAGATTCCGCATCAAGTGCGGAATGACAGATTTACAACACATCCAGCGGGCTACTCACCCCGCGCCCACCTTTATTCAACACATGCGTATAAATCATCGTAGTGGCAACGTCCGAATGCCCAAGCAACTCTTGCACTGTGCGAATATCATAGCCGCCTTCCAGCAAGTGCGTGGCAAAGCTGTGGCGTAAAGTATGCGGTGTCGCTGGTTTTGTAATGGCTGAATCCACCACAGCCTGACGCATTGCTCTTTGTATGGCCTGATCTTGTAAATGATGACGACGCATGACAGGCTCCGCCTCATCCTTGCTGCGCGGGTCTTGCGATAAATTACCACTTGGAAAAACGTACTGCCACGCCCAATCTCGCTCCGCATAAGGATACTTAAGCCCCAAAGCCTGCGGCA
>NZ_JABFRA010000076.1 GCF_013141425.1 Methylotenera sp. | reverse complement strand
TGAAACACACTTACGGCATTCATCAACTCATCTGCTTGCTCCATCATTGATTCCGCTGCGGCCGCGGCCTCTTCAACTAAAGCGGTATTTTGCTGCGTCATGTCGTCCATTTTCATTACAGCTTCATTAACCTGTTCAATGCCAGCACTTTGTTCAGTTGATGCAGCCGCAATTTCACTAATAATATCGGACACACGTTTTACAGAAGTCACGATTTCGTGCATGGTGTTACCCGCATTTTCTACTTGTCGGGTGCCTTCGGCAGTTTTGCTGACAGAATCAGTAATGAGTTCTTTAATTTCTTTTGCAGCACTGGCAGAACGCTGTGCAAGATTACGCACCTCACCTGCTACTACAGCAAAACCGCGACCTTGTTCGCCTGCTCTTGCGGCTTCTACGGCAGCGTTAAGTGCCAGAATGTTGGTTTGGAAGGCAATGCCGTCGATGACCGAAATAATGTCTTCAATCTTTTTCGCACTGGCGTTAATATCAGCCATGGTGGTAACAACTTCTGAAACCGCGTCACCACCCTTAATGGCTACACCAGATGCAGCTGTTGCAAGCTGGTTGGCTTGTTTGGCGTTGTCGGAGTTTTGTTTAACCGTTGAGGAAAGCTCTTCCATGCTTGCCGCTGTTTTTTCTAAAGAAGCTGCTTGCTCTTCGGTTCTACGACTCAAGTCAGCATTTCCCTGCGCAATTTCTTTAGCCGCAGTGCTAATGGTTTCGACCGCCACTTTTACCGTTGCGATTGGATTAACAATCATTTCAAGTGTTTCGTTCACGCCTTCTACAATCTTACGGAAATCACCTTGGTGGCTACTTGCATCGGCACGTACAGATACACGGCCATCACTGGCAGCATCGGCTAACATTTGCACATCACCAACCAATGCATTGATCGATTCAATACAAGTATTCAAATTGTCTTTAATATTGTTAAAGTCGCCGTTGTAATGGTCGGTAATTCTATCTGGAATGTTACCTTGCGCAATGCTATCCAAGTTGCTTGCTGCCATATTGAGTGGCGTTACAATTGCATCTAAAGTCGCATTTAAGCCCTCAACCACTTTACGATATTCGCCTAAATGCTGAGTTGCATCTGCACGCGTAGTCAAGACGCCATCTTCGGCTGCTTGGGCTAATAAATTGCCATCAGCCACCAGCGCTTTAATAGCGTGACCGCAGTCATTCAAGTTATTTTTAATAATATTGAAATCACCTTGATATTCTTGGGTAATTTCATTTGGAATCACTCCTTTTGAGAGATTGTCCACATAAGCGGCGGCCATATTCAATGGGTTAATAACCGCTTCTAATAAACGGTTCATACCATCGCTAATATCACGCAAGAAACCTGCTGGCAACGTAGCTACATCTAAGCGTTTATTCAAATTACCCGCAACGGTTTGTTCAATCAATTCCGCCACCTTTTCTTCTGCTGCAAGTTCGGCAGTACGGTCTATCCATTGAATCATACGGCCAATATAGCGGCCTTCAGAATTACTTACGGGGTTAAACGTCAACTGTAAATCCAAACCTCCCATTTTGGTGTTCATCACTTTTGTACCGGTCAAAGATGCAACATAATTGGCACGGTCTGCTTCATTTTCAATATAAGGGCCAAGTTTTCCTCCTAGTAATTTATCCACACTAAAATCTGGGTGACGTTTGGCTAATTCAGGGCTCATTTTCTTCCACAACTCAAAACCAGCGATATTCATGTAAATGAGGGTATTAAACTCATTTCCTACTGTAACTGGAATTGTGGAATGATCTAGAGCAGACTTAATTCGGTCTATACCAGCAAATGCTTCTGAATTATCGAAGTCAATCCGCGCTTTTAAAGCACGGTAGGCATCCATTACCAGCGTCAACTCGTCACGATGACCAGTACGAATCACCGCTTCATGTTCGATACCCTGCGCACTGCACAATAAATATCTAACGGCATCTCGCACGCGTGGCATGATGGCGCCATACAACAACCAACCCAACAATGCTGTAATTGCAATGCCCAATAGAATTGATCCTAGAATAAAGTTTCTATGTTCAATGTAGTTGGCGTGAGAAACTTCATTATCGTCTGTGGCCATTTGGCTGATTAAGATAGTGAGTTCACTGATTTTATCGGACAAAGGATCAATCGCAGGGTAAAGATCATTCGCAGTAAATTCCGCAATACGTTTGCTGTCTTGGCTACGCAATATGTCTTGTAGTTTCGCTGTGGCATCATTTGCCTTAATAAACAAAGGTTGAATTTCAGCCACAAGTTTCTTTTCTTCTGGTTCTAACTTACCAGAAGTGTAAAGCTTCCACTGTTTATCTACTTCCTTTAAAGCGATTTCAACATTTTCCTGGCCTTGTGCCATCGTCAAATTGCCATTGCGCACTTTATGCGAGGTATCCACAATATTCACGGCGTACATATCTGCCACGACTTTGAGCTCTCTTAGTGGCAGCACATGCCCAAGATAAAGGGCTTCAGCGCTTTCATTACTCTCTTTGGTCCCAACATAGCCAATGTAGCCAAGTGTTAAACTGGTAACTGCGACCGCCATAAAAATTGAAACGATTCTTGATTTCAAGCTAAAGTTGCGCTTAATAGTGCGTAGCTTACCTTGCATGGTTTCTACCCAACTTTGCCCTTCTCTAAGCACTTGGTGGTAGCGCATTGCGCCTTCAATCTGCTGGCGAGTAGCTTTTTTGCGTACTGAGATAAACCCGGCCGCTTGACCATTTTCAACAAAAGGCGAAACAATGGCCTCTACCCAGTAATGGTCCCCATTTTTACAACGGTTTTTCACAATACCGATCCAAGGCTTACCAGTTTTAACCGTATTCCATAAATCTGCAAAGGCCTCTGGTGGCATATCAGGGTGACGCACAACATTGTGACTTTCACCGATAAGTTCTTCCTCTGAGAATCCAGAAACTTCGATAAAATCACGATTCACAAAAGTAATCTTACCTTTTAGATCAGTCTTGGACACAATCAGTAAATTGTCCTTTAGCTCAACTTCATGTTGCGTCACGGGCATATTGATTTTCATTTTTTTCTCGCTTTACTATTCAAAATATTGATCGAACAATTCATTGCAAATCTAAAATTCAGCGCTTGCTGACATACTGAATTTATTTCAACATCTACAACTTAAATCAGATTGCGGAACAAGCCCGCAATGGCAGTCAGGCTTAAAACTCTTCCCATTCGTTGTTATCCGTACCTGTTTTTACCACGCGAGCAGGCGACTCAACCTTGCCCTGCATGGCTTGAATGGCACTGATGGTTTTCTTAGAGGCTGTAGCAAAATCACCACCAAGTAACAATCTAGCTGCATCTTGATTTTTCTCGTGCACACAATGCACGATTGCCCCTACCGACTTGTGGAATTCAGCATGGGATGCGCGTAAGTTTTTATATTCTTTTAATGAAGAATACCGCACCGCTGGCCCATGAATCCACTTACCTAAGTCGCATTTATCATCACAAGATACCGCAGACTCATCAAAATCCTCATGAGATTGTCCGCCAACAAACTGTACTAAACGCATTTTCCATTTCGCATGGGCATTTTCTGCATCTTGAAACGAAAATGGCTTTTGCTTAGCGGATGAATTGGCTGTTGTTGCAGTAAATTTATGTGCAGATGCGGTTTTACGTTTTGCATTGTTTGCTGATTCATCTAATACAAACACACTCACCACGTCCGCCATTTCTTCGGATTGCTCCATCAGGGATTCTGCTGCCGCAGCGGCTTCTTCAACCAAGGCAGTGTTCTGCTGTGTGACATCGTCCATCTTCATAATCGCATCGTTAATTTGGGCAATACCTGCGCTTTGCTCTGTCGAAGCGGCCGCAATTTCGCCAATGATGTCAGTGACGCGTTTTACTGCGCTAACAATCTCTTGCATGGTTTCACCTGCAGATTCCACTTGACGCGTACCTTCAGCAGTTTTGCCTACCGAGTCGGTGATGAGTTCTTTAATTTCTTTGGCGGCACTGGCTGAGCGTTGGGCGAGGTTTCGTACTTCTGCTGCCACTACAGCAAAACCACGACCTTGTTCGCCTGCTCTTGCGGCTTCTACCGCGGCATTGAGCGCAAGGATGTTGGTTTGGAAGGCAATGCCGTCGATGACGGAAATTATGTCTTCAATCTTTTTCGCGCTGCTGTTGATGGCGCTCATGGTGCTAACGACTTCGCCGACGGCGTTGCCACCTTTTACCGCTACGCCGGAGGCGGCTATTGCAAGCTGATTGGCTTGTTTGGCGTTGTCGGCATTTTGTTTGACGGTGGAAGATAGTTGATCCATGCTGGAGGCGGTTTTTTCTAAGCTGGCGGCTTGGTCTTCCGTACGGCGAGATAAATCCGCATTGCCTTGGGCAATTTCTTTGGCGGCGGTATTAATCGCTTCGGCCGATTGTTTGACTGTGACAATCGGTTTTACGATCATCTCGAGGGTTTCGTTCATACCAATGACGATTTTGCGATAATCGCCCAAGTGGCGGCTGATGTCAGCGCGCACGGTAACGCGGCCTTCACGGGCGGCATCAGCGAGCATCTCCGCGTCGGCATTTAAGGCTTTTAGGTTGCTGCGAACTTGCTCAATCGCCTCGTTCACGTAAGCCTTTTTACCAGGAAACTGCTCAAGTGGTGCATCAAAATCACCTTCGCCAAACGCCTTGACACAAGCCAAAGCTTTTTCTGTTAGTTCCATTTGCCCAGCCACAATATGATTCACCGATTCAGCAATTTCACTAAAACCGCCCTTAAATAAATGGGCATGCAAGGCCATGTCAATGTTACCTTTTTCGTGCTCAGCGGTAACCCATTTTACCGAATCAACAATGCCTTTAAACTTGCCATTGAGGCGGTCTAAATTCTTATTGATTTCGGCTTTTTTACCCGGGTATTGCGGAATCTGCACATTAAAATCACCATCGCCAAGCGCACGCACCAATTGAATCATCTGCTCTTTTTCTTGTACATGGCCGCCCACCATCGCGTTTACGCCATGCACCATTTGCGCATAAGCACCCTTGTATTTGGC
>NZ_JABFRA010000039.1 GCF_013141425.1 Methylotenera sp. | reverse complement strand
TTGTCGAGGTATCGTTCAGCATCTAAAGCCGCCATGCAACCTGTACCAGCGCTGGTAACCGCTTGGCGATAAATATGGTCTTGCACATCGCCTGCGGCGAATATGCCTGGAATGCTCGTAGCTGTGGCATTGCCGCCACGACCCATTTGCGTGATGATATAACCGCCTTCCATGTCGAGTTGTCCTTCAAAAATATCGGTATTTGGTTTGTGGCCAATTGCAATAAATACACCTTTTAACTCGATGTCTTTGGTGCTGCCATCATTCACGTTTTTAATACGCATGCCAGTAACGCCTGTGTTATCACCTAATACTTCATCTAAGGTGTTAAATGTTTCCAGTATAATTTTGCCTTCTGCCACGCGTGCCATGAGTTTATCCACCAAAATGGCTTCGGCTTTAAATTTATCGCGGCGGTGTACCAAAGTGACTTTGCTGGCGATATTGGCTAAATACAATGCTTCTTCAACCGCGGTGTTGCCGCCACCAATCACCGCAACCTCTTGATTTCTGTAGAAAAATCCATCGCAAGTTGCACAAGCTGAAACGCCTTTGCCACTGAATTTCTCTTCACTTGGCAAGCCCAGATATTTGGCTGAAGCACCCGTTGCGATAATCAAGGCATCACAAGTATATTCGCCGCTATCGCCCACCAACCTAATCGGTTTTTCTTTTAAATGTGTGGTGTGAATATGGTCAAAAATCATTTCAGTATTAAAGCGCTCAGCATGTTTTTGAAAGCGCTCCATTAGCTCTGGGCCTTGCACGCCGTCGGCATCTGCGGGCCAGTTGTCGACTTCAGTAGTCGTCATTAATTGACCGCCTTGTGCAATGCCGGTGATGAGTACTGGGTTGAGGTTGGCGCGTGCCGCATAGACCGCAGCAGAATAGCCTGCAGGGCCAGAACCTAAAATGAGTAGTTTGACGTGTCGTGTTGCCATGATTAAAGCCTTTTATTAAGTCGGATTAAGATGAAAAAATAGAATAGTATTGTATTAGCTACGCAGCGACTTTGATACTGCTATAATTTGATTTAACGTTAAATTTGTAAGGTTTTGCTATCTTGTTTTTCAAAAAATCAACTCCAGTGAATGCGCGCCGTGAGGCCGAAGTTAGTAAATCGCAAATCATAGGCGCAACGCTTATAAAAGAAGCCTGGTGGCTAGGTTTAGTGCTGGTTGGGTTGTTTATCACGGTGATTCTTTTTACCTATAATCGTGAAGACCCGTCTTGGTCTCATGTTGCGGCAGACGGCGCAATTATTCATAATGCAGGTGGCAGTGTAGGCGCTTGGCTTTCTGACATGTTGTTGTATTTATTCGGCTTTTCAGCATGGTGGTGGGCAGTGCTGGCGTTTTATGCCATGTGGTTTGTTTATCTGAAATTAGAAGTGGTCAATCAAAGCGAAAAACCATTTTTATTATTTAATTTCATCGGGTTTGCTTTATTGCTGGTCGCCTCTTGCGCTATCGAGGCAGGACATTTGATTAGCTTACCAGCCCAATTACCCTTGGCGCCAGGTGGCATGCTCGGAACGGCTGTCGATGCTACTTTACGAAGTATGTTTGGCTACACGGGTTCCAGTATGTTATTACTCTCAATGTTTGTTGTGGGTTTTAGCTTGTTTACTGGCTGGTCTTGGATTTTGATTACCGAGAAATTAGGCACGGCCATTATCGCAGGTTTTGAATTTATTAAATTCAAATGGCAAGATTGGCAAGACAGAAAAGCAGGAAAAGTAGTTGAGCAAGAACGGGCCGAGTTTGTGCAAACAGAGCGTAAACGTGTTGTAGACCGCGAACCAGTGTTGATTGAGCCGCCAGTGCTAGAAGTAACAAAAAGCGAACGAGTGCAAAAAGAAAAGCAAGCGCCCTTATTTGAAACATTGCCAGACTCTGTGTTGCCACCATTACACTTGCTTGATGATCCAACAGGTTCAGTTGAGTTGCCCTCGGCTGAAACGCTGGATTTTACTTCACGCTTAATCGAGCGAAAACTGATGGACTTTGGTATTGAGGTTAAAGTGCTAACGGCACAACCTGGTCCGGTGATTACGCGTTTTGAGTTAGAGCCAGCGGCGGGAGTAAAAGGTAGCCAAGTTACTAATTTGATTAAAGATTTAGCTCGCGCACTTTCTGTGGTGAGTGTGCGTCTGGTCGAGACGATTCCAGGTAAAACCTGCATGGGTTTGGAAATTCCAAACGCAAAACGCCAAATCGTTTACTTGTCTGAAATTATGAGTAGTCAGGCGTATGCCGATGTAAAATCACCACTAGCAATCTGTTTAGGTAAAGATATTTCTGGTAAACCAGCCGTGGCAGATTTAGCCAAAATGCCGCATGTACTGGTGGCGGGTACCACGGGTTCTGGTAAATCTGTCGCGATTAATGCGCTTATTTTAAGCTGGCTATACAAAGCCGATGCCAGCCAAGTGCGCATGATTTTAATTGACCCAAAAATGCTGGAACTTTCTGTATATGAAGGGATTCCACATTTGCTAGCACCCGTAGTAACCGATATGCGTCAAGCGGCTAATGCGCTTAATTGGTGCGTTGCTGAGATGGAGCGGCGCTACAAATTAATGTCGATGTTGGGTGTGCGAAACCTTGCGGGCTACAACCAAAAAATTCGTGATGCAGAAAAAGTCGATGAGAAAATCCCGCATCCGTTTAGCTTAACGCCTGACGACCCCGAACCATTAATGGAAATGCCGTTAATCGTTGTAGTGATTGATGAGCTAGCCGATTTGATGATGGTAGTAGGTAAAAAAGTTGAAGAGTTGATTGCGCGCTTGGCGCAAAAAGCCCGTGCATCAGGCATACATTTGGTGTTGGCTACCCAACGCCCTTCGGTGGATGTGATTACTGGTTTGATTAAGGCTAATGTACCGACGCGTATTTCATTTCAGGTTTCCAGCAAAATTGACTCGCGCACTATATTAGACCAAATGGGTGCTGAAGCGTTATTGGGTCAAGGGGATATGTTGTACATGCCCCCAGGGACTGGTTACCCTGTACGTGTGCATGGAGCGTTTGTGTCTGACCAAGAGGTGCACAAGGTAGTGAACTACCTGAAGGCACAAGGTGAACCAAACTACATAGAAGGGATTCTAAGTAATGAGGCGGAAGAGGGTGGTGCAGATTTTGCTGATGGTGTTTCAAGTGCAGGTGGAGGCTCAGAAGTAGATCCGCTTTATGATGAAGCAGTTGGAATTGTGCTTAAAACGCGCCGAGCCAGTATTTCTGGTGTACAACGTCAGTTGCGCATCGGCTATAACCGAGCCGCACGTTTGATTGAAGACATGGAACGCGCGGGTTTGGTATCGGCTATGCAAAGTAACGGAAACCGTGAAGTGCTTGTACCACATAACGATGCCTGATTTTAAAATTGTACAGAATATTTAAGCTTGAACCAATATAGGATTTAAATGCATAAAATTAAGAAAATGGTTTTTGTTAGCTTTCTGGCGTTGCCATTGCTTGCGCAAGCAGATGGCATTGCTAGCCTGAGAAAATTCTATAATGAAACCCATGCATTAAGTGCCAATTTTTATCAAGTGGTGACGGATAGACAGGGTAAAAAAATTCAGGAAGTTTATGGCGAAATGCAGTTGAAACGGCCCAATAAATTCCGGTGGGATTACAACAAGCCCTATGAACAGCAAATTATTAGTGATGGTAAGCAGGTATGGCTTTATGACACTGAGTTAGCTCAGGTTTCTGTGCGTGAATTGAGTAAAACACTCGGTTCCAGCCCCGCGGCACTGCTAGCGGGCGATGATAGCTTGGATAAAAATTTCAAGCTGGTTAATGCTGTTAGTAAAGATGGTCTTGATTGGGTCACGACCAACCCTAAAGATTCGGATACAGGCTTTAACAAAATATCATTAGCATTTAAAAATGACGTGCTTTATGAAATGGACATGGTCGATAGCTTTGGCCACCAAACAAAAATTGTATTTAGTAACTTGGTGCATAACCCAATAATTGAAGCAAAAACGTTTTTATTTAAGCCACCTAAGGGTGTTGATGTTGTTGGTGAGTAATTCCATTGTACCTTCAAATCCATCGTGCCTTCAGATGAATGCTGCGATGCACAGGTCTTGCCATACGGCTTGTATTGTCTGCGAGCTTACGCCTTGCCTTTATTTACAAGTCTCAATGGAATAATGGATTAGTTCAATTTTGAATAGTTTGTTTGAAGCCAATAGCCCGCAAGCGCCTCTCGCTGAAAGATTGCGCCCCAAAACTTTAGATGAAGTCGTCGGCCAGTCTCACTTGCTAGCGGCAAATAAGCCTCTCCGGTTAGCATTTCAGTCAGGTAAACTGCCTTCCATGATTTTATGGGGGCCACCAGGCGTTGGTAAAACCACTTTGGCACGCCTGATTGCAAATACGGCAGATGCTGATTTTGTACCGATTTCTGCGGTACTTTCAGGCATTAAAGACATCCGCGAGGCGGTCGAGCGCGCCGAGCTTACCTTACAGCAGCACGGTCGTAAAACCATATTATTTGTTGATGAAGTACACCGCTTCAATAAAGGTCAACAGGATGCGTTTTTGCCGTTTGTGGAAAGTGGCTTAATCACGTTTATTGGCGCGACCACAGAAAACCCGTCGTTTGAGGTAAATAGCGCTTTATTAAGCCGCGCACAGGTTTTTGTACTGAATGCGCTTTCTGAATCTGAACTGGCCTTATTGTTGAGTCGTGCGCAGCAATTAGTCGCAGAAAATATTACGATTGCAGACGAGGTGCGTGAGCAAATACTAGCGTATGCAGATGGTGATGCAAGACGCCTGCTTAACTTTGTTGAAAGCTTATTTAATGCCGCTGAAGGTGCCAGTGTCAGTGAAATTGATGAGGCCTTTCTGGAAACCACCATGGCGAGTAAGCTTCGTCGATTTGATAAAGGCGGTGAAGCATTTTACGATCAGATTTCGGCCTTACACAAATCGGTGCGTGGCTCTAACCCAGATGCCGCCTTGTACTGGTTTTTACGCATGTTAGATGGCGGCGCAGACCCCTTGTATTTAGGGCGCCGTATCGTGCGCATGGCGGTTGAAGATATTGGCCTGGCAGACCCACGCGCGCAGGGCATGGC
>NZ_JABFRA010000109.1 GCF_013141425.1 Methylotenera sp. | reverse complement strand
CAAAATGGCGAGTAAATAAGTTGAGGCTAAAATGTTAGGCAGTCGGTCGCGGGCAGATTCGCCAGAGAAAATGCGCCCGCCTATCAGCGCAAAAAGCCCTGCAATCCAAAAAGCAATCACCCACCAACTGAGAAAAAACATGCCTATGCTGGCACCAACCACAATTAGAGCCACCGCTTGCCAAGAGAGATTTTTGGTCTGCCGCATCACAGGTTGCCACATTAAAAAACAGCCGTAATGACATAAAAATAGGGCTCGATGCAATCCGCTAGAGTCACCCCAAATCAATAAGGCATGTAATGATAAAATCATCAGCGCCATCAATCGATCAGAATCATTGAAGAGTTGGTGACCAAACTTGAAAAGTTTTTGCATAAAGGTAGGCTCTAAGAATTATTATTAACAGTTCACTTTGCAGTATTGTATTCTGAAATTTACTAAATAAAACATACTAAAAGCGTTAAAATTTGAACACTTATGTTGATTTTTCGACAGTTGTTTGGTGGTTTTTCTATAAAAATGGCATGATTTCATCAAAAAACGGTAAAAATTGGCTGAAATCCAGTTGGTATGCTATTTGCATGTAGTTTGTTGAAAGTTGAACATGGTATTGACAGCGTTGTGATACAAACACTAAATTTTTAGTTCGGGGAACTACATGAAAAAGCAAGCAGGTTTTACATTAATTGAGTTGGCGATTGTGCTGGTAATTATCGGCTTGCTCTTGGGCGGGGTGTTAAAAGGCCAAGCATTGATTGATAGTGCTAAGGTTAAAAATATGGCGGCTGATTTTAAAAATGTTCAGGTCTATATTTATGGCTACCAAGACAAATATAGGGCTTTACCAGGCGATGATTCTAAGGCTGTAGAACATGTAGGCGCTACTAAGAATGGAAATCTTAATGGCAAGATTGACGACATCTGGAGCTCAGTAGATACGGATGATGAAAGTCTGAATTTTTGGCAACATGTAAGAAAGGCTGGCCTGGCTGCGGGTGACCAAACTGTTGCTTCTAGTGGTTCTTACATACCAGTTAATGCGGATAATGGTCGATTGGGCATACAAAGTGGGCAAACCCCATCAATTACAGGTCTTAAAGGGGTGCATGTCTTATGTTCTGATAGGGTTTTGGGCAAGTTTTCAAAGCAATTAGATGTTAACATCGACGATGGTGATCCAACAAAAGGTTCGATTATGATAGTGGCATATACTACAGGTGGTACTAGTTCACCTGTAACTGGTACTGCTAATGTAGACCCTACAACGCTTGCGTCAATAGGTGATAATGATTTTACTACGGTTTGCATGGCGTTCTAAAAGTAAGTTTTAAAAGCCCACCTCGGTGGGCTTTTTATTGTCCAAATTTCCAATTTTCATCACAAGCAAAATAATTTAACTGCTTGCTTAGTCGCCAAATTGTTTTAGAATGGTGGCTTCAAAAAAATCTAACAAAAACTGAAACTCAAGCTAGCTTCACATGACGGACAATATCGTAGAAATTGATAATCTTTCCTTTGGTTACAAAGGTCGATTGCTGCATAAAGGCATCAATATGGTGTTCCCACGCGGTAAAGTCGTGGCCATTATGGGCGGTAGCGGTAGCGGAAAAACCACATTATTGCGTTTAATTGGCGGACAAATTAAACCGAGCAAAGGTGAAGTGCGTGTTGCGGGTGAAGTAGTACACAAGCAGGACCGCGATGGCATATATAAATTGCGCCGTAAAATGGGTATGTTGTTTCAGCACGGCGCGTTATTTACCGACTTGTCCGCCTTTGATAATGTCGCTTTTCCGATGCGCGAACTTACCGATTTACCCGAGACCATGATTCGTGATTTGGTCTTGATGAAGTTGAATGCGGTTGGTCTGCGTGGCGCGCACGCCTTGATGCCAACTGAGTTGTCTGGCGGTATGGCTAGGCGCGTAGCGTTGGCGCGTGCCATTGCCTTAGACCCAGCGATTATTATGTACGACGAACCTTTCGCAGGCTTAGACCCGATTTCGATGGGCGTGATTTGCGGCCTGATTCGGAGCTTGAATGATGCGCTTGGCGCCACATCCATAATTGTGTCGCATGACGTTAAAGAAACTTTTTTAATTGCAGATTACGTTTATTTTGTGGCCGATGGCGTCATCGCGGCTGAAGGAACACCAAATGACTTGATGCAGTCGACATTGCCGTTTGTGCATCAGTTTGTACATGGCGATAAGGATGGGCCGGTTCCCTTTCATTATCCTGCGGCTAATTATCAATCTGAGTTGTTAAAAACACTATAAAAATAAATATAAGAAAATAAATTGCCAGATTAAAACACCCAGATAAAAAAATGATTAAATCCAAATTGCTCAATAGTATTACTCGCACATTAAGGGGTGTTGGCCACCGTATGGTTGAGCGTATCTGGCGCTTGGGTGCAGGTGCGCGGTTATTTTTCTTAACGATTATTTATTCGGGTGAGAGTTTTAAACGCTTTCATTTGACCTTGCGCGAAGTTTATTTTACTGGCGTAATGTCACTTTTAATCGTAATTGTTTCAGCATTTTTTGTGGGCATGGTATTGGCGCTACAAGGCTATAACACCTTGCAGAAATATGGCTCGTCGGAGGCCATTGGTGTGCTGGTCGCATTGTCATTGGTCCGCGAATTAGGCCCTGTGGTGACAGCGCTGCTGTTTGCCGGGCGTGCGGGTACAGCAATTACTGCTGAGATTGGGTTAATGAAAACCACAGAGCAGTTATCGGCCATGGAAATGATGGCAGTAAACCCGATTGCACGTGTGGTTGCACCGCGTTTTTGGGCAGGTGTGATTTCAATGCCGATTTTAGCCTCATTATTTTCCATGGTAGGTATTCTGGGCGGCTATTTGGTAGCGGTGCCATTAATAGGAGTGGATGACGGTGCCTTTTGGTCACAAATGCAGGCTAATGTTGATTTTAGACTAGATATTATTAACGGTTTGATTAAGAGCGTAGTATTTGGCGTGGCATGTACCATGATTGCTTTGTTTGAAGGGTTTGATGCGCCGCCAACGGCAGAGGGTGTAAGCCGTGCAACGACCCGCACCGTGGTGATTTCATCGTTAACAGTATTAGGATTAGATTTTGTCCTAACTTCTTTTATGATGGTGATTTAAGGCGAGTAAAAGAAGTGATTGCAAAAAGATGAGTAAATTGAGGGGAAGCTAAGTGGATAGAACGAAAATAGATTTATGGGTGGGCATTTTTGTAGCGCTGGGCGTGGCAGCCTTGCTTGGGTTGGCGATGAAAGTTGGCAATCTGACTTCAAGCAAAATTGGTGAAACCTTTAGTGTTACGGCTGCATTTGAAAATGTGGGTAGCCTAAAGCCTAATGCCCCTGTAAAAAGTGCTGGGGTGGTTGTAGGGCGTGTGGATAATATTAAGTTTGATAGCAAAGCGTTTGAAGCTGTGGTTACAATTAATATTGATAGGCGTTATAGCTTTCCAAAAGACACGTTTGCTAATATTTACACTGCTGGCTTGCTAGGTGAGCAATATGTTGGACTTGAAGCGGGTGGCGATGAAGACGAGTTAAAAAATGGCGATAAAATTACGAAAACGCAAGATGCCGTGGTGCTTGAAAAAATGATTAGCCAATTTTTATTTAGTAAAGCCTCTGAAACAGAGAAGGATGCCAGTGCTGTTGAACCCAAGGCTAACGCCAAGTCAACCGAATTGGGCGATGCGCCGTTTTGATAAGGCGTTTGCGCATTTTTGTTAAAATACGTAAAGTGATCAATAATTATTCAATCGAAAATTACGCAATCGAATCATAAAGGGTTCAAATGAAATCAGTATTTAAATTTTTAATTGGCACAAGTTTAGTGTTAAGTCTGTTCGTTAATGCGGGTGTGGCTAATGCTGAAACTGCACCAGACGTATTGGTTAAGCAAACGGCAGATGACGTACTGACAATCATTAAAAATGACAAAGAGATTCAGTCGGGTAATCAGCAAAAACTATACGCGGTTGTCGAAGAAAAAATCCTGCCTAATTTTGATTTTGACCGTGTTTGTCGTATGGTGCTTGGCAAAAACTGGAAGGCAGCAACCCCCGAGCAGCAAGCAAGTTTTCAAAAAGAATTCCGCAGTCTTTTGTTACGCACCTATTCTAACGCCCTAGGCAAATATAGAGATCAAATTATCGAATATAAGCCGATGCGTTATGAGCCAGACGCTAAGAATGTGAGCGTTAAAACGCAAATTTTGCAAAATGGTGCTCAGCCAGTTCAGGTGGAGTACAGTTTGGTTAAAGGCGCTAATGGCTGGAAAGTGTACGACATTGTGATTGAGAGTGTGAGTTTGGTGACCAATTATCGTAGCCAATTCAGCAACGAAATACGACAGAATGGCTTAGATAGTCTAAACACAAAGCTAGCGGATAAAAATAAATCGGCTGGTCTTAAATAGTAAGGTGTTAAAATGGCCGAAATTATCCTACCCAATATTGTTCAAATCGCCAATAAGTGGCACGTCTCGGGCGACGTATTGATGGATAATGCTAACCTTGTATTAAACCAAAGTGATTCATTCGCTTTTGGGGATGAGGTGGAAATTGATTTTGCTGATGTAATCAATGTAGATACGGCGGCGCTCAGTTTGATTTTGGAATGGCAGCGCCGAGCAGTTGCGTCATATTGCAAATTAAAATTTTCTAACCTGCCAACTAATTTGGCTAGTTTGGCGACGCTTTACGGGGTTGAAACCTTTATTCCGCTGAGTTAAAAATTACTGCCGGATTGACCTTTTAATCAGGTTTCATTTTTAGTTCGTCTAAAAATTAATTCTTGCAGTTATGTTTTTTTCCTAAAGTCATCCTATTAATTTTAGTTATTTTGACTTGTTTTTGTAAAGGTCGCCTTTCATTTGAATCTAAATACGGCTCTTTCTCGCCCACAAATAATGACTCACGCAATTAAAATTAATGGTTTACACAAAAGTTTTGGCGGTTTGCATGCGCTAAAAGGCATCGATTTGACGATTGAGCAAGGCGAGTTCTTTGCATTACTGGGGCCGAATGGTGCGGGAAAGTCGACGCTAATTAGTATTCTGGCTGGTTTGATTAAAGCCGATGCGGGCGATGTTTCGGTGATGGGTTTTGATGTGGTAAATCAGTACCAGCAAGCGCGCCAGCTATTAGGCGTAGTGCCACAAGAACTGGTATTTGACCCATTTTTTAACGTGCGCGAAATGTTGCGTTTCCAGGCGGGTTATTTTGGTCGCGGCCCAGAAAATGATGCTTGGGTCGATGAAATACTTGAAGGTTTAGGTTTGGCAGATAAAGCCAATACCAATATGCGCAAGCTCTCTGGAGGCATGAAGCGCCGTGCGCTGATTGCGCAAGCCTTGGCGCATAAGCCGCCTGTTATTGTGTTGGATGAGCCTACTGCGGGTGTGGATGTAGAATTACGGCAATTGATGTGGGAGTTTATTAAAAAGCTGAATCATCAAGGCCACACGATTATTCTTACCACGCATTATCTAGAAGAAGCAGAGGCACTATGTAGTCGCGTTGGCATGATGAAGCAAGGCGAAATCGTTGCGCTAGATAGCACAGCGAATTTGCTGAATCGATTTGCTGGTAAGCAATTACGTTTAACCTTAGGTGAAGTCATTTTGCCAGTAAGCATCCAAGCCTTACTAAAAAATAAAGATAACGGGATTTATACTTTTGCCCTAAATGATATGGCTCAGATTGAGTTTGTACTGTCCTCGTTGCGTGCAGCAGATATCAAGGTGATTGATATGCAATTAAGCGAAGCTGACTTGGAGGATGTTTTTATGTCTTTGGTAGGCAGGCCGGCGGTGCAGGTGTCAATATGAATAAGCAATCAAGCCTAATTAGTCCTTGGCGTGGACCTTGGACGTTATTGAAAAAAGAGTTGCTTCGCTTTTGGCGGGTGGCATTTCAAACCGTAGCGGCCCCAGTGATTACGGCATTGTTATATCTTCTGATATTTTCACATGCGCTAGAAAGCCATGTACATGTTTATGATGGCGTGCCATATACGTCATTCTTGGTGCCTGGCCTCATCATGATGTCCGTATTGCAGAATGCGTTTGCCAATAGCTCCTCCAGCTTGATACAGTCTAAAGTCATGGGCAATCTGGTGTTTGTGTTATTAACACCACTCACGCATTTACAATTTTTTGTTGCATTTTTGGTGGCGGCCATTATTCGGGGCCTCGTGGTAGGCTTGTGTATTTTTCTTGTAGCCATGTGGTTTGTGGATATTCATATTACCCATTTTTGGTATTTATTTGCTTTCGCCCTATTGGGGAGCGCACTCTTAGGTACTTTTGGCATAATTGCCGGCATCTGGGCGGATCGGTTTGATCAGATGGCGGCTTTTCAAAACTTTATTATCATGCCACTCTCGTTTTTATCAGGCGTATTTTATTCAATACACTCTTTACCACCATTTTGGCAAAAACTATCGCATCTCAACCCCTTCTTTTATATGATTGATGGCTTTCGATATGGTTTTTTTGGAAAAGGCGATGTCTCACCCTTAATAAGTTTGACAATTGTTGGGGTCTCTTTCTTTGTATTAGCACTGATTACGCTAAAAATGTTAAAATCGGGCTATAAATTAAGAGCGTAAGCTCATCGAGTAAACGAGTCAGGCGGTAACCTTGTTAAGTTCGCAGCAGTTAGAAGCATATATTACCCAACATTTGGATTGCCAATATATTAAAGTCTCAGGGGATGATGGTACGCACTTTGAAGCGGTGATTGTCAGTGATGCCTTTGTTGGTAAAAATAGGGTGCAACAGCATCAGCTAGTTTATGGCGCTCTAGGCGACCGCATGCGTGCTGAAATTCATGCACTTTCAATGAAAACGTATACGCCACAAATGTGGCAAGAACTAAGTCAGCCGCTTTAAACGGTTGGTAAAAATAAATTTATAGAAGGTCAACATGGATACTCAAGCAAGAATTAAAGAAACAGTCACTAGTAATCCTGTGGTGCTGTACATGAAAGGTAGCCCTAAGTTTCCACAATGCGGGTTTTCTAATTTGGCGACACAAATTTTGGATGCCTGTCATGCGAAGTACGTAGCGGTGGATGTGCTGGCCGACCAAGCCGTGCGCGAAGGCATTAAAACCTATGCTAACTGGCCAACCATTCCACAACTTTATATCAATGGCGAGTTTGTTGGTGGCTCAGACATTATGCGCGCTATGTATGAAAGTGGCGAACTTCAAACTTTATTAGATGCGGCTAAATAATTGGATAAATTAATCATACTGGGCGGTAATCGCCTCAATGGTGAGGTGACCATTTCGGGTGCAAAAAATGCCGCTTTGCCGATTCTATGTGCATCGCTATTGGCTGAAACGCCGTTGCATCTTGGCAGTATTGCCGCGTTAAAAGACATTGATACCACTATTAAATTGCTTAGTATGATGGGGGTTAAAATCACCCGTAATACTAGCGAGGTGACCTTGGATGCTAGCGAAGTGGCCTCTTTTGAAGCGACTTATGAAATGGTAAAAACGATGCGCGCCTCTATTTTAGTGCTAGGCCCGCTGTTGGCGCGCTTTGGCACTGCCCGTGTTTCATTGCCAGGTGGCTGTGCTATTGGCTCGCGGCCTGTAGATTTACACATTAAAGGCCTGCAAGCAATGGGCGCGGCCATTCACATTACGCACGGTTATATTCAAGCAAGTACCTTGCATTTGCCCAATCGTCGCTTGCAAGGCGCACGTTATTATATGGATTTGGTGACGGTAACCGGCACAGAAAATCTCATGATGGCCGCCGCACTGGCTGAAGGTACAACCGTGCTGGAAAACGCCGCTAAAGAGCCAGAGGTGGTTGATTTAGCAGAGATGCTGATTAAGATGGGCGCAAATATCACGGGTGCAGGCACTGACGTGATTACCATTGTTGGCGTAGAAAAGCTCAGTGGAACAACCCATAATGTTGTATGCGACCGCATTGAAGCTGGTACTTATATGGTAGCTGCCGCAATGACAGGTGGCGAGGTTAAGTTGCTTAACGCGCGAGCTGATTTGCTTGATGCGGTGATTGAGAAATTGCGCGAAGCGGGAGCGATAGTGATAAGCGATGCAAATAGTATTACGGTCAAAAGCGACGGTAAACTTAAAGCAGTGAATATCCGTACGGCACCGCATCCAGCTTTTCCCACAGACATGCAAGCCCAATTTATGGCGCTCAATGCGGTGGCAGAGGGCGTAGCAAAAGTCACGGAAACCATTTTTGAAAATCGCTTTATGCATGTGCAAGAAATGCAACGCATGGGGGCAGATATCAGCATTGATGGCAATACCGCGTTGGTGAAAGGTGTGGACTTTTTAGACGGCGCAACGGTGATGGCAACGGATTTACGCGCTTCAGCAAGCTTGGTGCTAGCAGGTTTGGTTGCTCGTGGCGAAACGGTGATTGAGCGTATCTACCATCTAGACCGCGGCTATGAGCACCTAGAAGCAAAATTCAACGCACTTGGTGCTAATGTAAAAAGAGTTTAAACATGATTACCATTGCCCTCTCAAAAGGTCGCATCTTTGAAGAAACGGTCCCGTTATTGGCGGCAGCTGGCATACAGGCTGCTGAAGATCCGGAATCTTCACGTAAGCTAATTATTGGCACCAATCGCGAAGATGTACGTTTAATTATTGTCCGTGCCAGCGATGTTCCTACTTATGTGCAATACGGCGCAGCAGATTTAGGTATCGCTGGTAAAGATGTGTTGGATGAGCACGGTGGCGAAGGTTTGTATCAGCCAATCGACTTGCAAATAGCCAAATGTAAGATGATGGTGGCGGTGCGTAACGATTTTGACTACGAGGCAAGCATTCGCCAAGGTGCGCGTCTAAAAGTCGTGACTAAATACGTTAAAACTGCGCGCGAACACTTTGCGGCAAAAGGGATGCATGTCGATTTGATTAAGCTTTATGGTTCAATGGAACTTGGCCCTTTGGTTGGATTGGCCGATGTGATTGTTGATTTGGTTAGCACGGGTAGCACACTACGCGCTAACAATTTAAAAGCCGTTGAAGAAGTTGGCGACATTAGCTCAAGGTTAATTGTGAACCAAGCCTCACTCAAGCTTAATCGCGTAAAAATTCAACCAATTATGGATGCTTTTACATCCGCAATCGCAGTCAGAGCATAAATAATTCAGATTATAACTAAGCAGAATTAGACTCATTACAGGCAAAATAGCATGAAAATAAGACGTTTTTCTACAGTAGATAAAGATTTTGATGAAAACTTAAAAGCTTTGCTGGCTTTTGAAACAGCACAAGACGACAGTATTGATGTCGTTGTAGCCGCTATTTTGAAAGACGTAAAAAGTCGGGGCGATGCGGCGGTGCTGGAATATACAAATCGTTTTGATAAAACGAGTGCTAGCACATTGCTAGAGTTGGAAATTAGTCAGGCCGAGTTGACTTCTGCATTAAACGGATTGCCAGTTGACCAGCGCGAAGCGCTAAAACTTGCAGCTGCCCGTGTGAGAAGCTACCATGAAAAACAAGTCATGAGTTCATGGAACTACACCGAAGCCGATGGTACTTTGCTTGGCCAGCAAGTCACATCGTTAGACCGGGTTGGCTTGTACGTGCCTGGCGGCAAAGCAGCGTACCCTTCAAGCGTGTTGATGAATGCAATTCCAGCTAAAGTAGCAGGCGTTAAAGAATTGATTATGGTGGTGCCTACGCCTAATGGCGAGCGCAATCAATTGGTGTTGGCGGCGGCTGCCGTGTGTGGCGTTGATCGTGTATTCTGTATTGGTGGCGCACAGGCGATAGGTGCCTTGGCTTATGGTACTGAATCCGTGCCACAAGTAGATAAAGTAGTTGGACCAGGAAATGCCTATGTCGCCGCAGCAAAACGCCGTGTATTTGGAGTGGTGGGCATTGACATGGTAGCTGGGCCCTCAGAAATTCTCGTGATTAGCGATGGTAAAACCAACCCTGATTGGGTGGCGATGGATTTATTTAGCCAAGCTGAGCATGATGAATTGGCGCAAGCGATTCTATTAAGTCCAGATGCTGAATTTTTGGATAAAGTGAATGCAAGTATTTTAAAGTTAGTCGAGGAAATGCCACGTAAAGGCATTATTACAACGTCATTAACGGATCGTGGCGCTCTGATTCAGGTGCGAGATTTAGCTGAAGCAGCAGAGATTTGTAATTACATTGCGCCTGAACACTTGGAATTGTCTATGGATGAGCCGCTTGCGTTCAGTAAAACTATTAAACATGCAGGTGCTATTTTTATGGGCCGCAATACTTGTGAGGCGCTTGGTGATTACTGTGCAGGGCCAAATCACGTGCTACCAACTTCTCGCACAGCGCGTTTCTCGTCACCATTGGGTGTATATGATTTTCAAAAACGCTCAAGCTTGATTATGGTGTCGGCAGAAGGTGCCCAAACGTTAGGAAAAGTAGCGGCGACTTTGGCTTATGGCGAGGGTTTGCAGGCTCATGCGCGATCAGCAGAATATCGATTGAAAAGTTAATGCAAAATGAGTAAATACTGGAGTGATGTAGTACACAAGCTTACGCCTTATATGCCAGGTGAGCAGCCCAAAGTGGATAATCTGGTTAAACTAAACACCAATGAAAATCCTTACGGGCCAAGTCCAAACGTAATTGAGGTCCTTAAGCTCGAGGCTGCTGAGAGTTTACGGTTATACCCAGACCCTAATTCAGATGCGCTAAAAGCCGCAATTGCTGAGGTGCACCACCTAAATTCTAACCAAGTATTTGTAGGAAATGGTTCAGACGAGGTTTTAGCGCATGTGTTTCATGCCTTATTGAAACATAGCAGACCACTATTGTTTCCGGATATTACTTACAGCTTTTATCCAGTCTATTGTGGATTGTATGACATCGAGTATCAAACTATTCCATTAGCCGAAGATTTTACAATCAATGTGGAAGATTATGATCAACCGAATGGCGGTATCATATTCCCCAATCCGAATGCACCTACTGGCATAGCGTTAGCGCTCGATAAAATTGAAAAGTTATTAAAAGCGAATACGCAATCTGTAGTAGTTATCGATGAAGCATATGTGGATTTTGGTACCGAATCGGCAGTGGGCTTGATTAATCATTATCCTAACTTGTTAGTAACGCATACCTTATCGAAAGCACGCTCACTGGCTGGCTTACGCGTGGGTTATGCGCTGGGGTCGCCAGATTTGATTGAGGCATTGATTAGGGTGAAAGATAGCTTCAACTCTTACCCCATTGATCGTTTTGCCTCGGCAGGAGCTATTGCAGCGATGCAGGATGTTGAATATTTTAATGAAACGCGAAAGAAAGTGATTGCAACTCGCGATTTATTAACAAAATTACTTAGGAAACTTGGTTTTGAAGTATTGCCATCAGGGGCAAACTTTATTTTTGCTCGGCAAATGTCAAAAGGAGGCGCTGAACTGACGGCATTACTGCGTCAGAAAAACATTATTGTTCGCCATTTTAAAGTCCCAGCCCGCATCGAGCCATATATAAGGATTACTATTGGTACAGATGAGCAATCCAAAATATTGATTGATGGTCTAGTAGAAATACTTAAATAAGGCTTATCTAATAACTCCTAACGTGACAGTTAAAGTCGCGTTTGACCACTTGTTAAATGCGGGAATTTTGTATTTTTTTTCAAAAAGATACTATAACCACCGGTTCTTATATATAAAACATATATAAATATGTAAAAAAAGTTTTTTATTTAGCATTAAGTGCGTGTTATCATCGCAAAATGTGTGTTTTTGACACAATATAAAAATTAATTTAATTCGTATTATTAATCTAAATAAATCGTAACTGATTTATTTTTTTGGAGGATGTAGCATGGCTCAAACCCAATTTGCATTAGATTCATTAGACTTTGACGCAACCGTTGCGTTGGCAACAAAAGTAGCACCACACATTGATATTCTTGAAATCGGTACACCCTGCATCAAGCATAATGGTATCAAATTGCTTGAAACATTACGTGCTAAATTCCCAAACAACAAAATCTTAGTTGATTTGAAAACAGCGGATGCTGGCTTCTACGAAGCCGAGCCTTTCTTTAAAGCGGGTGCAGATATTGTTACTGTGCTTGGTACATCTGATATCGGTACAATCAAGGGTGTAATCGATGTTGCAAACAAATACGGTAAAAAAGCACAAGTTGACTTGATTAACGTGGCTGATAAAAAAGCGCGTACTCTTGAAGTGATTAAAATCGGTGCACATATAATTGGTATTCACACTGGCTTAGATCAACAAGCAGCTGGCCAAACACCATTTTCAGATTTAGCTACAATCGTTGCATTGAACACAGGCGCTGAAATTTCTGTAGCTGGTGGTGTTAAATCAGCTACAACTCAACAAGTTAAAGATGCGGGTGCAACTATTATTGTAGCGGGCGCAGCTATCTATGGCGCAGCTGACCCTGCTGCTGCAGCGGCAGAAATTACATCAATCGCTCATGGCGGTGCTGCTAGTGCTGGCGGTATCAAAAAATTCCTTCCATGGATAATTGGCGCAGCAGTATTAGTATTGTTATTCACTTTATTAGGCCCGAAAAAAGAAGCGGTAGAACAAGCGGCAGAAGCAGTGCCTGCAGCAGCATCTGAAATTGTTGCTCCAGCAGTTGAAGCAACTGAAGCGGCAGCTACAGAAGCGGCTGCTGCTGTTGAGGCTGCACCAGCTGCAGTTGAAGCGGCTGGCGCAGCTGCAGGTGATGCAGTTTCTACAGCGGTTGATGCAGCAAAAGCAGAAGAAGCAGCTAAATAATTATTAACTCTCTAGTTTCTAATGCTTTTGCCAGTAACTAGATGTGAGTAATTTGTTGGCGTGAGCTGATGAATAAAAGGCCTAGTAAAGATAATTTAAAAATCTTGCTAGGCTTTTTACTTTTTAACGATAATTTGAAATATTTTAACTTTCAGAAATTTTAATTTCTTTAATGACATTTATTGTTAAAGCGATACGTTAGTTTCCGTGTTGTTGAAAGCTTAATCCGTCCAAAAAGCCCAATGGCATCTAGTTTGGGTTAAAATATTAACTATTAATTTAATTGTACCAAACGAAGTGATTCAATATGCGCATTGCTGAAGTTGTAAGGAATACCCTAGAAACTCAAATTTCCGTTTCCGTTAATCTGGACGGGACTGGCATTTCACAATTGAGTACTGGTCTTGGTTTTTTAGATCACATGTTGGACCAAATCGCCCGTCATGGCATGATGGATATCAACGTCAATGCCAAAGGTGATTTACATATCGATGCCCATCATACGGTAGAAGATATTGGCATTACTTTAGGTCAGGCTTTTGCAAAAGCAGTGGGTGACAAAAAAGGCATAAGACGCTATGGGCATGCGTATGTGCCTCTGGATGAGGCGCTGTCTCGCGTGGTGCTCGATATTTCAGGTCGACCAGGTTTGGAATTTGGATGTACGTTCACGCGCGCGTCTATTGGCGAGTTTGATGTTGACCTTGTGCATGAATTTTTCCAAGGCTTTGTAAATCACGCCAATGTTACGTTGCATATCGATAATTTAAAAGGCCACAATGCTCACCATCAAGCTGAAACAATTTTCAAGGCTTTTGGACGTGCTTTGCGAGTAGCTGTGGAATTAGATACACGTATGGAAGGCATCATGCCATCCACAAAGGGAAGCTTATAAATTGAGTCCGTCAGCAGTTTCTGACGACTTAATGAAGATTGCAGTATGACAAAAATTGATATAGCCGTAGTTGATTATGGCATGGGAAATCTACGCTCAGTGTCAAAAGCTTTAGAACATGTTGCTTCTGCAAAAACAGTGCTTGTGACAAGTAATCCTGAAGATATTTTAAATGCCGAACGCGTGGTGTTTCCGGGTCAGGGAGCAATGCCTGATTGTATACGCGAGTTAGACGTGCGTGGTTTGCGTGAATCAGTGAAACATGCAGCGCGGAATAAGCCGTTTTTGGGGATTTGTATCGGCCTGCAGATGCTATTTGAACATTCCGAAGAAGGCAACACATCAGGATTGGGATTGTTTAAAGGAAATGTGAAACGATTTGCTGCGGCTGATATGCATGATGCCGATGGGCAGAAGCTTAAAGTACCCCACATGGGCTGGAATCAGGTCTATCAGACGCAGTCAGGTCAAGTGAATGCGGCCAATACAGCGCATGAATTGTGGAAAGATATTGACAACGCCGCACGTTTTTACTATGTGCATAGCTACTATGTGCAGCCGGATGATGCACGTATTATTGCAGGCTATAGCGAATATCCGAGTCTCTTTACCAGCGCGATTGCACAAGATAATTTATTTGCAGTTCAATTTCACCCAGAAAAAAGTGCGAATGCAGGTTTGCAAATGTTAAGTAATTTCGTAAACTGGCAGCCTTAAGCCAATAGGCTTAAAGTAGTTGAATTTGCAAAGCATTCAATTTTATTAACTACTAACTTTAACAACCAAATACAATTTAAATCATTATGTTAATTATCCCAGCAATTGATCTTAAAGATGGCCACTGCGTCCGATTAAAACAAGGCCTAATGGAAGAATCTACCGTTTTTTCTGAGGACCCAGGTGCGATGGCCCGTCACTGGGTAGATCTTGGTGGAAAGCGCTTGCATTTGGTGGATTTAAATGGGGCCTTTGCAGGAAAGCCAGTGAACGAGTCGGCAATTAAGTCAATTGTGCGTGCCGTGGCGGGGGAAATTCCAATTCAGCTTGGTGGGGGTATTCGTGATCTTGATACGATTGAACGCTATCTTGATAGTGGCATAGATTACGTGATTATTGGTACAGCAGCAGTTAAAAACCCTGGATTCTTGCGTGATGCCTGCGATGCATTTCCCGGACAAATCATCGTAGGATTGGATGCAAAGGATGGAAAAGTAGCAGTTGATGGCTGGTCAAAACTAACTGGACATGATGTGATCGACTTGGCGAAGAAGTTTGAAGGCTATGGTGTAAGTTCCATTGTCTATACTGATATTGGACGTGATGGCATGCTCACGGGCGTTAATATTGAGGCTACTGTAGCCTTAGCGCAGGCTTTAACTATTCCAGTGATAGCTTCTGGGGGTGTGACCAATTTAGATGATGTACGTAAGCTCTGCGCGGTGGCAAGTGAGGGTATCATTGGCACGATTACCGGCCGTGCTATTTATGAAGGCGCGCTGGATTTTGCAGCGGCTCAAGAACTTGCGGATGAACTAAGTGCTCGCTAAACGCATTATTCCTTGCCTTGATGTTACGGCTGGTCGTGTAGTTAAAGGTGTAAATTTTCTTGAGCTTCGAGATGCAGGCGATCCTGTTGAAATTGCCAAGCGTTATGATGACCAAGGTGCAGATGAACTCACGTTTTTGGATATCACTGCAAGCTCGGATAATCGAGGATTAATCCTGCACATTATCGAAGAAGTGGCAGCGCAAGTTTTCATTCCACTCACGGTTGGCGGTGGAGTACGTGAAGTAGAAGATGTCCGTCGATTGTTAAATGCCGGTGCAGATAAAGTTAGCATCAACACTACGGCGGTATTAAACCCTAAAATGGTGCAAGATGCTGCAGGCAGATTTGGCTCTCAGTGCATCGTCGTCGCAATTGATGCTAAAAAAGTAGACAACCAACCTTTCGAGTGGGAGGTATTTACCCACGGTGGTCGAAATGCGACTGGCTTAGATGCGGTAAAGTGGGCAGAATACATGGCTAAGCTTGGTGCAGGCGAATTGTTGGTGACCAGCATGGATAGAGACGGTACAAAGATTGGTTTTAATAATCCTTTGAATCGAGCCATATCAAACGCAGTGGATATACCCATTATTGCTTCAGGTGGCGTGGGTAATTTGCAGCACTTAGTCGATGGCGTGACACTAGGTGGCGCAGATGCTGTGTTAGCTGCCAGCATATTTCATTATGGTGAATTCACTGTTAAACAAGCCAAAGAATACATGGCGCAACATGGCATAGAAGTAAGGTTATGACTTTAGTATCGAACTCATGGCTTGATGAGGTGAACTGGGATGCCAATGGTTTGGTGCCAGTAATCGCACAAGAGTACGATACTGGGCACATTCTCATGTTTGCCTGGATGAATCGTGAAGCCTTGCTACTGACTTATGAAACGAAACAGGCAGTATATTGGTCACGGTCACGCTCTAAATTGTGGCGCAAAGGTGAAGAATCAGGACACTTCCAGCTTGTGCATGAAGTACGTCTAGATTGCGATGAGGATGTGGTGCTGATTAAGGTTGAACAAGTCGGTGGTATTGCTTGTCACACAGGGCGCCATAATTGCTTTTTTAAAAAGCTGGAAAATGGAAATTGGTTGGTTGATCAGCCCGTTATAAAAGACCCAAAAGATATTTATTAGGCCAATTGAGATATGAATGATACTTTAACCCGACTGGCTGAATTGTTGGAACAACGCAAGAACGCAGATCCGCAGACTTCTTATGTTGCCAAGCTATATGGCAAGGGCATGGATAGCATACTGAAAAAAGTTGGCGAGGAAGCTGCTGAGACTATTATAGCTGCAAAGAACGGTGATAAAGAGCATCTTATTTATGAAACGGCTGATTTGTGGTTTCATACCTTAGTGATGCTAGCGCAGGCTGGTTTAGGGCCTCAGGATATCTTAAATGAACTGGCAAGACGTGAAGGCCTTTCAGGTATAGAAGAAAAGGCGAGTCGTTCAAAGAATGATTAGTTTATCAATGTAGGCTGAACTTTAGCTTATGCCATAACAAAAAAGCGATAAGAACAAAAGAAAGCGAAACAAAATGAGCGTAGACTGTATTTTTTGCAAGATTGTAAATGGTGCAATACCCTCAAAAAAGATCTACGAAGACGAAGATATAATTGCTTTTCATGATATTAATCCGTCTGCTAAAGTACATTTTTTGCTAGTGCCAAAATTGCATGTTGAAAGTTTAGCCAATTGTGATTCGCAACATCAAGCCTTGCTGGGTAAGTTGTTATTGTTAGCGCCAAAAATTGCAAAAGAACAAGGTTTAGCTGGGTTTAAAACCCTTATCAATACTGGGCGCGAGGGTGGTCAAGAAGTGTTTCATCTGCATGTTCACGTATTGGGTGGCGGTGAAAAGCAGCGCAAAACTTTAGCTTAACTATCAGGAGATTTATCATGGGTTCATTTAGCATTTGGCACTGGTTAATAGTACTACTCATTGTGGTTTTGGTTTTTGGTACAAAAAAATTGCGAAATATGGGTGGGGATGTGGGTGGTGCTGTTAAAAGCTTTAAAGATGCAATGAACGAAGAAAAAAATGCAACGGTTTCAGGCGAACTCAATACCGTGCAAGGTGAAAACGCTTCAACTCTTATCGAGGCAGATGTTGCTGAAGTGCCTAAAGTAAATCCCATAGCAAAAAAGAAGCCAGCAACAAAGAAATCCGCAGTGGAAAAACCTGTAGCGAAAAAACCAGTAGCAAAAAATGCTACCGCAAGTAAAGCCAGCGCTAAGCCGAAGGCCCCAACGACTAAGGTGAAATGAAAGTTCGGCCACGTAGACGAAATTTAAAGTTGAACTTGTATGTTTGATGTTTCATTCTCAGAGTTAATGGTTATTGCAATCGTAGCCTTAATCGTTATCGGCCCAGAAAAGCTGCCTAAAGTGGCGAGGACATTAGGCGCAATCGCAGGCCGAATGCAAAAATATGTAGCGCAAGTCAAAGATGAAGTGAATCGTGAAGTACGTTTTGAAGAGTTGCAGCAATTGCAGCAAGAAATTCAAAGTGCCGCTAGTAGTGCGGAAACGCAGTTTCAGGAAAAAACAGAGGCATTTGCGCAAGACTTACTAAATGTTGATCTGAAGCCAGGTGGCGAAACTGGAATAAAGAATAAGACAGAAGCTAGTCCAACAACCAATACTAAAGCGAGCTCAGACCGAGCTTAGTTGCATTTTGTGACCCCTACAGAAAACTTCATTTCACATCTAATTGAGCTGCGCGACAGGCTGCTTCGTATAGTCATAGGTTTTGTCGTTGTCTTCATTGCGCTTTTCCCGTTTGCTAACAAAATATATGCTTTATTAGCGGCCCCATTACTTAGCAAATTACCTGCTGGCGGGCAAATGATTGCTACCGCAGTGACAACGCCTTTTTTTGTGCCAATGAAAGTTGCCATGATGGCAGCATTTATTGTCTCCCTGCCACATACTATGTATCAACTATGGGCGTTTATTGCGCCTGGGCTTTATGCGCATGAAAAAAAATTAATGATTCCGACGATAGTGGCGAGTAGTTTATTATTTCTAGCAGGGATGGCATTTGCTTATTTTTTGGTATTCCCAGTGGTATTTGGATTTATCGTTGGCACGGCTCCTGTAGGGGTGGCGGTGATGACCGATATAGGTAATTACTTAGATTTTGTGCTGACCTTGTTCTTTGCGTTTGGCTTTGCTTTTCAGGTGCCAATCGCAGTTGTGATGACAGTAAGATTTGGTTGGATTAGCATCTCGCAGCTAAAAGAGGCGCGGGGCTACGTGGTTGTTGTGGCATTTGTGCTGGGGGCAATATTCACTCCGCCCGATATCATTTCACAGTTTATGCTAGCAGTACCGATCTGGTTATTGTATGAATTCGGCATTTTAGTTGCCTCATTGTCCAAGTCAGAAAAATTACCAACCATTCTGCCGCCAGCGATTTAGATATTCAATGGCACTACTCTTTTATTGCGACTGGTTTAGGCCGTTTTCCAATGGTCACAAGGATATCCAGCATTGCATCAGCCCTAGCTATTTTAAGGGTTGCTTTTTGATTGGGTGCAAGTGCTGCGATTAGATTAAGCATAGCGCCAGTATCGGATATTGGTTTGCCCTCTATCGATAACAAAATATCACCAGGTCGTAATCCCGCTTTTGCCGCTGGGCTGTCAAGTAAAACTCCTGCAACCAAGGCTCCTTGTGCTGTTTTAAGCCTGAAAGATTCTGCTAATTCTGGCGTAATATCTTGTGCTTCTATCCCAATCCAGCCTCGAGTGACATTGCCCTGAGAGACTATTTGATCCATGACTTGTCGAGCTAAAGTGGCTGGGATAGCAAAGCCGATGCCCATAGACCCACCGCTGCGTGAGTAAATAGCACTGTTAATGCCGACTAGATTACCATTCGCATCGATGAGTGCGCCGCCAGAGTTGCCTGGATTGATTGAGGCGTCAGTCTGAATGAAGTTTTCAAAAGTATTAATGCCTAAATGATTGCGGCCCAATGCGCTAATGATGCCTTGTGTTACTGTCTGGCCAACACCAAATGGGTTACCAATTGCTAAGACTACATCGCCCACATCAAGCTTATCTGAACTGGCAAAGGTAATAGCAGGCAGATTATCCGCATCGATTTTAATTAGAGCTAAATCCGTATCAGGGTCAGTGCCTACTACTTTTGCAGACATCTTTCGACCATCAGACAATGCGATTTCAATTTCATCAGCAGAGGCGATAACATGATTATTGGTTAAAATTAGACCATTTTCACTCACGATTACGCCTGAACCTAGGCTATTTTCGGGTTGAGCTTGGTTGTCAGGGTCGTCAAATTGATCACCAAAGAACTGACGAAAGGTCGGATCGTCTAAATATTTTTGATGTGGATTTTCTGGAGGAGCCTTGCTGGTAAAGATGTTCACCACGGCGGGCATCGCTTTTTTTACCGCTTGACTGTATGAGCCACTTTGGATTTTACTAAAACTAGGCTCAGCCTGTTTTACTAATACAGTACTAGGCTTTTTGTTAAGTATACTTTCTATAAGATCAGGGGAAAAAAGTCGCAATACAAAAATTAGCGCTAGGCATATCGTTACTGTTTGCGCAAAAATAAGCCATAGTTTTTTATGTAATTGACTATTCATTTGTATGTATGCCTGTGCCGTAATTTAGTATGATGAAGATGCAAAGTAATATCAGGCTATTCTAGCTAAAATCAATAGGGTAAAGATAAAAAAGGCCGTAAAAAATGGTAAAGCTCAAGGAGTTAGTTCATTATACGCAACAACTCATGCAAGTAGAGTCGTTTAAAGATTACTGTCCAAATGGCTTGCAGGTCGAGGGTAAGTCCGAGGTGCGCAAAATTGTTACGGGTGTGACGGCTTCTATGGTTTTGTTAGAAGCGGCGCGACAGGCTGATGCGGACTTGATTTTAGTGCATCATGGCTATTTCTGGCGAAATGAAGACCCCAGAATCGTCGGCATAAAGCGCAATAGGCTGGCATTCTTACTAAAAAATGATTTAAATTTAATGGCATATCACTTGCCCTTAGATGCACATGCTGAATTCGGCAATAATATTCAACTTGGGCGCGTGTTAGGAATTAACTTCTCTAGTTTTGCAGCAGATTCAAACATTGTTGCTTGGGGCATATTGGATAAGCCTGTTCAGTTAAAAGAGTTTGCTGCTCATATTTCAAAGGTTTTGGGGCGCGTGCCATTGGTTATTGGTAATCCACAAAAACTAGTGCAAAAAATAGCTTGGTGTACAGGTGCAGCACAAGCCTACATTGATATTGCAATTGAGCTTCAAGTGGATGTTTTCATCAGTGGCGAAATATCCGAACAGACAACACATCAATCTTTGGAGTCAGGAGTGTCCTATATATCAGCAGGACATCATGTAACAGAACGCTATGGGGTGCAAGCACTGGGTGAACATCTTGCGCAAAAATTCAATATTGCACATGCGTTTATCGACATTAGAAATCCAGTTTAATTGTTTTATATCAATTACTTATAAAATATAACTTTAATTATCTGTTTAGAAAATGTATAATGCGCGCAGGTTTGAATAGAGATAGCCGTCTGCGGGTAATTTTAAGGTGCTTAATTTTTAGCTATTAATATTCAATATTTATATTCAAACGGCAATTTTAAGTTTTAAAATTTTTCTTAAACAAAGTAAATGCAAGCCTCAAAAGGGCGGAATTGGAAATGTGATGTCATCCAACCAAATTGACAAAAGCCAAACTAAAATCGAGATAGATGAAGAGAAGCGTAAGTTTCTAATTGCTACTTCTGCAGCCGGAGCGGTTGGCTGTGCTGCCGCTGCGGTTCCGTTCGTTTTAAGTATGACGCCTAGTGAGCGTGCTAAGGCGGCAGGTGCGCCAGTAGAGATCGATGTAAGTAAATTGGCCCCTGGTGAAATGAAGGTAGATGAGTATCGCGGTCAGCCGTTGTGGATTATTCATCGCACGGATGAGCAGATTGCTAAGCTTGCAAATCACGATGCGCAGTTGACTGATCCTGATTTGGAAGTGCCGCAGCAGCCAGATTACTGTAAAAATAAAACGCGTGCTATAAATCCAAAATATGCCGTATTGTTGGGTACATGTACCCATTTGGGTTGCTCACCGGCACAGAATTTTGCAGTAACGGCTGATTGGGATGGCGGTTTTGTTTGCGCATGTCATGGCTCAAAATTTGATTTGGCTGGACGTGTATTTAAAGGCTCGCCAGCCCCAACCAACTTGGTTGTGCCTAAGCATCAATATTTGACTGAAACAACCCTGTTAGTAGGTGAAGATAAGGAGTCTGCATAATGAGTTTACTGACTAAAAAAGCAGATGAATTATTGGGGTGGGTGGATGCGCGCTTTCCGCTGACTAGCAATATCAAAGCGCACCTTACTGAATATTACGCACCAAAGAATTTCAATTTCTGGTACTTTTTTGGCTCGTTAGCCTTGTTGGTGCTGGTGCTGCAGATTGTTACTGGTATCTTTTTAACTATGCATTACAAACCGGAAGCTTTGATGGCTTTCGCCTCGGTTGAATATATTATGCGTGATGTGCCGTGGGGTTGGTTGATTCGCTATATGCACTCGACGGGCGCATCACTGTTCTTTGTGGTGATCTATCTGCATATGTTCCGCGGTTTGCTTTATGGATCTTATCGAAATCCACGTGAGCTTATTTGGTTGTTTGGCGTTGGTATTTTCTTGGCATTAATGGGTGAGGCGTTCTTTGGCTACCTGCTGCCTTGGGGTCAAATGTCCTACTGGGGCGCACAAGTAATTACCAGTTTGTTTGGTACTGTGCCGTTTATCGGCCCAGACATTGCGGAATGGCTACGCGGAGATTATTTAACTTCAGATGCAACCCTAAATCGTTTCTTTGCATTTCACGTAATTGCCCTACCCTTGGTGATTTTGGGCTTGGTGGCGGCACACATTCTTGCTTTACATGAAGTTGGCTCAAATAATCCAGATGGTGTAGAAATTAAAAAACTCAAAGATAAAGTGACGGGCATTCCTTTGGATGGTATTCCTTTCCACCCCTATTACACGGTAAAAGATATGGTGGGCGTGGTGGTGTTTTTCATTGTATTCGCTGCGATTATTTTCTTTGCCCCTGAAATGGGGGGTTACTTCTTAGAGGCAAATAACTTTGTGCCGGCCGATCCTTTGGTTACACCAGCGCATATTGCACCGACTTGGTATTTCACACCGTATTACTCAATTCTGCGCGCTGTGCCGCCAATTGGTATCTCGCAGTTTCCAGGTGTGGCAGCGATGGGCCTGTCGGTTCTAGCGTTTGTATTTTTGCCTTGGTTGGATAGAAGTCCGGTGAAGTCTATTCGCTATAAAGGGAATTTATATAAAGGCTGGTTGGCAGCATTTGTGATTAGCTTTCTTGTTTTGGGATATTTAGGTACTGTGCCGGCGAATGTATGGGGGCAGTTTGGTGCGTGGCTTGGTAAAGCGGATATTGCAACTGTTGTAGCACGTATTTTTACCGCCATTTATTTTGCATTCTTTATCTTAATGCCTTGGTACACAAAAATAGACAAAACTAAACCAGTGCCAGAAAGGGTAACGGGATAATGATGATGAATATTAAAAACTACATCACTAAGGCATTAGTGTTGTTGATGCTATTGCCTTTAGCAAATCTGGCAAATACCGAAGTGCATTTAGATAAAGCACCCATTGATCCTTCAAATCAAGCATCATTGCAGCGTGGCGCGCGTACCTTTGTAAATAATTGCCTGGGCTGCCATAGCGCTAATTACATGCGTTATAAGCGCTTGGAGGACATTGGTTTGACGGAAAAGCAAATTAAAGAAAACCTGCTATTTACCGCCGAGAAAGTTGGCGATCCGATGACATCCGCTATTAGCAAAAAAGATGCAAAAAAATGGTTTGGTGTCGCACCTCCTGACTTGTCTGTTGAAGTACGCGCCAGAGGTGCAGATTGGCTCTATAGTTACATGCGTGGTTTTTATCGCGATAGTACAAGTTCTACTGGCTGGGGTAATTGTGTGTTTGATCCGGTTACTTGTAAAGTTGCAATGCCACATGTTCTATATGAGTTGCAAGGTGAACAAGTTCTAGACCATAAGACACATCAACTTACCCTTGCGAAGCCAGGTCGCTTATCAGTTGCTGAATATGACGCGCTTATTGGCGACTTAACCAACTTCATGGCCTATATGGCTGAGCCTGCTAAACAACAGCGCAATCGCTTGGGTTGGTTTGTATTGCTGTTTTTAGGAGTGTTGTTAGTACTCACTTACAAACTCAAAAAAGCCTATTGGAAAGATATACACTAATTATGATGACTTTATATTCAGGGACAACGGATCCCTATAGCCACCGCTGCCGCATTGTTTTGTTTGAAAAGGGCATGGATTTTCAGGTGATTGATGTAGATTTGGCCAATAAACCCGAAGATTTGGCAGTGATAAACCCATACAACCAAGTGCCCGTTTTGGTGGAGCGTGACTTGGTGTTGTCAGAGGCGAATATTATCAATGAATACATTGATGAGCGATTCCCGCATCCTCAACTGATGCCGCCAGATCCTGTGATGCGTGCTCGTGCCCGGCTGTTTTTGTATAACTTTGAAAAAGAGTTATTTGCGCACATTAAAGACATTGAATCTGGTGATGAGGAGAAGGCAGATAAAGCGCGCATTACAATTCGTGATAATTTAACGCAGTTGGTGCCAATTTTTGGTAAACAGAACTATTTATTAGGTGATGATTACTCAATGCTGGATGTTGCGGTGACGCCTTTGCTATGGCGTTTAGGTCATTACGGCATCGATTTGCAAAATCAAGCGGCGCCAATACTGAAGTATGCAGAACGTTTATTTTCTAGGCCGTTATACGCAGACGCGATGACGCCATCAGAAAAAGCAATGCGCAAATAATTTGCGATGGCAGAATTTACTTCTACCAAGCCATATCTAGTCCGCGCTATTCATGAGTGGTGCGTAGATAATGGTTATACTCCCCATTTATTGGTAGCAGTAGATAGTCATACGCGTGTACCAGTAGCTTATGTTAAGGATGGTGAAATAGTTCTAAACATAAATTACTCGGCAACTAAAGATTTGCACATTGATAATGAAGCAATCAGCTTTTCTGCAAGATTTGGCGGCGTTTCGCAAAACCTCTATGTTCCCATGCATGCAGTAAAAGGTATTTTTGCCCGTGAGAATGGGCAGGGCATGTTTTTTGAAATTGAGGAAAGCTCACTAGCAATGGAACCAAATAATGCGGATAAATCAGTGGGGAAAGAAATAAATGATGGAAAAAGCAAAAAACCTACATTAACTATCGTAAAGTAGCTTAACTTTTTTTAAAAAGTCAGTATAATACGCAACTCACAAAACGCCGGATTAGCTCAGTTGGTAGAGCAGCGCACTTGTAATGCGAAGGTCGTCAGTTCGATTCCGACATCCGGCACCAAATTCTTAAACATTTACCCTTTTATACGTTTGACAGTCAGTCAAATTTTCAGCATAATCGCGGGTTCGGTTTGGAGGGGTGGCCGAGTGGTTAAAGGCGACGGACTGTAAATCCGTTCTCTCAGAGTACGAAGGTTCGAATCCTTCCCCCTCCACCAAGTTTTAATAACACCGTGTTTGTAATTGATGTAGCTGTAATGTATGAGCCTGTAGGCGCTGGTTGGAATGGATGCGCGGGTGTAGCTCAGTTGGTAGAGCTTCAGTTTTCCAAACTGAATGTCGCGAGTTCGAGTCTCGTCGCCCGCTCCAAGACTGGATACGCAGAATTAAGCGCCCATGTGGCTCAGTGGTAGAGCACTCCCTTGGTAAGGGAGAGGTCGCGGGTCCGATTCCCGCCATGGGCACCAAGAGTTGATGTTTTAAGTAGCGCCGCTCTAATTGAGATGGTTTTTAAATTTGAACAAGTTTTATTAATTTTAATAAAACTTATAGTTAATAAAATATTGTAAAGGACTAAAGCAATGGCAAAAGGTAAATTTGAACGTACCAAACCGCACGTTAACGTAGGCACGATTGGCCACGTTGACCATGGTAAAACGACACTAACAGCAGCGATTACGACAATCCTGTCAAAAAAATTCGGCGGCG
>NZ_JABFRA010000014.1 GCF_013141425.1 Methylotenera sp. | reverse complement strand
TTTTAGCTGCTGCAGCGGCTGGATTTGCGATTGATTGTGTCGCAGAACCTTCTGGCAAGTAAACAGTATCAGCCTGCTTACCAGAATAGATAACCTTATCTTCTGGTCCGGTGACTTTCAGCATTCCCAGTGCACCTTTGTTGAAGGCTCGGAAAATAGAGTGATCGACGATAATAAAAGTACCTGGCACATCGACTTTAAATTCAGTAATAGCAGAGCCGCCCGCAGGCACTAAAGTTGTTTGGACATGGTTATTTTCAAGCTTGCCACCTTCTACATAGACTTTGTCAAAAATCTCACCAATGACGTGGAACGAAGACACCATGTTAGGACCGCCATTACCCACAAATAAACGTACCGTTTCGCCTACTTTAGCTGTAATTGCTTTGTCTCCATTCAGCGCACCTACAGAACCGTTAAATACAACGTAATCTGGCTGCTCTTTAATAGCTTTTTCCATATCAAATGGCTGTAAGCCAGCCTCACCGTATTTACCTTTGGTGTAGAAATCGCCTTGCATCACGTAATACTCACGGTCTACTTTTGGTAAGCCTGCTTTAGGTTCTACTAAAATTAAGCCATACATACCGTTGCCAATATGCATGCCTACAGGTGCCGTGGCACAGTGATAAACATACAGCCCAGGATTAAGTGCTTTAAAGCTGAATTTAGAGGTGTGGCCAGGCGCAGTAAATGATGATGCCGCACCACCACCTGGGCCTGTTACCGCATGCAAGTCAATGTTATGTGGCATTTTTGAATCAGGGCTGTTGGATAGGTTAAACTCAATTTCATCCCCCTCACGAACGCGCATAAACTGACCAGGTACTTGTCCACCAAATGTCCAGAACATATAGTCCACGCCATCTGCCATGCGCATGACTTTTTCTTGTGTTTCCATATTAATAACGACTTTAGCCGCGTAACTTCTGGTGATTGGTGGCGGAACATTAGGCGCTTGCGTGAGCACGCCCTGAACCACTGGGAGGCCATTCACAAGGCTGGCGTCTTTCTTTTCACCGTTAGATGCTGATTTTTCTGCGACTTGAGCGCATGAAACCATGGCTAATGCTGCACTAATAACAGTTACAAGTACTTTGGTCTTAAATTTAAACATGATTACCTCCCCTTGGTGATAGATAGGTATGACATTATTTAGAATGCCTGCGACGATTTGTCGCACCTTGGAGAGAAGAATAGCTATTAAATGAATAGATTATCTTGACCCGAATCAAGAATCAAAAATTATTATTCAGCGCTTTCTAGCGCGTCATTTGCGCATATAGCAAGGGTAGTTCTTTAGGTAAATCTTCTGGTTTGCGTATCACAGCAAATCCGCCAGCACCAAACAAGTGAGGTAGATACTCATTAGCTTCTCTATCTATCGTTACGCAGAACGGCCGTAAACCTAGCTGGCGCGCTTCATGAAGTGCCATACGCGTATCTTCAATACCATATCGCCCTTCGTAGCGATCCAAGTCATTTGGCTTGCCATCGGTGAGCAATAATAACAGGCGTTGACGTTGTGGTTGGGCCGCAAGTAAAGCACTTGCCTGACGTATGGCTGCCCCCATGCGCGTATAGTAACCTGGCTTAATGGCTTGAATACGGCCACGCGCTAATCCGTCATATCGGTCATCAAAACTCTTTAAGCGATTAAAACGTACATTGCCGCGTTTTAATGATGAAAATCCATACATAGCGAAGCGGTCACCCGTCGCAGAAAGCGCTTCAGAGAACAAGTACAAACTATCGCGTATCACGTCAATTACGCGGGCATGGTCAGAGGCATAAGCATCGGTAGAAAGTGATAAGTCAGCCAATAGCAAACACGCCAAATCACGTTGCTGATTGACTTGTGCGCGATACATGCCGCGACTATCAGAATGCTTGCCACTGAGTAAATCAGCCTCTTGCAGCACCCATGCATCAAGGTCAATTTCCTCACCGTCTTGCTGTCTTTTGAGCCAAGTTCTGGTGGGTGCCAGCGCTTGAAACTGACTGCGCAAGCGTCTTGCTGTGCGGCGTAATTGTGCCGGCAATTCGCATGGTTCAGCTTGTTGCGATACAAGCTCCTGTAAGCGGCAGTAATCAGGCTGCATGATTTGTTTTTTGTAATCCCACTCAGGTAAGGGAATGCCTTCGCCCAGAGGCGCGTCATCTTCGCCTGCAGGCGGCAGATCAAGGTCAAAACGTAACTTAGCAACACTCGTTTCGCCGTCGCGTGCTATCGTCATCGTGTCCATATCTTCTGCGGCTAGCGCGGCACTTTCAACGTCATCTTCTTCGTCTTGTGGACGATTCACGTTGATATATTCAGTCCACGAAAACAAACTTTCAGCACGAAACATCATAAGAAAGCCATCTTTGCCATCTGGCATATCAGTTCGTTCAGCAGCGTGTTTTTTGCGACTTTTAACACCATTTTTATCTTCCGATTGTTCGCGTTCAGGCTCACCATCACTGGTGCTAACCTTATTATTGGCGCTCATTGGAGGACTTGGGTGTGTCCAAAGCACCACAGGTTGAAATTGTTTCTTTGATGGGGGCAAAACATGAATACTGCCAGGTTGAATTAGCGCTTGACGAATAACAGCCTCTTGCGCAGCTTCAGCGGCAGGCAGGCTTGTTGGCAAAGGCCGCAAGGGCAATAGTGCATTGATCAATCGACGGTATCTGGCAACCAAACCAGGAAAGCGCTCCAGCGTGACTTGCGTAGCTTTTTGATTGCGGACAATCCAAGGCAAACTGTCATCAACATTTGCTGCTAAAAGCGCCACTAACCACAAGTATAAATCGCGATTTAGACTTCGCTCGGTGAATATATCTATTTTTTCTGGTAATCGCAGTGTTTCGCCATCGCGCCAACATAGTTCAATCCGTTCACCAGTAGTCGCAAGTCTATCTCGCCAACCTCGCCTTGCGCCGTGGCGAGTGGATGGGGCAGCAGAAAGATTTAAGCCCGCATCTCCGCCCAAAGCCCGAAAGAAAATAGCGGCAGTTTTACTCATTTCATCTAAGCTGACAGCCGCCTCTGCATGCTGCTTATCGGCAACACGCGTGACCAATTTGTGCCAGAGTTCTCCGACGTATTCTTCCATGTTAGCGTGTTTCTATTAAACGCATTTATAGGCCAAACGTCGCATCAATCACTTCACGCAATGCAACGGCAGTTTCCGGGTCGTCCGTCAAGGTCTCAACTAAGGCTGCGCGGCAAGCCAGTGTGGGCTCACATCCATCTTTAATCAGCATGGCGGCGTACACCAACAAGCGTGTACTGGCGACCTCTTCCAAGTCATGGTCTTTCAACGCACGAAATGCATTAGCAATAGAAACCAAACGTTTTGCTAACATTTCATCAATACCTGTTTCGCCAATTAGAATCGCTACTTCCTGCGTAGCTGATGGAAAATCAAAAGCGAGTGAAATGAAACGCTGCCTTGTGGAGGGTTTCATGCCTTTGAGAAAATTTTGATAACCTGGGTTGTAAGAAACCACCAGCATGAAAGATGGCGGCGCGGCCAAAATTTCACCAGTACGGTCTATTGGTAAGATGCGTCTATCATCAGCCAGTGGGTGTAACACAACCGTTGTATCTTTACGCGCCTCTACTACTTCATCTAAATAGCAAATACCGCCCTCACGCACTGCACGCGTTAAAGGCCCATCGCTCCACACGGTTTGACCGTCGACAATCAGATGTCGACCAACCAAATCAACAGCGGTGAGGTCGTCATGGCAAGCTACGGTATGCAGCGGTAAGCATAGCTTAGCCGCCATATGTGCGACAAAACGTGTTTTACCGCAGCCCGTTGGGCCTTTAATGAGCAAAGGTAAATTGTTGCGCCATGCACGTTCAAAAAGCTCGATTTCGCTACCGTGCGATTGATAAAAAGGTAAGTTTTCCATGAAATTTCCAGTATTGGTTTTAAGTTTAACCAATTAAATTAGTAATTTTTTTATTTAAGACCCATTAAGTAAGCCACTGCAATTAAGCCGCCAACGATGGCAAAATAGCCAAACATAATGGCGCGCCACAAAAACTTAGTTCTACGCAAACCCATAAAATAATTGGCTACCAACTGACTTTTTATCATGGTGATTGCTAATAATGTGAGCATAACGCCTTTGCCCGCCATGCCTGCCTCGCCTAAGCTGAATGTCATGATAGTCAACACCGCTAGCACCAGCAAAATGACTGTAAAAAATAGATTTGATAGTGCTTTAGTGTTGTTCATAACAATCCTAGCGAATAATGTAAACCAGCGGAAATAAGATAATCCATAAAAAATCCACCATGTGCCAAAACGAAGCGCCCGTTTCTACACCAACATAATCATGTGCACTATATCCGCCACGTCTGGCCTTCATAATGATGACCGCTAAAATAACCATGCCCATTAACACGTGCATAAAGTGGAAAAATGTCAGTGACAGGTAAAACATATAAAAATTATTGGTGCTCATGGTGATGTCCGCTGCAAACTTGGATTGGAATTCCACCATTTTGATGCCGACAAATACACCGCCAAGTAAGAAGGCACCTGTCAGCCAATGTGCACACTGTTGATTTAAACCACGCTTAATCGCCTCAACGCCCCTTACTGCAAAGTAACTGCTGGTAATCAGCACCAGCGTATTAATTGCCCCTGAAGTACGGTTTAATGTAAGTTGCGAAGCATTGAACAGTTCAATATTCTGAGCGCGGGTAAAGGCATAGGCCACAAATAGCACACCAAATGCCAACATTTCTGCAAAAATAAAAATCCAGATTGCAAAATCACCTGGTAGATCATCTTGATTAATAGTGTTGCTGTGTTCGTTCACTTAATTCCGATAATTAGATTGCGTCGCTGATTTTTACAGCATCATGCGCGTTAGCGCAGGCTTGGTCATTGATGCAAATCAAGTTGTAAAATATATCTAAACCAATGAAAAAGAGGAGCCGAAACTCCTCTTTTTTTAATTTCACTTTTGATTAATTACTCAAAAGCTTTGCTTTCACCTTTTACAAAGAAACTACCAATGTAAAGTAACAAACCAATCAAGAACACCAAGCCAGCACCTTCACGTGCCCAGTAAAAGATTGATATTTGATCTTGAACCGCCATAAAGCTCATTGGTGCGTTTGAGATACGTTGCAACCAAATTTGCACAATACCAGCGCCAGTTAAGAATAAGGCGATAAAGAACATGGCAATCGTCATTAACCAGAAAGACCACATCTCCATAATTTGCGCTTTTTCAGAATTTGCCGCACGACCACGCATGATAGGCATTGCATACGAAATCATGGTTAATACCACCAAGGCGTAAGCTCCATAGAATGCCAAGTGACCATGTGCTGCAGTTAATTGCGTACCGTGTGCGTAGTAATTCACTGGGGCTAGTGTATGTAAGAAACCCCATAAACCAGCGCCTAAGAACGCCATAACACTTGTACCTAAAGCCCATAATACTGCAGCCTTGTTAGGATGCTCACGACGGCGTTTGTTTACCATGTTAAATGCAAATACAGTCATCATAAAGAACGGAATAGGCTCTAATGCTGAGAAGATTGAACCCCACCATTGCCAGTAGGCTGGTGTACCAATCCAATAGTAATGGTGACCCGTGCCGATAATGCCTGTGACTAATGTCATGGTAATAATCACGTACAACCATTTTTCAATCACTTCACGGTCAACACCTGTTACTTTAATCAATACGAAAGCTAACATTGCACCAAGAATCAATTCCCATACACCTTCAACCCAAAGATGAACCACCCACCACCAGTAGAATTTATCTTTTACTAGATTGACCGGGTTGTAGAACGAGAACAGAAAGAATACCGCTAAACCAAGCATACCAAGTGACAACACTAAGCTAATGGCTGTTTTTCGACCTTTAAGTACTGTCATCACAATATTGAACAACCAAGATAAGGCAACTAACACGATACCTACTTTGGTTGGTAATGGTTGTTCAAGGAACTCGCGCCCCATGGTGTTAAGCAGGTCATTGCCAGTCCATTTTGCGAGGGACGCATAAGGGACAAGCAAATAGCCCAGCACGGTAACCGCACCCGCCACCAAGAAAATCCAAAAGGTAAGAATAGCCAGCTTGGGGCTGTATAGCTCGGTTTCAGACTCTTCTGGAATTAGATAGTACGAGGCTCCCATAAAGCCAAACAATAGCCAGACAATCAGCAAGTTGGTATGCACCATACGAGCCACGTTAAAAGGAATGGCGGGGAATAGGAAGTCCCCAACCACATACTGAAGCCCCATGATTAGACCGAATAAAATCTGACCAAGGAACAGAGCAATTGCTGCGATGAAGTAAGGCTTCGCCACAGCTTGAGATGTATATTTCATTTTAAAATCTCCTGAGTTATTGGCAAGTTAGCCTTCAATGTTTGGTGGCCATTTATTGGTGTTAATCTCAGACGCATATTTAAGGAATGCAATGAGATCATCAATATCTGCGTCACTTAAATTAAATTGCGGCATTTGACGACGTCCAGGCACACCAGTTGGCTGTCCTTTAATCCACGCTTTAATAAAATCTGGTCCACGACGTGGATAAACATTACCTAATTCTGGTGCAAAATAAGCACCCTCACCTAATAATGTATGGCAGCCAATACAGTTATTGGTCTCCCATAGTTTTTTGCCGTGCTCCACTGCTGGCGTAATGTTTTGGCTGTTGTCTCGCTTTGGTAACACTTTCATGGTGTCAAAAGTAAGTGCAAGAAATAACAGGAAGAAGAAAACTCCCCCACCGTAAAAAACATTTCGCGCCATCGACTTGGTGAATGTTGCGCTCATAACATTGCTCCTTTAAATTAAAGAGTGAAGAAAATTACAGAACGGACAATAGCATTTGGATCTAAATAAAATCTTGACCCGAATCAAGTTTTGAAAGTTGACTAATTTAGTACACAATACTCTTTATAAAAATATCAAAAATATAAGGAGATAATTTATGGATAAATCACAAATAGCTCAAAAATTATCTGGGTTTTACATGTTTTCTGAGTTGCAACCATCTCAGATTGAGCTATTAGCCAATGGCACTAGGCTAGTAGACATCCCACGCGGTGGCACACTATTTAACCGCGGTGACAAAGCACATGGATTCTATCTCTTGCTGGAAGGACAAATAAAGCTGGGGGTAATCTCACCGCAAGGTGATGAAAAAGTCATTGGTTTGATTCAGCCTGGTGAAAGCTTTGGTGAGGCTGTGCTATTCCTAGAGCGCTCTTTTCCAGTTTACGCACAAACCACTTTAGATTCTAAAGTATTATTAATTACCAGAGAGGCGATCTTTGACATTCTCGATAACGACGTGACAGTCGTTAGGCGTATGCTAGCAGCCATATCGGCGCGCAACCGTCAGTTGGTCAATGATATTGAGTCCATTTCATTACAAAACAGCACGCAACGACTAATTGGCTATTTACTGCAGATTAGTGCTGATTCGCCAAATCCAGAGCGTTTACAATTACCTGCAAATAAATTAACAATTGCATCAATGCTCAACCTCACGCCAGAAACACTCTCACGCGTGATGTTACGGCTGAGTAATGCTGGTTTAATTGAAGTGAACGGGAAGGAAATTGTAATTACCAATGTGGCTGGCTTACGTAACTTTGAGTAATTTAGAATGTCAGCTTTGGGCCCCTAGTGAGTTTTATGACTGTCTGCAATTTGGATTAATAATTACATTTCTACAAAGCTGCCACTGAGAATCGTCACTCCCGACCCTTTTGAGTCATTCACCTAATTTTACTTACTGACCGAAAAATCCCCAAAGGCGACCTTCATCTACGACAACTCACCGACAAATGTCGACCCAATTCAGTCGGCCAATCAAAAAAAATCTATGTGTACCCTTGATTTTCATGTATCTTCACTAGCCGTTTTAATTCAGGTACACAGGACCCGCATTCGGTACCACATTTAAGCTTGTTTTGTAGTGTGATCAAATCGGCACCTAATTGAATAGTGTCGATGATGTCATTCTCGGCGACGTCCAGACAGTTACAAATGATTTTCCCTCGACGGCCTTGACCTGATGGTGGCATGCTAATTGGCGCCAATGCCCAACGATGCAACTCTGCCGTGAACTCACCAGTCACCATCACTTCTTTTAACCAGTCAGTTGCGAGAACTTCCCCGACTAGGCGAACGCCTGTTATTTTCGGCTTATCCGTAGCTGGATTTTTTTCCACCAAAATACGTTTGCTGATACCTCGCTTTGCGTCATTGTAATCCAGTAAAGGCATATCATCTGTCATACCTAATAATCGATCGATTTCGGCAATAATTTTGTCATTAGGAGCTTCTGTGTGAGCTGCGCGCAAAATCAGCATGCCCGCATGTTGCTCTGTTGCGCGACCGAATAAACCACAGCTTGCATATTCAAAGTTTATAAGTAATGCACGTATTTTTTGTAGTACGTCTAAGTTTTTAATGCTGCGCATGACGCTAATGCGCCATGGTAAGTCTAATTTTTCAATTTTTATCGCAGTATGCTTGAGTTCAGGTTGCTTAGAAATCACATCGACTGCTGAAGGCATGAGCACATTAACGCCTAATCCATTCATAAACTGGCTGCCCCAGTGCATAGGAATAAATGTTTGTGAAGGCTGCATCTCAGTAGAGGTTTGTGCGGGTAAGGTTAGGCTGCCGCGCTTGTTGCTCACTTTGACAATGTCGCCATTTTTAATTGAACGGCGCGACATATCGTCAGCGTTCATGTAAATACAAGGTTCTTCAGCATGGTTGAATAGTTGCGCAACGTTGCCTGTGCGGCTCATGCCATGCCATTGGTCACGCAAACGTCCTGTGAGTAAATGTAGCGGGTGGCGCGCGTCAGTTTTATCGGCAGTGCCTTTATACGTAGCGTTCAGAAACTGTGCTTTGCCATCCGGCTTTTGGAATACGCCATCGGTATATAAGCGAGCTTTTCCAGTCGTTGCTCCAGTAATAAAAGGCCATTGTTGTGGGCCTTGTTCGTTAAGCAGCGCGTAGCTTAGGCCCGTAATATCTAAATCACGCCCGCGTGTAGTTTCACGATGCTCGTTAAAGATTTGTTCGGTATTGCTGTAAGGAAACAATCTGGATTTTGTAGCAAGACGTTTTTCTAAACGCTGAGCAAAATCCACCATGATTGCCCAATCGTGTCTAGCTTCTGCAGGTGGCTGTACAGCAGAATTCACACGCGTTATGCAACGCTCTGAGTTGGTGACGGAGCCTTCTTTTTCTCCCCAAGTACTCGCTGGCAACAATACATCAGCATATTGATTGGTGTCAGTTTGCTTGAACGCATCTTGCACAACGACCAATTCAGCCTTATTTAAGGCGGCTAATACATTATTAAGATCTGGCATAGAGTGCGCAGGATTAGTACAGGCAATCCAAATTGCCTTTATGTTTCCATCTTTCACGGCTTCGAACATTTCAACTGCTGACTTTCCTGGCGCTTCAGGCACAGACTCAACCCCCCAAAACTGGGCTATTTCCGCGCGATGTTCGGCATTGGCTAACTCACGGTGACCGGACATTAAAGTAGCCATGCCGCCGACTTCTCGTCCACCCATTGCATTAGGCTGACCTGTTAGAGAGAAAGGCCCTGCACCTAATTTGCCAATGTGTCCTGTAGCAAGGTGCAGGTTAATCAGTGCTGCGTTTTTATCTCTGCCATGAATGGACTGATTTAAACCCATACAGTACATAGACAATGATGGTCCTTTGCCAAACCATTTGGCTGCAGCAATAATGTCTGCTTCTTTAATGCCGCAAATATCCGCTACCATTTTCGGCGTGTATTCACGTATCGTTTCTTTAAGCTCGGCAAAGCCATTGGTATAACTGTTGATATAAGCCATATCCAACAAGCCTTCCCACAACATCACATGCAACATACCATTAAATAAAGCGACATCGGTACCTGGTAAAATCGCAAGATGCAAATCAGCAGCTTGAGCGGTATCAGTTCTGCGAGGGTCTACGACTATGATTTTTAAATCTGGATTTTTGGCTTTCGCATCTTCAATTCGTCGGAAGATAATCGGGTGGGCAAAAGCTGTATTTGAGCCTGCAATCAAAAGACATTCAGTGTGATCAATATCTTCGTAGCACGCTGGTGGCGAGTCTGAGCCTAATGTAGCTTTATAGCCGCTTACAGCTGAGCTCATACACAACCGTGAATTTGTGTCGACGTTGTTGGTGCCAATTAAGGCTTTAGCTAATTTATTAAAAACGTAATAATCTTCAGTGAGTAATTGCCCAGAAATATAGAAAGCCACAGAATCTGGCCCATGCATTTCTATGGATTTAGCAAACTTTTCTACAACAAAATCGAGTGATTCATCCCAACTGGCACGGACTCTAGGTTTATCACGCTGTAAGCGCATCTCTGGATAGAGCAAACGATTATCTAAATTCGTTGTTAAATGTAAAGTAGCACCTTTAGTGCACAGTCGCCCAAAATTAGCTGGATGATCAGGATCACCTTTTACGTCTATAATTTGTTCATTTTTACTATGAATAATGACGCCACAGCCGACGCCACAGTAACAACAAGTTGATTTTGTTTTTTTAATCAAGGTGGTTAATCTTTTAATTCTAAATAAACAATGCCATCCTCAATTTTAGTCTTAAAACATGCCGTTTCACCAACATCCGGCTCTTCTACTTGACCATCTACTAGACTTATTTTCCAACTATGAAGTGGACAAGCGATTTTGTCGCCATAAACAATACCTTCAGACAATGGGCCGCCTTTGTGAGGGCATTTGTTGTTGACTGCATATATACGATCATCTTGTAAGCGAAAAACACCTATTTCAATTTCTTTAGAGCGAACGACGCGCGCACCTAATTGAGGAATATCTTCAAGTGGCGCTACTTTTACCCAATTACTCATTACGTGGCATCCTTATTTTTTAGCTATTAAACGGCTATGATTTCATATTGCTTACTGAGTGCTTTATTTTTAACTCGCTCTCCCCAAGGTTCAACTGCACCTTGCAAGGCATATAGCAAGCGTTCATAAGCAGCCTTGCGACAATCTGCATCTTCAAGAACGCGTTGTTTTACATATTCTAAGCCTACACGCTCAATCCAATGCACAGTACGGTCTAAGTAACGTGCCTCTTCACGGTAAATTTGAATAAATGCGCCTGAATATTCCAATACTTCTTCTGCAGTTTTAACTTTGCATAAGAATTGTGCAGCTTCAGTTTTAATACCGCCGTTGCCGCCTACATAAATTTCCCAGCCAGAATCTACACCGATGATGCCTACATCTTTAATGCCAGATTCAGCACAGTTACGCGGGCAGCCTGAAACGGCAAACTTCACTTTGTGTGGCGCCCACATATGGTCAAATGCTTTTTCAATATCAATACCTAGTTGCGTCGAGTTTTGAGTACCAAAGCGACAGAATTCAGAACCTACACAGGTTTTAACCGTACGAATACTCTTACCATAAGCATAACCAGAGGGCATATCTAAATCAGCCCACATATCGACAAGGTCTTCTTTTTTGACGCCTAATAGATCAATACGTTGCCCGCCGGTAACTTTCACCATAGGCACAGCATATTTATCTGCAACATCTGCAATCTTGCGTAGTTGATTCGCCGTAGTCACGCCGCCGTACATACGAGGAATTACTGAGTAAGTACCATCTTTTTGAATATTGGCATGCACTCGCTCGTTAATAAAACGTGATTGAGGATCATCTTTGGCTTCATGTGGCCAAGTTGAAAGCAGGTAATAATTGAGCGCTGGTCTACAAGTGGCGCAACCATTAGGAGTCCGCCAGCCCATGCCTTTCATGGCGTCTGGAATATTTAAGTATTTATGAGTGCGAATTTCAGCGCGCACTTCTTCGTGATTTTTTTCTGTGCAACCACATACTGCTTTGCTGGTTGAAGGTGGTGCATAACCGCCACCCAGTGTTGAGGCCAAAATCTGCTCTACTAGCCCGACACATGAGCCGCAGCTAGAACCGGCTTTGGTTTGTTTTTTTACATCATCGATTGTAAATAAGCCTTGATCTTGAATGGCTTTGACAATGGTGCCTTTACATACGCCATTACAGCCACAAACTTCCATTTCATTGGTCATAGCAGCAGCTTTGTTTTGCCCTAAATGACCCGTATTGCCGAGTGAGTCTTGGCCAAACATTAAATGGTCACGAATTTCGTGGATGGGCTTACCATCTCTAAGCATTTGAAAATACCACGAACCATCCGTGGTATCCCCATAAAGCACGCCGCCAATGATTTTGTCATTTTTAATTATGAGCTTTTTGTAAACCCCACCCACAGCGTCGTGTAAAACAATTTCCTCACGGCCATCATCTTCATTGCTAGAAAAATCGCCCGCGCTGAATAAGTCAATGCCCGTCACCTTCAATTTTGTTGAAGTCACAGAGCCTTTATATAAGCCAATACCAAAGTTAGCTAAATGCGTCGCGCATACTTTAGCCATTTCAAATAATGGAGCAACCAAACCATAAGAAATGCCCCGATGCGCTACGCACTCGCCAACGGCGTAAATACGAGGGTCATAGGTTTGCATGGTGTCATTAACGACAATCCCTTTATTACAATGAATACCAGCAGATTCAGCGAGTGTGAAATTCGGACGTATCCCAACAGTCATAATGACTAAGTCAGCAGTGATTTCTAAGCCATCTGTAAAGCGAACAGAGCTTACGCGGCCATCTTGATTACCATTGATCAACTCAGTATTTTTTTCTAATAAGAAATTTAAACCTTTGGCCTCTAAATTTTTTTGGAGCATTTTGCCTGCAGTTTTATCGAGTTGTTTTTCCAATAACCACTCATTTCTATGCACTACAGTGACATCCATGCCTTGAATTTTTAAACCATTCGCGGCTTCCAAACCTAATAATCCACCACCAATTACCACTGCATGTTTGTACTTTTTTGCAGCGTCCATCATGTCATTAGTATCTTTTATGTCACGATAACCCTGTACGCCGTCTAACTCCTTACCTGGGATTGGCGGCATAAAAGGTTTAGATCCTGTTGCGAGTAATAATCTATCGTACTCCGCAGAAGTCCCATTTTCTGCGTACACCACACGATTTTTACGGTCAATTTTATTGATACGTGCGCCAGTATGCAGCTTAATATTATTCGCTGCATACCATTCACGACTGTTTAAGATGATGTCATCAATGGTTTGCTCATTTGCTAATACTGGCGACAACATGATGCGGTTATAGTTGGGATAGGGCTCATCACCAAAAACAGTAATATCATAAATATCTGGCGCTATTTTTAATAGTTCCTCAACAGTACGCATCCCTGCCATACCGTTACCCACAACCACTAATTTCAGTTTTTGCATAATTCAATCATCTTAAAAGTTAGATTATGTTGAAAAGTCTAGCAACTGTTATTGAAACGGTTGCTAGACTTTTTCTAATGCTTTAGAACGTATACATTGCGGTAGCCCAGATCACTTCTTTGTCACCTTTACGTGCTGCGTTTGTTGATGCTTTCGTTGTTCCATAAACATCATCTTCCATAAACTTCGCGTATTCCAATCTGCCTGAAATGTTGGCTGTAAATGGATAGAACACACTCGCATCAAACTCACTACCATAGTTGTCGCTGAATTTACCATTAAGCGTTGCAAACTTCTCATCTGACTTAAATACATGGTATTCAGCATAAAGTTTGGCTTTTTCAATACTGCCGGCAAAAGTCACAAAGGTATCTTCCATCCCTTGACGTGGTGTAGCTAAGAAATGATCTGCCCAACCTTGGAATAAGTGATTCGTGCCTAGTGGGGTTTGGAAAGCATACTTGCCGTTATTGCTAGAAAGCACTTCATGATCAATCCTAATCGACCACACATCATAAGCAGCACCACCGCCTAATTTAAGGTAATGGGCATCAATCAGTGGACTACCGCCGGCATAGTCATTTTGTTTTGCATATTCTGCTGTGTACAACACTTTCCAGTTATCATCTACTTTACGTACACCATCTAAACGTAAACCGAGAGTTTTTGAGCTTGCATCCGTTGTGGCTGTTTTAGTCAGATCTTGACTCGCGCCTAAGCCATTACCACCTTGAGCCGCTGTACTCAAGGCTGCGGGATTACCATTGTTTTGACTCAAGTTCGCCACATCAACAAAGTAACCGTAACCCACTAATGATTCGCTAGGTGAAATACGATACTTCACATTCAATAGATCCATGTTACCGCTTCTTAACTCAGTATTGACTTGGCGTACTTTGTCAAAGTGTGCTGCAAAGATTTCGGTATCAGGAATACTTTTATTCAGTACAGAAACACCATCAAAAACTTGTGTGTTTTGACGGAACGCAATATCACCTATAAAACGCACGTTATCTAAATTCACCACTTGTCGACCTAAACGTAGTTTGGTGTTTTTAATGCCGGTCCAATCGACAAAAAGTTGATTAATGTCGGTATAACCTGGGTCAACGATATTGGCATAATTACTTTTACCCGGTTCAGTTAAGTTGCCACGTCTATCGTTAAAGTTATCGTTGAATTCATGCACGTCGGTCATCTGCGCAGCGAAACTAAAGTTATGAAAGGGGGCAGTCTGCCAGCCGATTAAGCTGCGAAGTGTAAACGCATGAGCAGAATCTAGTTTTTTAGTAGCATTTTGGAATGCTTCTTGGTCGACGCTTTCATAACGAAGTCTGAAGCTGGTTAAAGGTTTGCCTTGCTTAATAGAATCTAAAAGCGTGTATTCTGCTTCTGGTGCATCTTCTGCCATTGCAGATTGTGCAAAGCTTGATAGTGCTAGAGCAGTAGCAACCATCACTAAATTAAGTTTGAATGTAATGTTCGGTTTCATGGTTGATTCCTTAATAAATTTAAAATTGAAAATGTTTAAGCGACTTTTTTTGCATGGCGCTCATATAAAAAACGCAAAACTTCGCTACGTAAATGGTTGTAATCGTGATCTTCTGCCAAAGCTAAGCGATCTCTTGGTCGAGCAAGATTGACTTCCAGTATCTCGCCAATGGTTGCGCTAGGGCCGTTGGTCATCATGACTACGCGATCTGAAAGTAAGATTGCCTCGTCCACATCATGCGTCACCATCACTGCGGTACAACCTGATTTAGCCATGATTTTCATCAGTTCATCTTGCAGATTGGCGCGGGTGAGCGCATCTAGCGCTCCGAAAGGCTCATCTAACAGCAAGACTTTTGGCTCCATTGCCAATGCGCGTGCAATACCCACACGTTGCTTCATACCACCTGAGATTTCATTCGGACGCTTATCGCTAGAGTGTGTTAAACCAACCAAAGCAATTGCAGCGTGTGTGCGTGTTTCAAGCTGAACTTTAGTTTCATTGTCAACAGAGCCGGGGCCAAAAACACGCTCTACTGCCAAATACACATTCTCAAAACATGTTAGCCAAGGAAGTAAAGAATGATTTTGAAACACTACGGCACGCTCAGGGCCTGGTCCTGCAATTTCTCTACCAGCACAGAATAAAAAACCTTCTGTTGGCGCAAGCAAACCTGCAATTAGATTAAGAACTGTTGATTTTCCGCAGCCTGAGTGACCAATAATAGAGATGAACTCGCCCTCTTTGATATTCAAATTAATATTGCTTAATGCATTGAATGTGCCTTTTTTAGTAGTAAAGGTCATTTCAATATTTTCTAACTGTACGTAGCGGTCTGCATTTGCTTTCTCTAGCTTGTCCATGATGATTCCTAAGAGGATAAATGTTTTGTTGTTTTGCTTATTCGTAACTAAACTTTTTAGCGATTTGTGTAAGAACTACCTCTAAAAGCAAACCTACAATCCCTACGACAAAAATCGCAATAATGATGTGTTCAACATTTAAGTTGTTCCATTCGTCCCATACCCAGAAGCCAATGCCAACACCACCTGTAAGCATTTCAGCAGCTACAATTACAAGCCATGCAACACCAATCGAAAGACGAACACCGGTCATCATGTAAGGGAGTACGTACGGAAAAAGAATCTTAGTAACAATTTTCCACTCGCTTAAATTGAGTACTTTTGCCACGTTCATATAGTCTTGAGGCACCTTGCTGACACCCACTGCAGTGTTAATAATCATTGGCCAAACGGCTGAAATGAAAATAACCCAAATTGCGGCGGGATTAGCTGCTTTAAATACCAACAAGCCAATCGGCAACCATGCAAGGGGAGATACTGGGCGTAATAGACTGATAACTGGAGCGCACATTTTTGAAGCGAACTCAAATCGACCAATAATAAACCCCATTGGAATTCCCACTAATGCAGCCAAACCAAAACCTAAGCCCACTCGTTGCAATGAGGCAAGAATATTCCAGCCTACGCCTTTATCGTTTGGGCCATTGTCATAAAAAGGATCGCTAAATAACTCTATGGCTGAGTACCATGTTTTAATGGGCCCTGGTAGGTTAGGTGATTGCTGTGAAATTATCGTCCAAATAGCGAGTAGCATCAGCAGGCCAAATGCTGGGGGGATTAACCATTTAAATAAGGCGCGTGCTTTTAATGCAAGCTCGCTAGTTTTTAGCTTTGTAGTTTCTATTTTGTCTATAGCTATTGTTGAATTCGTCATCTTATTTTCCTTGCTTACAACAGTATTTCTGTTGTTCATGATGGCTTTTAAACTTTCTTTACTTAGATTAATTGCACTCATAATATTTTTCTTTAAAAAGTTACCTAGTAAGAGAGCGCCTTTAAACGCTCTCCATCTAAACAGTTTTATGCCTTGATCTTGAAACCTGCTGCATATGCTGCTGGATTTTTACCATCCCACACCACCCCATCCATTAGTTTGCTAGAGCGCATCACATCTTTAGGTACGCTAATGCCAAGTTGAGATGCAGCTTCAGAATACAGTTTCACTTGATTAATTTTAGTCGCAACAGCTAAGTAATCAGGATCTGACTTAAGCAGACCCCAACGTTTGTGCTGTGTTAAAAACCACATGCCGTCTGATAAGTAAGGAAAATTGACTTTGCCATCTTCAAAGAATTTCATGAAATTAGGATCTTTCCATTTTTTACCGATACCATTGTCATAATCACCTACAAATCGACCGGCAATAACCTCTTCCGGTGCATTCACATAGGCTTTACCTGCAATTAATTTAGCGACTTTGGCACGATTCTCAGTTGCTTCGATATAACGGCAGGCATCTAGAATTGCCATAATCATGGCACGTGAAGTGTTTGGGTTTTTAGCCACAAAATCAGCCGTTGTACCCAATACTTTTTCAGGATGATCTGTCCATATATCCTGTGAAGTTGCAATGCTAAAGCCGACTTTATCGAAAATCGCACGAGCGTTCCAAGGCTCACCTACACAATAACCATCCATATTGCCGATACGCATATTAGCCACCATTTGTGGTGGAGGCACTACAATGGTTTTTACATCTTTAACTGGATTAATACCATTCGCAGCCAACCAGTAGTTCAGCCACATAGCATGAGTGCCTGTTGGGAATGTTTGTGCGAAAGTGTAGTCACGGTTTTCGTTATCCAGTAAGCGTTTTAAGCTTCTACCATCAGTTACGCCTTTTTCTTTCAATTGATTTGCCAGCGTAATGCCTTGACCGTTATGGTTTAGAGTCATCAATACTGCCATGTCTTTTTTCTGGCCGCCAATACCAAGTTGAACACCGTACATCAAGCCATATAACACATGAGCTGCATGTAGTTCGCCATTTACAGTTTTATCCCGAATAGCCGCCCATGAAGCTTCTTTAGAAGGAGTTATCTTGATGCCATATTTCTTATCAAAACCCATTTCTGCAGCAACAATAATTGGGGCACAATCTGTCAGTGGAATAAAACCGATCTTAACTTCAGTGATTTCAGGCGCATCTGAGCCTGCAGCCCATGCATTGGTTTGTAAACTTGCGGGTAAAATATTCATAATAGTGGCAGCTCCGACTACGCCTGCGATAGTGTTTTTTAAAAAACCACGACGGCTAGAATCAACAGTATTTATTGGGTTCAAATTGTTTGCGCTATCAATTAAGGTTGGGGTAACTTGTTCTTTATCACTCATTTTTTAGTCCTCATTAAATTACTAGTTAGTTGAATATCTAAAATTTGGCACAAAAAAAAGGCGTCTTAACTCCAAGGAATGGTCCTTGTTGTTAAGACGCCTTTGTCTTAATTCTTTTATCTTATGAGCCGCCTTTGGCTCTATATGGTTTTTTGCTACATTGTTATCCGTCTTTGGATTTGATGCAGCGATTGATTCTTGTAATACATAAAGCAATAGTAATGCCAACTACGTTATAAATTATATAATTTATTGATTACTAATGAATTAATTTAAATATGAGTCCTCATTAAATGTTAACTAGATGGCACATATGTATATTGATACTGCACCAAACCGAAACAAATGCACTAATGATGTGCAGAAACTATTTACTAAATAGATCAATTTGAAGTTGAAATTAAAGTAAAAGTTCTGCTGCCTGAACAATCTGTTTTGATAGTGTGCCTAATCGAATCTTTCTGTGCATTGCCATGCTGCGAAGCAGACTATATGCCTCTTCCTCATCCATCTTTTTTTGCTTCATTAATAAACCTTTAGCACGCTCTATCACCTTGCGTTCACTTAACTTTATGTTCGCTTCATTGAGGGCTTGACGTAAAATTTTGAATTCATCAAACCTTGCTATTGCAGCGTTGATAACAGGCTTTAACCTTTCGTTGGGTATTGTACCGACTACATAAGCACAAACCCCTGCCTGAGTAGCCAGCTTAATTTGATCTTTATCATCGTCATGAGTAAACATCATAATTGGACGCGGGTCATTCATGGTCATTACGCAGATATGTTCCAAAGTGTCGCGACTTGGAGAGTCTGTATCAATAATCACCACATCGGGCTGAAGTTTTCTACAGGCATCATCAACATTCGCAGTACTTTTAATATGTGCGATAACCTCATAACCTTCATCCAGCAAAGATTGTTTCAGCGGCTTGGTGCGAGCTAAATCACTATCAACAATCATTACCTTTAGCATAGCAATCCAAATGAATTTATTACTAGTAGTAAAGCAAGATTCGCACCAAATTTATAAAGTTTGAGTAGATAAATATTTTCAAGTGATTAATATTTTTTAAACGTACTATCTAAAATGGAAGCATGGCCAAAATCGTACTGTAACCCCAAAAACTGAATTTAATAGTTATGGAGAGCAATTAAAAAAATATAGCGTTTTGGACTTTTACATTTATGCTAACTAATTTAGTTAATTACCTACGACATCATCACCTAATAATGAAAACATCCAATCCATTTAAATTTCAACAAGCAATCGCTCGCTTTGACGAGTTGAATGCTTTAGATCCAGTCACTGAAATGTATGAAGAAAAGATCTTGCCGAAAGAACTGATTTATGGGCAGCGTATGAGCAAGATGCTTAATCGGTTTACACCAGATGCTTCAGAAGAGCTTCAGTTGGCAGTTCGTTGTCAACATATCCAGCGTTGGCAGATTCCTCGTGCGAGTTACCCAATGACTAAGACGGGTTATCACCAGTGGCGCAACCAGCTTAAAAATTTTCATGCTGATATTGCACAATCTGTTCTTAAGGATGTTGGCTACGACGACATCTTGGTAAGTCGCGTTTGTTCATTGGTTCGTAAAGATCCGGTGCAGGATGATGATGATGATGAAGCAAAAACGTTAGAGGATGTGGTGGTATTGGTTTTTCTAGAGAGTTATCTGGGTGAATTCGTTGCTTCGCATGCTGATTATGAAATAGCAAAGTTTCAAGACATTTTGGTCAAGTCTTTACGAAAAATGTCAAAGGAAGGTCGTTCTTCAATCACTAAGCTGATTTTTTTACCAGACGAATTAGAATTGGTTTTGAGAAGTGCATTGGCTAAAGTTTAATCTGACCTTTAATTGAAGTTTCATTAATGATTGCATTGGTTAATGTGGCTTTTTACTTTCGTAACCACGTGTTCATTAAATCATGAATTATTAATTAAATAGTCACCACAACATGGATGCAGAAAATCAAGTAAATCGAGCAGATTTGGATCAGTTGACAGGCTCCGCTGTCATTGAGTTTGGTGCTAGTTGGTGTGGGTACTGTCAAGAGGCTCAGCCAATTATCGCTGCTGCACTTATTCAATATCCAAATGTGAAACATATCAAAATTGCAGATGGCAAAGGGCAGCAACTTGGACGTACCTATTCAGTAAAACTCTGGCCGACACTTGTGTACCTTAAAGATGGTGTCGAGGTAATAAGAATAGTTCGGCCTAGAGACGCTAAAATAATTGCTGCCGCTTTAAATGAAATAGATTTCAGCCAAATAAACTAACTTCAATATAGTAATTACAAACTATGTCGGATGTTTCAAATGGTAGCTAAGTGCTGGAAGTACTCATAGGCGTTGCAAAACTGACCGGCTGCTTCGTCCCCCGTTGCTGTCTGTCGAGCTTGTTTGATGAACTTCCGGTTTGGGCCCTGAGTGAATTTTATGACCGTCTACTATTGGGCTTTATAATCGCATTTCTTCAAAGCAGCCCCATAAAATCGTCACTCCCGACCCAAAGCCGTCAGTGACGTTTGAATTTAAGGGCGCGCTTTAGCGTGCCCCGTTTGATGAGTTAGGTGCAATGAAGAACATTATGTTGTCTTTGCGCAACCTGCAGGTTTATAAATACGCTCGGTTGATGCAGGGCTAGTAGCAAGCTTATTTTCTGGACGAATTGGTCTTGCAACAAAATTGCCGCCACAGTTTGGGCATTTTCCGTGGAGAACAGTTTCTACACAAAACGCACAAAAAGTACACTCGAACGAACAAATACGAGCCTCTGTAGACTCAGGTGGAAGTACTTTGTCGCAGCACTCACAAGATGGACGTAGTTGCAACATATTAGTCTCCGTGACTATTGCGCCTAACTAGGCTGTTGAAAAATTAGCATATGAATATCATGCCGTTAATTAGTGGAAACGGCAAGTCTAAGAAATTGCAACGTTCCATAGCGGACTCTGAAAATCGTCACTGCCGACCCATTCCAGTTATACGTTCGAGCCTATAATGCCTCACCAATTCTGACAAATCTGAGAACTGGATTGTGTCGATCTCAATCTCTTAGACCGCGCCCAAGATGATGAAGATGGGCACTGGGTAGAGGTTATTTCAGTGCCTTGATTGGCTCACTAAAGCAAACGTTCGTATTATCCTTTACTCTATATATTAGCTTTACGAATTGTTATTGCATCTTCTATCCATTTTTCAATATTTGCTGCTATGTAGTTATAGACATCAGCACTTACTGTTTTAGGAGGATCATAGGATTTTGCAATTGTAGATAGCTTTGCTTTACTTGGTCCATGTATAACATAATCTAGGGGATTTGCTCCTTTCGTTGTTTGCTTGTCATCATGATTTGTAATGTTATGAATGTAAATCACTAGAACCCCTAAACCCTTATCCCAAGATTTGACTATTTCATGATTAATCCATTTACGATTAGCAGTTTCTTTCCCTGCTAGAATTACTGTGCAAGTCCTTCCGTTCATTTGCTCAGCTATCCATGCTTCAATTTTTTTATCTCCACCTTTAGTGATGCTTTCCCAATCATTATCTTTTGCTGGTTGATTGCCTTCAATCACCCCTATATTTCTTACTTTACTTGCTCTCCAGCTATCAGCTGAGTAATGAAAACTATAAAATACTTTGCGCGCCATAAGAATTCCTCTCTAGGGAGTTATTGTTTTAATGAAATCGATTAAAATTTTTGATTTTTCTATTAAAGGTGTTTTAGTGTCGTTAAGTTTTTCTAGATATTCTTTCGCTAAAATTGGGTTTTTATAATAATTTTCTAGATCTGCAATAATCTTTTCATAAATAACTTTGGAGGCATATCCAGTACAACCGATTGGGATACATATATTTCCCAAAGATAGCGATATTTCAAATTCTCGAATTACTCCATTTGCATCTATTATTTGTCCGTTATCTGACTTGTTACCAAAAACAAATATAGAGATGCCAGCAAGTGATATCATTTTCTGTCTATATTCTTCCCAAAGATCAGATAATTTAGTTCTTCCAGATTCAAACTGCGGAAATGGTCTGAGAATTAGTTGTGTTTCCGAATATTTTAGTGGCTTTTCATATATAGCCTCTAAAGCGCCATTAATTATAGAGCTGCCGATGCCCCAACCGAAACCATTTACTATTCTAAAATCATTTTCGATCAAGTTTTTTGAGATTGTGTGTATAAAGCTAATGGCTTCGTTACGGTTATAGGGATTAAAAATTTCTGCGCTACCAGAAATAAATATTGTTCTCTTTTTAAATCGTGATTCAATTTCTTTGAGAATAGAAGTGATTTCAGCATAACTTTCAATAAGTAATGATTTTATTCCATATCTTTTCAGATCGTTAATAACTAATTGCTGCTTACGTGTGTTGTAATCTAAAGTTGCTTGATCTGGGTTCAGGTAATCACCCAGTTGATGCTTTTTTACCAGACAATAGTGTTGTCTTTTATGTTCGTTAAATCTGAAATTTAATCTGCTTAAAACGTAATCTAAATTTGGATCAGTAAAACTAAATCCTATAAACAAAAAAGTTTTTGTAGTTAGTTCTCCTGCAAGTGCATTTACGAATGGCTGGTGAGTCTCGTGATATTGCTCATATTGTTCTTTAGTTAATATTGCTTGTGTTGGGTGATTTACATCACCATGCATTTTATAAATTACTATATCTCTTTTAGGTTTATTTGATAATAATTGTTCATTGGTATATTTTACATCGGTAACTTTTCCATTTTTAAGAAATGTTTTTTCTATCAACTCATCATAGTTAGTAGTCCAAATTGATGATACTGGGAGGTTGGCGATGATATTGTGATTCTCTGTTGCTTCTGTATCTTCAATAAATTCTTCTAGAATTTTTCTATTAATTTTGGATCTTGAATTATTTTCGTTAACATGAAATTGAGCAATAGAAATTAAGTCTGTTTCAAATTCAATCTTTAGTCCTAAATCAATTGCTATATCTTTCATCAGCTCAGACCAATTTACAAAGCCAGCAGGTATTGATAATCCAGCCCCTGCAAAAATTGATGCAGTTCCTTCCGCTAAATCTTTCACATAATCTTTAATGAACGATTCTATTTCAGAGTTGAAAGTCATTTTTTCACCATTTAAGAGCTGATTAACTCCCGTTCATGTAACACGGGGGGCTACAAATACAATTATTATGCACATTAACAGTCAAGTGTAATCTAATCAATAATTTTGAATAAACTTCTGAGTTTCTTAGAAAAACGTTCTGCAATTTGTGCTGGATTGGCTCACCAAGTGAGGCTCGAACAATCTTGGTTAAGTGGCGGCTTTGGGCCCAAAGTGTCAATGACAAACGTCTGCAATCAGGATGTTTAATTTATGACGTTGATGAACAATTTACTTCAAAGTGAATGAATAGTCAGTAGTCATGAGAATCACTGGTCAACTTAAATAATAATTGGTCAGCTAGTTGAGAATACTCAATAAGCAACCCAAAATATCAATGAAAACTACACAACTCTATATCTTGGCGGCAATTTGTTTAAAGGGTATTCTTTAATCCAATGAGCTAACTCCTCATCTTCTTCAGCTTTTATATATTCTTTTTGCAACTTATCTAGCTTGGACGGTGGTAATGTTTGTGCTATTAAAGCTAAAGCATGTGACATTTCTGCACTAATCATATTATTCACACTATATCTGTGTCATTTAATTGAAATGGCTCATTAGAAAATTAAACCTGCTGCATTATCAATAAACAATCTTGCATCACGAATATAGCGGTTAAGCATGGCATCGCTTTTATGCCCAGTTTGTTGACGAATTTTCCAGCTAGACACACCAGCTTGAGCAGCACTAGTCACCAGCCCAGCCCGTAAGCTATGTCCTGAAAACTTACTAGCATCTAAGCCAATGGCTTTAGCACGTTCTTTAACGATAATGGCTACTGCTTGAGTTGATAAGTTGATGTTTTCAATTCGACCATGACGTGTGACTGGTCTAAATAAGGCGCCTTCACTTATTTCGCTAAGTTTTAGCCATTCTTTCAGTGCGAGCACAGGGCATACAGCACCTCTAGCATATGGGATGCCTATCTTGCGACCTTCACCTAGCTGGTCAGTTTTTGATTTACGCAAATGTACAACTAAACCATGTTCTACAAATTCAATATCCGAATGTTGCAAGCTAACAAGCTCGCTACGTCTAAAAGCTCCCGAAAATCCTATTAGCAATAATGCTTTGTCACGGCAACCTTTAACCCCTTCAAGACCAGCCACCATATCGCATAGATTATTTTTCAGAATGGGCTCTACCTGTCGCTGTTTTGTGCTTACAGTTCGCTTAATACCGCGTAGCGTAGCCTTAACCAAATCAGACTTAGTAGGTGAGGGTAAATTCTGCGATGTGTGCGCCCTATTGATACTCACGACTCGCCTACTGAGTGTTGCTGGAGCAAGTAAATCAGCATGTACCGCTAAATATTGGCTAATAATTTCAGGGGTTGAGGGTATGGTTCCACCCCAACTAATAAAGTGCGCTAAATCTGATTGATATGAACTTCTTGTGCTGGAAGCTAACGCAGCATTGATATATTTTTCAAAATCACTTTTAAGTGCAATTAATTGCACTTTAGATACATTATCAAAGTAGATAGTGTTTGATAGTGACATCTTATTATTTTGAATTTTACTCATTTTTGGGCTTCGAGAATGTAATATTCTGACTAATTAGAAATAAAGTTTTAGTCTCTCATTGCGTCTATATGTGTTGCTCTAATTTGCTGTAATAGAGGCATCTCTTTATGTATCAAATCAATTAACATAATTATTACTTCTTTTGTTTTTAAACCAACACCTAGCATTTCCATCAATTCAATCTGTTCCTTTATTGCTTGCGAGCCAGTGAAGATAAATTCTCGGTTTAACAAGCTACCCTCAATAATGAATAACACTGTACCTACTAGCCTTGCTGTATTCTTATTTGGGTGTTCAATTAAAAACTGCTGCAAAAGCTTACTGGCTGCAACAAATTGTGAAATAACTGTTCTACCGCCTCGGCAGTAAATATCCAGCGCGGCTAGATTGATACCTTGGTATTCTTGGCTAGGTATGAACTCTCCCTCAACCTGTGCGTTACTAGCTTCCATTAACATTTCATAAGCCAACAACATAGAAACGTTTAAACTGTCAATGCTTGTTTAGAAGTGCACCACAGTTTGCGTGCAGAAGTGCACCAGTTTAAGACCTATTTTTAAATCGATAAGAATCATTACCTGTTTCAACAATATCGCAGTGATGCACCAGTCTAT
>NZ_JABFRA010000051.1 GCF_013141425.1 Methylotenera sp. | reverse complement strand
ATAGAGTGATGATTCCGCTAAATTTTCTTTATAAGCGTAAGGAATTTTAATATAACTAAAAATTATACGCATAGAATAACATATTCTAAAAAAAATTATTATTTACTGCTATAGTTCGCACGTTTGTAATCAAACGATTTTTTTAATAACGGATACTCCATATGGAATTTGGTTATGTGATTGCGGGCTTCTCAGTAGGCTTACTGGTGGGAATAACAGGCGTGGGCGGCGGCTCATTAATGACTCCCTTGCTCGTGTTTTTATTTGGTTTTAAAGCGTCCGTTGCAGTTGGAACTGATTTACTTTACGCAGCCATCACTAAAACTGGTGGTGTATTCGTACATCATAACACGCATAAATCTGTTGATTGGCGTGTTGTAGGTTGGATGTCGCTTGGCAGCATACCATCGGCGATTGTAACTATTTTTGTAATTAAACATTTAATTAAAATTGAAAAAGATGTCACTGGTATAATTACCTACACTCTTGGTGTTGCGCTCATTTTAACCGCGATTGCATTACTGATTCGTAGCTATATCACACGTAAACAAATTCGAGAAATTGAAGACAGTTTAATCAGTAGTGGTCGCTTTAAGCGAGTGCAAGTGCCGCTGACAGTTTTAGTTGGCGTAACTTTAGGGGCACTAGTCACGATTTCGTCGGTTGGCGCAGGGGTATTAGGCACTTTAGCATTGTTATTTTTATACCCTAAAATGAGTACTTTAAAAGTTGTTGGTACCGATTTAGCACATGCGATTCCACTCACTGCTGTGGCTGGTTTTGGGCATTGGACTCTCGGCCATGTAAACTTTGCATTATTGGGTACTTTATTAATAGGCTCTTTACCTGGAATATGGGTTGGCAGTCATATTAGCGTTAAAATTCCAGAAAAAGTATTACGGCCAATTCTGGCAACACTGTTACTGATCATTGGCTTTAAGTTTGTTTTAGCATAAGTAACATTAATTTGAAAAATACAGTAATTTTAAACATATTCAAGAAACACAACTATCCATGTATAAATACGATGAAATAGATCAACAAATCGTCAATGAACGTGTAGAGCAATATCGCGACCAAACGCGTCGCTATCTAGCAAAGGAACTCACTGAAGATGAATTCCGGCCATTGCGGTTGCAAAATGGCTTATATATTCAACGCCAAGCGCCTATGCTTCGAATTGCCGTTCCTTATGGCATGCTATCAAGCAAACAATTACATAAACTGGCTGACATCGCTAAAAAATACGATAAAGGCTACGGTCATTTTAGCACGCGACAAAACCTACAATTAAACTGGCCAAAACTTGAGGATACGCCTGACATCCTTGCAGAACTTGCAACAGTAGAAATGCATGCCATTCAAACGTCAGGCAATTGCATAAGAAACATCACGACAGACCAATTTGCAGGTGTTGCACCAGATGAAATTGTTGATCCACGTGTGCTGGCAGAAATTATTCGTCAATGGAGTACGTTTCATCCTGAATTTGCACTGTTGCCACGTAAATTCAAAATTGCGGTGTCTGGCACTAAAGATGACCGTGCCGTGGTGCAAATGCACGACATTGGAATGGAATTCTTTCTAGACAAGAACAACAAACTTGCCATTAAAGTATGGGTAGGCGGTGGTTTAGGTCGCACACCAATTCTGGGCACTGTAATTCACGAACATCTTGAATGGCAACATGCTCTCACTTACTGCGAAGCCATTATCCGTATTTACAATCTACATGGTCGGCGCGATAACGCTTACAAAGCGCGCATAAAAATACTAGTCAAAGCGCTTGGTATCGATGAATTTAAACGTCAGGTCGAAGCGGAATGGGCACATCTAAAAGATGCGCCAAACACCATCACTGAAGCTGAGTTAGCGCGTGTTTCTAAGCACTTTGAAGCCATGCCTTATGAAAATCTGCCCGCTCAAGATGCAAGCTTTGATGCGGCCATTTCAAGTAATCCTGCATTCGCTACATGGGTGAAACGTAGCATACATGCCCACAAAACACCGGGATATCGGGCTGTAACGCTTTCCCTAAAACCGCATGGCTCAGCACCAGGCGATGCAACATCGGAACAAATGCATGTCGTGGCAGATTTAGCTGAAAAATATGGCTTTGGTGAATTGCGCGTATCACATGAGCAAAATTTAATTCTAGCGGATGTAAAACTAAGCGATTTATTGACCGTATGGGAAAAGGCCCGTGCGCATGGTCTTGCAACGCCGAATATCGGCTTGTTAACCGATATTATTTGTTGCCCAGGGGGTGATTTCTGCTCCCTTGCCAATGCTAAGAGCATTCCCATTGCTGTGGCAATTCAGCAGCAATTTGATAATTTAGATTATTTGCATGACATCGGGGATATTGAACTCAACATTTCGGGTTGCATGAACGCCTGCGGACATCACCACATCGGTCACATTGGGATTCTCGGTGTTGATAAAGACGGTTCTGAGTGGTATCAAGTCACAATTGGAGGTAGCCAAGGCAACTATGCTTCAATTGGTAACGTGATTGGGCCTTCTTTCTCCGCCGAAGAAATGCCGAGTGTCGTGCAGAAATTAATTGAGGTCTATATTAAAGAGCGCACTGCAGAAGAACGCTTTATCGACACCGCAAAACGCTTGGGCATTGCACCATTTAAGGCACACGTTTATGCGGAAAAAAACGCAAATAAGGTCGAGGTAACAGTATGAGTAACTTAATCATTAACGACACGTTAGCGAATGATGAATGGACGCTAGTTAGATTACCTGCCAGCCAAATTGCAGATCGCAAGCAAGCTGGCAAGGTTGTGTTATTTAAGCTTACTGGTGAAAAAACGGTAACAGAAGAGCAAATTTCTGGAACGGCAATACCTGCTACAGGAAAAATCATCGTACCGTTGAGCGTTTATATTGCCCGCAAACCTGAGCTTGAGCAACGTTTGCATGCCAATGAAGTTGGCATTTGGGTTGATACACACGAACTGCTGGAAGATTTATTAAACAGCGTAAGTAATATTAACAGTTTGCCTATTATTGCCGTGCATGTAGAGCGCTTTGCTGACGGCCGCATTTTTTCATTAGGCTCACTCTTGCGCACTCGCTATGGTTTTAAAAATGAACTCCGCGCTTTTGGCGATGTGTTACGCGACCAACTTTTCTTTTTAAAACGTAGCGGATTCAGCAGCTATGTAATTCGTGCAGATCGCTCTGCGCAGGATGCTTTAGCGAGTTTAAAAGACTTCAGCCAACCCTATCAAGGTGCCGTCGATAATCCAAATCCAGTGTTTAAACGCTACAACCGAACTGCATAACATGAGCAATACTGTTTCCATGCTAAAGCCTGTAGCAAGCAATCCTGCCATTAAGCCAGAGTTAACCGATGCACTTGTTGCCAGTGTTAACAAAAAAACGGCAGCAGCAATCTTATTATTGCAAAATGCCAGTACCGAGTTAAAGGCTATTACCTTTGCGAATAGTTTTGGTGCGGAAGACATGGTGCTTACTGACATCATTTTAAAGAACCAATTGGCCATCGAGATTTTTTCACTCGATACTGGTCGCTTGCCAGTTGAAACATACGACTTAATTGCGGAAACAGAAAAACACTACAACACCAAACTAAATGTATACTTTCCAAAAGCAGATACTGTTGAATTTTATGTTAAAAAACATGGAATTAACGCATTTTATGAAAGTATTACATTAAGAAAAGATTGCTGCCACATGCGTAAAGTAGAACCACTACAACGCGCCTTAAAAGGTAAAAATGCATGGGTTACTGGCATGCGCGCTGCGCAAGCAGCAACACGTGTCAGCTTACCTGTGCGCGAGTTTGATGCAGCCAACCAACTGGAAAAATTCAACCCATTAAGCGACTGGACCGAACAAGAGGTTTGGGCTTACATCAATCTGCACCAAGTACCCTACAATGCGCTACATGACCAATTCTACCCGAGCATCGGCTGTGCGCCTTGTACAAGAGCCATTGCCATAGGTGAGGATGTCCGTGCGGGTAGATGGTGGTGGGAAGACCCCACCAACAAAGAATGTGGCCTACATGTAAAAAAATAAATTCCTCATTCACGAGAATAAAAAAATAAGAATTTAAATTAAGGTTTAATTTAAGATTTATTGAGAGATTAAATGACAGCATCAGCAAACCAATCCATCGCCCATCAACCCCTTTCACACCTTGATTGGCTAGAATCAGAAGCTATTTATATTTTGCGAGAAGTCGCTGGGCAATGCAGTAATCCTGTATTACTTTTTTCGGGTGGCAAAGATTCACTTTGCATTTTGCGCCTGGCTGAAAAAGCCTTTCGCCCAGGTAAGTTCCCCTTTCCTTTATTGCACATTGACACGGGGCATAACTACAAAGAAGTGATTGATTTTCGTGATCAACGTGCCGCAGAAATTGGTGAACGCTTAATTGTTCGTTCAGTAGAAGATTCAATACAACGTGGTACTGTCGTACTAAAATCTGAAGAGGAATCGCGCAATAAACATCAATCGGTAACTCTGTTGGAGGCGATTGAAGAATTTGGTTTCGACTGCTGCATCGGTGGCGCACGCCGCGATGAAGAAAAAGCCCGTGCAAAAGAGCGCATCATGAGCTTTCGTGACGAGTTTGGCCAATGGGATCCAAAAAATCAGCGTCCTGAATTATGGGATTTATACAATGCACGCTCACATAAAGGTGAAAACATTCGCGCTTTCCCAATCTCAAACTGGACAGAGATGGACGTTTGGCAATACATTGAACGTGAAAACTTAGCTTTACCAAGCATCTATTTTGCTCACCAACGCGACGTAGTAATTCGCGGCGACTCAATCGTACCAGTCAATGTGCCGCTCGTTACTGGGGGAGTCGCCAACCCAGTAAAAGCTGGAGAAGAAATTGTCAATTTGCAAGTGCGTTTTAGAACAGTGGGTGATATTAGTTGCACCGCCCCTGTAATTAGCGATGCAGATACTTTAGCTAAAATTGTCATTGAAACCGCAACCTCCACCATTACCGAACGTGGCGCAACGCGTTTAGACGACCAAACTTCAGATGCATCAATGGAACAACGTAAGAAAGAAGGCTATTTCTAATGAGTAATGCAACAACACAACACAACGATAGTCTTTTGCGCTTTATGACCTGCGGCAGTGTAGACGATGGCAAAAGCACGCTCATCGGCCGTTTGCTGTTTGACACCAAAACTATTTTGGCGGATACGCTGAACCAAATGTCACGCACTTCAAAAAAACGCGGCATGGAAGCGGTAGATTTATCGCTGCTGACCGATGGTCTTCAGGCTGAGCGTGAGCAAGGCATTACGATTGATGTGGCGTACCGTTATTTCAGTACTGGTACGCGTAAGTACATCATTGCTGATGCTCCCGGTCATGAACAATATACTCGCAACATGGTGACTGCAGCTTCAACTGCCAACTTGGCGATTATCTTAATTGATGCGCGACGTGGTGTATTGACACAAACACGCCGCCACAGTTATTTAGCCCATTTAGTGGGAATTCAGCATATTGTTGTAGCCATTAATAAAATGGATTTAGTGAATTACGACCAAGCCACTTATGACAAAATCTGTACAGATTACCTAGCATTCGCAAACGACATCGGCTTTGCGCAAGCAAGAGACATACGCTTCATTCCACTATCTGCTTTAGCTGGCGACATGCTAGTAGATCGTCTGGATAATATGCCTTGGTACACAGGTGAAACCTTGCTCGAAATACTAGAATCAGCGCCCCCTGCACACACTGAAGGTGACGAAGAGTTCCGTTTTCCAGTGCAATTCGTATGCCGCCCGCACGCCAGTGCAGACGCTGACTTGCATGACTTTAGAGGCTTTATGGGACGCATTGAATCTGGAGAAATTAGCGTGGGGGATGCCGTTACCGTATTGCCCAATGGCTACCAATCGAAAGTAAAAGCCATTCAATTGGGAGAAACTCAATTACAACACGCCCAAACAGAACAAAGCATCACCTTATTACTTGAAGATGAAATCGACACTTCTCGCGGTGACATGATTGTAAAAACAGGCAGCACAATTGCACCCGTAAAACAAATTGAAGCCTTTGTCTGCTGGTTGTCTGAAACACCGTTAACTACAGCCCGTACCTACATCGTACGCCATACGACCCGCGAATCGAAAGCAAAAGTCGGGAACATACAATACAAAGTGGATGTCAATACGTTAGAACAGCAAGTTACAACTGACTTGAAAATGAATGACATTGCGCGTATCAGTTTTAAACTAGCACAGCCGCTGATGGTAGACAGTTATGCAAGCAATCGCGCCACTGGGGCGTTTATCATAATTGATGAAAGCACTAATAATACGGTAGGTGCTGGAATGATTATTTAATTCCCTTTCATAAACCAACAAAAATCAATTAAAATACCGCTTTAAAATTTTAAGCACTTTTTTAAGTACTCAAGGAACAAAAATGACTTACGTCGTTACCGAAAATTGTATTCAATGTAAATTTACTGACTGCGTGGATGTATGCCCAGTCGATTGTTTTGTTGAAGGACCAAACTTTTTAGCAATCAATCCTGATGAGTGCATTGACTGCACGCTGTGCGTTGCAGAATGTCCGGCTGAAGCGATTTTTGCTGAAGATGACGTCCCAGCTGACCAGCAAGAATTTATTGCCTTAAATGCGCGTTTAGCAGAGTTGTGGCCAGTCATCACATCTCGCAAAGCCGCGCTAGAAGACGCTGAAGCCATGAATGGCGTAGCAGGTAAACGTGATTTACTTATTGAATAAGTACCAAGCAATTAATCTAAAACTAAAAAAGGAGACCTTAGTCTCCTTTTTTATTGTCAGAAAACGACTTGCGCTAAGCCGCCATTGCAAGTGCTGGCTGCATGAAATTAGGTGCACTAGCATCGCCTTTCCAGAAGTAGTAAAACTCCCGACCAACTTTTAATGAAACTTTATAAGCTTCAGCCGATGAAAATAAAGTCAGGTTTGCATCCAAAGCCTTGCGGTAAGCTACGGGCTGTTTATGCGGCGCGCTTCTTAGTAGCAGCAATAATAACTTAACCAGTTTTTTACAAGCCACCACAAAAAAATCATCAGCCCCACTCTTACGCAGTTCCATTTCATAAGATTCTAATGGTTGTGCTTCAGAAGTCGTTAAGATAATCTCATCCAAGGAATTCCATAACTGTTTTAAGTCTGCCTCAATCGGCGCCCATTCCGTTGGATTTACACCAAACGCATGATCTTGATTTAGTGCAATAATTGCCTTGATATCATTGCTCCAGAATGAAAAATAATCTCGAATCACTGGCAAACAAGTGGCCCACTGAGATTGATCAATCTGTTTGAAATAGGTATCCACCGCATTTCTAAATGAAAAGCCATCGGTATGAATCTCTTCAAGATAAGGAATGAGCTTTAAAATTACCAACTCACGCTGACGAATCAGCATTTTACTGATTCCATTTCTTTCCAAAAGATTTAAATATGCACTTAGTGCAATATGTTCACGATCATTATTCATTTTTTACTCCAATTTCTTATTACCTTGAAAATGCATCGAGATATTTCACACCCGATAATCAAGTGACTAGTTACAAATAGCACCCTCAATATAAATTTATAAAAATACCACTTTATAAATACCGAGGTGATATACGATATAACTCATTATAATTAGGCGAAGTAGAATTCAATTTAAGAAACAAAGCCTGCAATTGGTCGTAATTTACAATCTAACAACAAAGATTAAACTCAAGATGCAAAGACTTTTAAGCTTAATTTTCAGTGTGACCAATTCATAAAAAAAATATGCAATGAAGCCACCTCTCAAATTTCTGCAACACTACCCCAGCGAGCTGCAAGACAAAATTCGGCAGTTACAGTCTCAGAATATGCTGGGAGATTATATTAACCAACGTTACCCGCATTCTCACACCATACAAACGGATAAGGCCTTGTATGAATATAGCACCGAGATTAAACAAGCATTTTTGCGCAATACGCCTTTGCTTGACAAAGTGCATTACGACAATCGATTAAGCATAGACCATCACGCTTTGGGTTTGAACACAGCGATATCTCGCGTTCAAGGTGGCAAATTAAAGGCAAAAAAAGAAATCAAGATTTCTTCGTTTTTTAAAACTTCACCTGCTGAATTTTTACGGATGATTGTTGTGCATGAATTGGCGCACTTAAAAGAGCGGAACCATGACAAGGCTTTTTATCAACTTTGCCGATACATGGAGCCTAATTACCATCAACTTGAATTTGATTGCCGAGTGTATTTGTTATGGAAAGCTGAAACAAAAGATGTAAAAACTGAGAAGATTTATGTGACGCTAGAAAATATACCCAAAAAATAACTACAATTATTTAAGTAAAGTTATTTTAGTAAAGGGTGGTCTTTGGGTAATTGCTTTGCATACCAGATGGCCAACTTATGCCGTAATGTTTTTTCAGCCACTTGATCTTCAGGTAATGGCTGAATTACTTTATCATGCACCAGAAGCCTGTAAATATAGAGCAGTTTTTCGCTCATTGAATCGGTTGCTTCAAACTCCACCACACCCCGCCCTTCGGCATATTTAACGCCAGCGATTAACGCTTCTTTGAACAATGCGGCTTCATTTTTAAGTTTATTCATTGATATCCGCTCTTACGTTATCACCTACGCGCCACTGGTGAATTGGTGATAATTAATGCAAAGTTAAACTGCGATTTTCTTACATTCTTTATAACAGGCGGCGCAACTCTCACCACAGGCTTTACAGGCCTCATGCTTGTCTTCATGTTTCTTGCATTCATCTTCACATTTTTTACAGGCGTCCATGGCTACTTTAGCCAATTTAGGTAGGTAAGTGGATTCCTGATTCGCAAGACCTTGTAATGCACCGCATAACGCCAGTATTTCGTTCACACTCTTAGCACAATCTGCCATTGCTTTATCGCCATTGCCTAGCAAGAATAAACAGTGATTCAGGCATACCTGCCCTTTTTGAACACAGTCTGCAGCAGCCGTTACCAGCGCTGCGTTTAGCGACATCTCATGGTGGTGATGCTCATGATTCATTTCAGCAGATTGAACGCGATTTGCGAAAGCAGTGCCAGCTAACGCTACGCTGCCTAGTAATAATTCTCTTCTATTCATGACAATCTCCTTTGGTGATTAACACACATTATTTCAAGCAATATTTAATTTCATAATAGGCTAGTTTAAATAACAATTCAATCGTATTCCGCAACCAATATCAGCCTCAAAATAAGCTAGACAATCAAGATGCAATATAATTTACTTGCCAGCCCATAATTCACTGTTACGTACCATCAGCCAGGCAAACACTAAATACGCCGCCATGGCTAGAGCTAAGCCAGAAGGTGCATACCATACAAGGGGTGCGATTAGACCAGCAGACACCGTAGACAACAACATCTGAATGAACGCTTGTCCTGAGGCCGCCGTACCTCGTATTTTTGGATAACGGTCTAGTGCCGCTAACGACAACACGGGCATCGCTAATGCCATGCCAACATTAAACAATGCGATTGGCAAAATATTAAGCAACACGCTAGTGGGAAAGATAAAACAAATCAGTAAATTCAGTAGCGCCATCACAGCCATCCAGACGAAAGCTGACTTAACTACAAGCTGTCTTGAATAGCGCCCTGCTGCGCGCCTTGCCAAATAAGAGCCCAATACCATGCCACAAACTGTTGGAATAAACATATAGCTAAACTGATGTTCACTTAAACCAAGTTGCTTTACTAAAAAAACTGGGCTGGCCAACACATAAATAAAAAAACCCGCAAAATTGGCCCCCAAGGCAAACACCAAGTAGTTGAATTCTTTATCACTAAAAATAAGACGATAGTCTTTAATCACCTGCTTGGCTGAAAGTGGCACACGTTTTTGTTGAGGCATCGTTTCTGGCAAATAATGTATCGCCGCCCACAAACTCAGCCCCGCATACAATGCCAAAAAGATAAAAATTGCCTGCCAATGAATACCAAGCATCAGGCCGCCAATCATAGGTGCCACGGCAGGGGCTATACCAAACAACATTTGTACTGTAGCCATCATACGTTGCGCTTGTGCACCTTCAAACAAATCACGCACCATGGCGCGTGCCACCACGTTGCCGGCTCCGCCAGAAAGGCCTTGTAATACGCGAAAGAACCAAAGCGTTTCAACGTTGGGAGCAAAAGCACAGCCGATAGAAGCAAGTACAAAAACTCCCAAACCCCATTTAATTGTGGTGATACGCCCAACTGAATCTGAAATCGCACCATGCCACAAAGTCATTAAGGCATAGGGCAACAAGTAAAAAGTCAGGCTTTGTTGAAGTTCTAGTGACGTTCCATTTAACGCGATTTCTAGGGTTGGAAATGCGGGTAGATAAGTATCGATAGCAAAAGGTGCCAAGGCAGCTAGGCTTGCCAACACTAAAGATAAAACAAAAGGTGAGGATTGATGTTTCAAGGTTAAGTTCTCTAGGAGCCGGTCTAAATAAAAAAACGCGCTGCTGTTTCAATCAGCAATACGCGTTTAATTTAACCACATAATGTGTTGTTGTGTTGTAAATGATGAATTAATTATGGCAAGGCATGAAACTCCTCGACCCGCTCTTTAAGCTCTCCCGCAATAATTCTTTTGGAATTTTTATCATTTCGAAACACAATCGGTTGCGCTACGATAGTTGGATTTTTTGAGTCTTCAATCGCTTTTTCAATCAAATGATGATGAGGCGATTTGCTGCACACAGGATCGGCTGCATCTGCATCGCCTGTCAGTAAGAATGTTTGGCATCGACAACCGCCCAAGTCATTTTTCTTTTCTGAACAACTGCGGCAAGGCTCTTTCATCCAATCTTCACCACGGTATTTATTAAACGCAGGCGAGTCTTTCCATGAATATTCTAAGCTTGAGTCGCGCACGTTCGGAAACTGCATATTCGGCAATGAACGGGCGGAATGGCAAGGCAATACATCGCCATTCGCTGTCACAATCATAAAGACCTCACCCCAACCATTCATGCACTTTTTAGGGCGATCAGAGAAGTAATCTGGCACAACAAAGAAAATCTTCATTTTGTTATTTGGGTTAGCTCTGAAAGTATTGGTAATCGCTTCGGCTTCATCAACCTGCTCTTTTGTTGGCATCAACTGACTGCGGTTTACCAGTGACCAGCCGTAATACTGTGTATTTGCCAGCTCAATATAATCAGCGCCCAAGGCCTCCGCCATTTCCAAAATCTCTTTCATGTGACCGATGTTGTAGCGATGGATAACCACATTCAGCACCATTGGGTAGCCATGATTTTTAATCATGGCCGCTACTTTTTTCTTCAATTCAAAGGTTTTGGTATTGGTAATGAAATTATTAATTTCTTCTGTGATGTCGTGCATAGAAAGCTGAATATGGTCCAAGCCACCGTCTTTAAACGCTTGAATGCGCTTCTCCGTTAGACCGACACCAGAGGTAATCAAGTTGCTGTAATACCCCAACTTTTTTGCTTCAATGACAATGTCTTCAATGTCGTAACGTAACAGCGGCTCGCCGCCTGAGATACCCAGTTGAATTGCCCCTAGCTTGCGTGCATCACGCAGGGTTTGAATCCATTGTTCCGTAGTCAGCTCATTTTGCGTATGTTTATCGTAATCGGTTGGGTTATAGCAAAAAGCACAATGCAAAGGGCAACGATAAGTCACTTCTGCCAGCAACCACAAAGGCTGAGTATGCGTAGCAGAAGCCGCCACGCCGTTATTTTGCTGCGCATGCACAGTTTTTTGTACCACCGATTCACCCAAAGAGGCTTGTGTCATTTGTTACTACTCCTAAATTTTACGTAGCCATCCCTTGCTTACCGCCAATTGAAACATACCGACAATATCATTTTCAATATTCTCAGCATCAGGAAAAGTCGCTTTTAAATCAGCCACCACATCGCCAACACTGACTTTTCCATCTAAACGTTTTAGTATTTCGCCTGCCCCGCCGTGCAGTTTGACCATGCCTTCTGGAAAAAGTATCACATAGTTCTGCTGCGCCTCCTCCCATTGAAAGCGATGATGAGGCGCAAGTGTGTAGGTATCGGTATGTTGTATTTTATTGGTCATTTTCTAATTCTTAATGAATAACTTTTAGCTTACGTTCAACACAGGTTGACGCAAGTAATCACGTCCTTCTACTTTAATATCTGTGCTTTGCAACATAATGGCATCTGCCATCACCCACAATACATCCAACTTAAATTGCAGAATCTCCAAGGCACGCTCTTGCATAGCGCGACTTTGGCTAAAATACTCCAAGGTAACGGCTAAGCCTTGTTCAACATCGCGGCGTGCTTGGGTTAAACGATTTTTAAAATACTGCATACCTTCTTTATTAATCCATGGGTACATATCTGGCCATGAATCAATGCGCTGTTGGTGGATGTGTGGTGCAAACAGCTCCGTTAGACTAGAACACACAGACTCTTGCCATGAACGTTGTTTTGCAAAGTTGATGTAAGCGTCGACGGCAAAACGTGTACCTGGTGCTATGAGTTTAAGTGACATAATATCTTCACGACTAAGGCCTACAGCCGCTCCTAAGTGAATCCATGCCTCAATACCGCCCTCGCCGCCTTCCGCAATGTTACCACTGCCATCGTGGTCAAAAATACGTTGTATCCAGCCACGACGAATTTCTCGGTCTGGACAGTTAGAAAGAATCGCAGCATCTTTCATCGGAATGGCGATTTGATAATAGTAACGATTTGCCACCCAAGATTGCATCTGTGCTTGTGTTAATTTACCTTCGTACATCAGCACATGGATTGGATGGTAAATATGGTAGCCTTTACCTTTTTCGCGTAATTTAGCCTCAAACTCTTCACGTGTCCAAGGTAACTGATTGTTTGTCATTGCGTTCATTTGAATCTCCTAAAGTATGATGTCCATGCCATCAAAGGCCACTTCAATTTTATGTTCGTTTAAAATTGCACGTTCGGCAGAATCTTCTCTTAAAATGGGGTTGGTGTTATTGATATGTATCAACACCTTACGCACTGATTTTCCATTCATACCAAATTTGTCTAAATCTTCAATCATGCCGTTTTTGCCAGTCTGTGGATTATGCCCAATGCTACGTGCTGTCTTAGTCATCAAGCCCAAATCAATCATCTCGGTATCTGTCCAAAATGTACCATCTACCATGATGCAATCCGCCTGATTCATTAGCTCAGGCAAATGTGGCTCAACTTCAGCCAAGCCAGGAGAATACCAACACTTTTTACCCGTACTGATTTCTTCAATTAATACACCAATCGTATCACCAGCTTGCGGGTCATTACGGTGAGGCGAATAAGGCGGTGCAGCACTTTTAAGTGCAACTGAAGTGAATTTCAAATTGGGTACATTGGGAATCGTAAAGCTGGTTTTGCCGTCAATAGGCACTTGATGATGATTAATGCCACAATAATGCCCCAAAATATTAAGCGCTTGATTACCCGAAGTTAAATCACCGTAAACCATATCTGTACAGTAAATTTCGCGTTTTACTGACCCTTCACGCAACATGTACAAGCCTGTGGTGTGGTCAATTTGCGCATCAATCAATATGATGGCTTGAATGCCTGTATCACGCATGGCGCGTGCTGGCTGCAACGCTGGAAAATCTTGGATTTGTTGTAACACATCCGGTGAAGCATTAAATAGCACCCAGTTAACACCGTCACTACTCACGCAGATTGAGGATTGCGTGCGTTTTGTGGCTTTTATAGCACCCTTGCGTAAGCCGTCACAATTAAAACAGTTGCAGTTCCATTGCGGAAAACCACCGCCTGCACCAGCACCTAATACATGTATATGCATATCAATCTACAATTCTACTTAACTAAATAATTTGAATGAAAAACTTACAATTTAAACTTGAATCAGCCAATCAACAAAAGCTTTTTATATAAAAAAAGGCTGTCTTACGGCAGCCTTTTTTATTTAGCATTAAGGCTAATTATTTATTCATTACGTACATTGTAACTTCAAAGCCAAAACGCATTTCAGTAGCAGCTGGAGTTGTCCACATGATAATTTTCCTTTTTAGTAGTTAAGTTAATTCGTTGTTGCTTATTTCTTTATCGCTACAACGTGAAACGAATCATGCGCCCTATTTAGTTATCCAGACACTGCAAACTTACTGATTAAACACTAAGTAAATTCATGATACCAATTAGGTAACGGCTAACCTTACTTAACTTTTAGACGACGATCTCGCACAGCAGAGGCTAATACTTCTAGCAACTCAACCGTATCATCCCAACCTAGGCAAGCATCGGTAATGGATTGACCATAAACCAAATCGCAACCAGGTGCGTGATCTTGTCGACCTTCGTTCAGATGTGATTCCAACATGATGCCAATAATTCGGTTATCGCCGTTAGATAGCTGCATGGCAATGTCACGTGCAACGTCCTTTTGACGCAGGTAATCCTTACTACTGTTGCCGTGGCTACAATCAATCATCAATATCGGTCTAAGTCCTGCCATCGACAAACTCCCGCAAGCCTCGTTCACATTTTTAGCATCGTAATTCGGTGTTTTGCCACCGCGTAAAATCACGTGACAATCTTCATTGCCTGCTGTTGAAAATATAGCCGATTGGCCTTCTTTGGTGACCGACAAAAAGTGATGCGGGCTAGAAGCAGTTTTAATTGCATCTACCGCTACGCGCACACCACTATCGGTACCATTCTTAAATCCTACTGGACAAGACAAACCAGAAGTAAGCTCGCGATGAACTTGCGATTCCGTTGTACGCGCACCGATGGCACCCCAACTGACCAAATCAGCCACATACTGCGGGGTAATCATATCTAAAAACTCAGCGCCAGCTGGCATGCCAAGTTCATTGACGTCTAATAGAAATTTACGCGCAATTTCTAAACCTTCGTTAATTTTATAGCTGCCATCCAGATGCGGGTCATTAATCAAGCCCTTCCAACCAACGGTCGTGCGCGGTTTTTCAAAATAAACACGCATCACTATCAGCAAATCTGAAGCTAGATTCTTTCTAACTTCCATCAAGCGACGTGCATATTCCAAACCTGCTTTAGTATCGTGAATAGAACACGGCCCAACCACAACCAGTAAACGGTCATCGGTTTGATGCAATATGCGATGAATTTGTTGACGGGTCGCTAAAATATTTTGTGTGGAATCTGCGCTTTCTTTAAGGCGATCTAACAACTCTAACGGGGTAATTAGCTTCTTAATCTCGCGTATGCGTACGTCGTCTGTGGCTAACTTTTTATATTCACTCATTGATTGATTACTTTTTTTAATTTTTAATAATTGCTTCTAGCACTTCTAAAAAACGTGCATTTTCACTGAATAATCCAATACTTACGCGCAGATAATCTGGCATTTCATAATTGGCAATGGGGCGCACAATCACGCCATTTTGCAAAAACTTTTGATTCACCGCGGCCGCATTGCTCACCTTAAAACTAACAAAATTAGCAAACGACGGAATGTATTCTAGTCCCAATTTGTTAAAACCTTGTGTCAATTGCAGCATACCCGCTTGATTAAGTGCATAAGAACGCTCAACGAAATCATCGTCTGCTAGCGAAGCCACCGCGGCGGCCTGTGCAACACTATTCACATTAAATGGCTGACGTACACGGTTCATTAAATCGGCGATATCCGCATGGCACAAACCAAAGCCAACGCGCAACCCCGCTAAACCATACGCTTTTGATAATGTGCGTGAAATAATCAAATTATCAAATTCGTTCAGCCAAGTAATCGCTTCCGATTTATTGGTAGCAGACAAATACTCGTCATAAGCTTCATCAAGCACCACTAGTACAGTCTTTGGTACTTGCTTTAAAAACGCCAACAATTCTGCTTTACCTAACAAAGTACCTGTCGGATTATTCGGGTTAGCAATAAAGATTATGCGTGTTTTTGGCGTAATCGCTGCAAGCATGGCTGGTAAATCATGTCCAAAATTCTTAGCAGGCACAACTACACCTGTGGCACCTGTAGCTTGCGTGACTAAGGGATAAACTGCAAACGCATGTTGAGAATAAATAGCTTCACAACCAGCCGTTAAAAAAGCACGTGCCGCTAGTTCTAAAATATCGTTAGAGCCATTACCAAATACAATTTGATTATTTGCAACATTGAATTTTTTGCTTACAGTTTCACGCAATGCGAAGCTGTTGCCATCTGGGTAACGCGCAATATCAAGCAGCGCTTCTTGTATCGCAAACTCCGCTTTAGGGCTGATTCCGAGTGGGTTTTCATTGGAGGCCAGCTTTACAATATCTTCTACTTGTAAACCCATTTCACGAGCCAGCTCTGAGATGGGTTTACCACCCTGATAAGGCGCAATCGCCTTAATATATTCAGGCGCTAACTTTGCAACGCTACTGTTGGATGGATTATTGCCAGACGCACTCATACCAGAAACCTTAAAAACTTAGTTAATTTTAAATCACAGCGACAGGGTATGAACCCAGCACTTTTAGAAAAGATGCGCGCCGTTGACACTCAGCGAGTGCGGCTTGTACTTTAGCATCCGTTTGATGACCTTCGATATCCACAAAAAATACATAATCCCACAAGCCTTGTTTAGAGGGGCGCGATTCAAATTTAGTCATGCTTACGCCATGCCGTGAAAGCGGCTCTAATAGCTGCACCATCGCACCTGGGATATTTTTAGAAGTCATCACTATCGATGTTTTATCTGCCCCAGACGCCGCCACTTCATGCGTTCCTAGCACCAAGAATCGTGTGGTATTTTTAGCGTCATCTTCAATATTCTCAGCAAGAATATTTAAATCAAATAGTTCTGCAGCGCGTTTGCTGGCAATGGCTGCGGCAAACGTACCATCGGATGAAACTAAGTCATGAATCATCTGTGCCGCCCGTGCATTGCTTGTCACCGCTTCGCGCTCAGCCTTTGGCAAGGTTTTACTTAACCATTCATGACATTGTGCAAGTGATTGCGTATGTGAAAACACATGCGAAATTTGTGTAATATCGGTTTGTTTAGATAGCAAGCAATGATGAATTGGTAAGGTGATTTCACCACAAATTTTTAACGAACTCGCCAGCAGTAAGTCTAAAGTGAGACCAATTGCCCCTTCCGTAGAGTTCTCTACAGGCACCACACCATAATCAGCCAAACCCGCTTCTAAGGTACGAAATACTTCATCAATGGAGCCACAAACAACCGCAGTTCTACCTAAACCAAACTGCTTAAGCGCCGCCTCTTCGCTATACGTCCCCAGTGGGCCCAGAAATGCAATCGAGAGCTCTTTTTCAAGCGCACGACAATTCGACATCACCGCACGAAAGATATTACTCACCGCCTCATTAGAAAGAGGCCCGGCATTATTGCCCTGCAAACGGCGTAAAACTTGCGCCTCGCGCTCTGGTCGATAAATAACCCCATCGTCCTTTAAACTGCCAATAGCACGCGCAAGCTTTGCCCGTTCGTTAACGAGCTTAAGCACTTGCTCATCGATAGCGTCTATTTGGTCGCGGTGTTGTTTTAATTGTTCGCTCATGGTTAGTTTTGTGTAAATTGAATTAAAAGCTGACAATTCGATAAATTGCAAAGCAAGATTATAAACTCAAATCGAAAAATCAGGCGAGAATAAGGCAATAGCACATTGAGTCAAGTGATGAAATTGGAGTAAACATGCAAGTAAACAAAGTAAAGAACGCCGTGATTCCTTACAAATACAGCGCGACATGGAGTCTAGCGGCTTATAAAATAGTAAATATACTATGAAATGCATGCCCTGCGACCCGCATGGACACAAGGTGAATCAAACACACGAAGTGAGTTTGAAAATAGCCCTGAGGTATTGGCTTGTAGGGCTGGGGTTCTTAAGGGGTTTACTGTCATTCTGACGTAACCGTAAAGGTTATCCCCGTAGAATATATGCGCTAAAGCGCATTATTCATACGTGATAGGTCAGAATCTGATCGGGATGAGTTGTGGATCCTGAAACGAGTTCAGAATGACGGTTTAATATTCAGGATGGCGGTTAAGTGTAATAGGCGACGAACCGCAATTAATATTACCGTGTTGCCTCAAATGCTTTCATATAACTAACAAGCGCCTGCACACCTTCTATCGGCATGGCATTGTAGATACTTGCTCGCATACCACCCACGGCGCGATGGCCTTTGAGTTGCAGCAAACCATTTTCTTGCGCACCTTTTAAAAAGGCGTCATTTAACGATTCATCTTTCAAGAAAAAAGGGATATTCATGCGTGAACGATTTTTTACTGCAACATGATTCACAAAAAAATCTGTGGAATCGATATAGTCATATAGCAATTTTGCTTTGGCAATATTCACTTTTTCTATGGCAGCCACACCACCCTGCCCGATTAACCACTCAAACACCAAGCCTGCAATATAAATGCTGTAAGTGGGTGGTGTGTTAATCATCGATTGATTTTCGGCCTGCGTTTTCCAGTTAAACACTGCGGGTGTGAGCGGTGAAGCCTTGCCGAGCAAATCTTCACGCACAATCACTATACACAAGCCTGCCGGGCCAATGTTTTTTTGAGCTCCGCCGTATATCACACCATACTGGCTCACATCAATTTCACGTGAAAGAATATGTGATGACATGTCCGCCACAATAGGCACGCCATTGGTGTTGGGAAGGTCTAAATACTCCACACCGCTCATGGTCTCATTGGTGCAAATATGCAAATAAGCCGCATCTTTGTTCAATTTCCAGCTTGAGAACTCAGATACATTTGTATAACCATACGCTTCAGTACTGGTGACAATATTAATTTTGCCATAAGCACTTGCATCTTCAACACTGCGCTTGCTCCAGCCACCTGTAATTGCGTAATCTGCTGCTTTACCATTCAAAAGATTTAGCGGAATCATGGCATTTTCTGCAATGGCACCACCTTGCAGAAACAATACCTTGTAGTTATCTGGAACATTCAGCAAGGTTCGTAAATCAGCTTCTGTTTTAGCTAAAATACTCATGAATTCTTTTCCGCGATGCGACATTTCCATCACGCTCATGCCAGAGCCATGCCAATCTAGCATTTCTGCTTGAGCCTTGGCTAATACTGGTTGAGGCAACACCGCTGGGCCTGCTGAAAAATTGTATATTTTGGTCATATCAAAAAATTGTTACGTAGGTTGGGCAAAATGTTTAGTTTTGCCCATGTGGACGATTGATTAAATTGCGAGGGCAAAAACCGTTTTACCCTCCTTACAAAAACTGCCTACCATATACAAACAAAATGCTAGACTACTCAGCTGATTCTTCTTCATCCGTTTCGACTATCTTCTCGAGACCAGACAATTTTTCGCCTTCTCCAAGATTGATTAAAGTCACACCTTGTGTGGCACGGCCAAGTTCACGAATCTCTTTTACACGCGTGCGAATCAACACACCACCAGTGGTAATAAGCATAATTTCATCGTCTTCATTGACCAACTTAGCCGCTACAACCAAGCCATTACGCTCACTAACTGCAATCGCTTTTACACCTTGGGTACCACGACCTGAATGACGGAAATCAGCTAATACGGTTCGTTTACCATAGCCATTTTCAGTAGCTACCAGCACGGTTTCTTGATCATTAGCCGCAATCAGTAACGATAAAACACGCTGTTTAGAGGCCAATTTCATGCCGCGTACACCGCGTGTTGCACGGCCCATTGGACGAACGTCATCTTCACTGAACCACACTGCTTTACCACCGTTAGAAACCAGTACAATGTCATTTTTACCATTGGTCACTTCTGCGCCAATCAGGTAATCGCCATCGTCTAAATTAATGGCGATAATGCCTGATTTACGTGGGTTAGCAAACTCAGGTAAGGCTGTTTTCTTCACTGTTCCTTGCGCAGTTGCCATGAAAATAAAGTGATTTTCATCAAATTCCTTTACAGACAGTATCGCGTTAATTTTCTCGCCCTCTTCCAGCGGGAACAAGTTCACAATCGGCTTACCACGACCAATACGGCTACCTTGTGGTACTTCATATACTTTTAACCAGTACACACGGCCACGACTACTGAAACATAAGATGTAATCATGCGTGTTAGCGACGAACATCTTGTCGATAAAGTCATCTTCTTTGGTTGGTGCGGCTTGCTTACCGCGACCACCGCGACGTTGCGCACGGTATTCATCGAGTGGTTGAGATTTCACATAGCCTGTGTGTGAAAGCGTTACAACCACATCTTGCGGCGTAATTAAATCTTCTAGCGACAAATCTTGTGCGTTTACAACGATTTCACTACGACGTTTATCGCCGAATTGCTTACGAATCTCGGTCAATTCATCTGTAATGATAGTTGTCACACGTGCAGGTGTAGCGAGAATATTCAGTAAGTCAGCGATAATATCCATCACCTCTTTGTACTCACTGACCACTTTATCTTGCTCAAGGCCAGTCAAGCGTTGCAAGCGCATTTGCAAGATCTCTTGCGCTTGAATATCACTTAACTTATAACCATTCGGCGTTAAACCAAAATCAATACTTAACCCTTCTGGACGAGAGGCCTCCATCGCCGCGCGCTTGAGCATTTCTTCAACCACTGGCGATTTCCAGGATTTCGCCATCAAGTCAACCTTAGCTTCTGGCGGCGTTGGCGCAGCTTTAATGATGGCAATCATTTCATCTACGTTAGCCAGCGCTACTGCCAGACCTTCTAAAATATGGCCGCGCGCGCGCGCCTTCTTTAACTCAAATACAGTGCGTCTGGTAATGACTTCTCGCCGATGACGCAAGAATGCTTCCAGCATTTGCTTGAGGTTCAGCAAACGTGGCTGCCCATCTAGCAAGGCCACCATGTTCATACCAAAGGTATCTTGCAACTGTGTTTGTTTGTATAGATTATTCAGCACGACTTCGGCAATTTCACCGCGTTTTAGCTCAATTACCACACGCATGCCAGATTTATCGGATTCATCACGTAAATCTGAAATACCCTCGATTTTTTTCTCGTTAACTAATTCGGCAATTTTTTCAACGAAAGTCTTTTTATTTACTTGGTAAGGCAGTTCGTCCACAATCAACGCTTGGCGTCCGCCGCGTTCTAAATCTTCCACATGGGTACGCCCACGCATCACCACACGGCCACGTCCAGTACGATAACCCTCTTTAACACCCACAGTGCCATAGATAATGCCGGCGGTTGGGAAGTCTGGCGCGGGCACCAAATCAATTAGCTCTTCAATTCCCAGTTCAGTATCTTTAAGCAAGGCAAAACAGGCATCCAACACTTCATTTAAGTTATGTGGTGGAATATTAGTCGCCATCCCCACCGCAATACCTGAACTACCGTTAATCAGTAAGTTTGGAATACGTGCCGGCATGATGAGTGGCTCATGCTCGCTACCATCGTAGTTAGGACCAAAATCAACGGTTTCTTTGTCGATATCAGCCAACAATTCATGAGCAATTTTTGCCATACGGATTTCGGTATATCGCATTGCCGCCGCGTTATCACCATCCACCGAACCAAAGTTACCTTGCCCGTCAACAAGCATATAACGCAATGAAAAGTCTTGTGCCATACGGACAATGGTGTCATACACCGCTGTGTCGCCATGCGGATGGTATTTACCGATTACATCACCCACGATACGGGCTGATTTTTTGTAGGGCTTGTTATAGTCATTGCTTAGTTCGTGCATTGCGAATAAAACACGGCGATGTACAGGTTTTAAACCATCACGAACATCAGGTAATGCGCGCCCTACAATTACGCTCATCGCATAATCCAGGTACGATCTTCGCATCTCATCTTCTAAGCTGATTGGGAGGGTTTCTTTAGCGAATTGATCCATGTGTAAACTGACTTTAAATGGTTTTTATGTGCCGTGATTTTAACACGAAAGGCATGCAAATTAGTAGCGCTAACATTGATTAACAATGGCTTTGCCATCAATATTAGTGCTTATGTTTTTTGTTTACTTGGTTAGCAAAAGTAAATCCGCTTTTAGGTCTTCCACATGCTCCAAACCAACTGCAATCCTTACCAATCCATCACTAATCCCAGCAGCAAGACGCGCCTCTGCCGACACGCGACTGTGTGTTGTCGTTGCTGGGTGCGTAATTGTACTTTTTGCGTCACCAAGATTGGCGGTAATTGAAATAAGCTTAGTAGCATCTATCAAGGCCCAAGCAGCTTCTTGCTCGGCTTGACCAGCTTTAGGCTTAACTTCAAAACTAACAATACCACCACCATTAGTTTGTTGCTGCAAAGCAAGCGCATGTTGCGGATGCGACTTTAAACCAGGGTAATAAACACGTGCAACTTGCGGCTGCGCTTCTAGCCAAGTCGCCAAAGCCAGCGCATTTCTCGCATGCGCCTCCATGCGAACAAATAAAGTCTCCAATCCCTTCAAGAACACCCAAGCATTAAATGCGCTCATCGTTACGCCTGCCGTGCGCAAAAAGCCATAGACGGGCTCCATCAGCACCTTACTACCGAGTACTGCGCCCCCTAAGCAACGCCCCTGCCCGTCAATATATTTAGTTGCAGAATGAATGATGATATCCGCGCCTAAACTTAGAGGCCGTTGAATAGCGGGGGTACAAAAGCAATTATCCACCACTAAATAGGCGCCTGTTTCATGTGCAATATCTGCAAGCGCGCGAATATCGCACACCTCGGTTAATGGGTTTGAGGGCGTTTCAGCAAAAAAGAGTTTTGTTTTGGGCGTCACTGCAGCCTGCCATTCGGCTGGATTCGTCAGTGAAACAAAGGTCACCTGCAAACCCCAACGCGCTAAAATATTGCTAAACAACTGTACGCTTGTGCCAAAAATACTACGTGACGCCACTACATGGTCGCCAGCATTGCACAAGCCCATAACGCAAGCTAAGATTGCAGACATGCCAGAAGAAGTCGCTACACACTGCTCTGCGCCTTCCAAGGCTGCCAGTTTGTCTTGAAACATCGACACCGTAGGATTAGTAAAACGCGAGTAAATATTGCCTGGCTCAGTACCACCAAAACGCGCAGCCGCCTGAGCAGCATTTTTAAACCTGAAACTGGAATTTAAAAATAAAGCTTCCGAGTTTTCACCATAAGGCGTGGCTTCGCTACCCGCACGTACGGATAAAGTTTCTGGGTGGTATTGGTTTGTTGTCATCATAATCTCATTTCTTCTCGAAGTGCTTCTTCAAGGGTTCGGCATTAAAAAACCCGTTTAAGCAATTAGCCAAAACGGGTTCTTTTTTAACTCGCTTTAGCTGAATTTATTAGGCGCCCGCAAGCTGAGTAAGACCTTGATTAAGTTAAGTCACTCAAATCAGCGCAAGTTAATCTTAGTCTGATGCTAAATAGGCGTCAAGATTCTTTTGCATTCAATTTCCGAATCAACTGACTTCCGTAGCCTCTTCAGCCGATTCCTGATCAAAACTATCGATTAAATTTAAATCCATTTGTGTGCTGGAATTTGCTGGTTTTTGCTTTTTATTAATATCTCCGCGGGCAGACTCAATGTTGGTTAAGTAAGCTTCATTAATATCACCTGTCACATACTTGCCATCAAAACAGGAGCAATCAAAGTTTTTGATATGTGGATTACTCAATTTAACATCGTTTACCAATGCATCTAAATCTTGATAAATCAAGGCATCGGCACCAATTTCCTGACAGATTTGTTCGTCAGTACGGCCTGTTGCAAGCAACTCATCACGACTCGGCATATCAATACCATAAACATTCGGAAAACGCACCGGAGGCGCAGCTGAAGCAAAGTAAACCTTGTTCGCGCCGGCATCACGTGCCATTTGTACAATTTGTTGAGAAGTTGTGCCACGCACAATTGAGTCATCTACCAACAATACATTTTTGCCTTTAAATTCAATGCCAATCGGATTTAGCTTTTGACGTACGGATTTTTTACGCAAGGCTTGGCCTGGCATAATAAATGTACGGCCAATATAACGATTCTTAATAAAGCCTTCGCGATAATCCAAACCTAAAGCAATACCCACTTGCAATGCGCTTGGGCGGCTGGTATCTGGAATTGGAATGACCACATCAATTTTCTTATCCGCCCATTCTCGCTTAATTTTTTCAGCCAAACTTTTACCCATGTCTAAACGCGTTTGGTAAACCGATACGCCATCAATCACAGAATCTGGGCGCGCCAAATAAACGTATTCAAAAATACATGGATTAAGTTTTGCGTTATCGGAACATTGACGTGAGAAGAAATTACCCTCCATATCAATAAAAATAGCTTCGCCTGGCGCCACGTCCCGTACCAACTGGAAGCCTAACACATCCAGCGCAACACTTTCTGAGGCTACGATGTATTCCGTGCCTTTATCTGTCTCGCTTTTACCAATCACCAGAGGACGAATACCATTCGGGTCACGAAATGCTAACAAACCAAAATTATTAATCATTGCTACAACAGCATAAGCACCTTTACAACGTCGATGTACTCCCGAAACTGCATCAAAAGCCATATCCGTATTCAAAACTGCATTACGTGAAGTTCTTTCGATTTCGTGCGCTAATACATTTAGCAAAACTTCAGAATCCGAATTAGTATTGATATGACGCAAATCCTGACGGAACATTTCGGATTTCAATTGCTCAGAATTGGTCAAGTTGCCATTGTGACCAAGCACAATGCCAAATGGAGAATTTACATAAAAGGGCTGCGCTTCAGCGGCACTTGAAGAGCCTGCGGTTGGGTAACGCACATGGGCGATGCCTACGTTACCAACAAGGCTGCGCATGTGGCGCGTTTGAAATACATCTTTCACCAAACCATTATTTTTATGCATGAAAAAAGTATTGCCATCAGTGGTAACAATACCAGCAGCATCTTGACCACGATGTTGCAATACCAGCAAACCGTCGTATAACAGTTGGTTTACTGGATTTTTACCTACAATGCCTATGATTCCACACATGAATAAAGCCTTAAGTGATTAATTCTGCAATAAAAAATCTAAAATTCATTCTGTCATTCCACGTTACTGCTTGTGATTCAGGCATCCAAGTTAAAACCCAAATTAACTAAGGTTAAAGCTGAAATTAACTAAGTGCTAATTTAGTCGTATTTAACATGCTTAGCAATGCTATTGGGCACCCAAGGCAACATACTAATCACTAAAGCTTCAACGGGTGCGCTAAACATGGCGTTTCGCCAGCGGGTATCTTGGGGCACGTCTGTTAAACCAGCCAAAAAAACAACAATGCAAACAATTAATATACCGCGTACCAAGCCAAACAAAGCGCCTAACAATCGATTCAGCCAGCCTAAACCAATTTTGTTAAAAATCGCCGAAAGTGCGATTGCCAATAAGCTTGTAACTAGCAATGTCGCCAAAAATAGTACCAAAAAAGCCGCTAATATTCGTAATGATTCATTGGGTATATTGTCAGGCATCATTGGTAAAATCTCATTTGCATAAGTTTTAGCCACAATAAACGCCGCAATCCAACCAAGTATCGCTAGAGCCTCTCTAAAAAAGCCACGCATCATACTTAATACAATAGACAGGCCAATAATGACCAATACGACATAATCAAACATGGTCATATTTTT
>NZ_JABFRA010000057.1 GCF_013141425.1 Methylotenera sp. | reverse complement strand
GATCAAATTTCGCAAGCGTATCAACGACTCATCAATAGTGAAAAAGCCCTGCTTGCCGAACTAGCCTCGCAAGAAGAGGCAATGCAGAATGCACTGTTGGCGTCAATCTCTCACGATATGCGTACACCGCTCACATCAATATTAGGTGCGGCAACCACTTTGCAACAAGCTAATTTGAATGCAGAACAAACGGCTCAATTGACCGCTTTGATTACTTCACAAACACGTTATTTGGCGAACACCACCGAGAACATTCTTTCGCTTATTCGCCTAGAATCACATTCGGCCGCGCCTATTCCTATGGACTGGCAATCGCCGGAAGAACTGATTGGCATTGTCAGCGAATTGTATAAAAATCGTGGGGAATTGCTCAATATAGAAGTTAAAATTGCTGAACCAGAACTGTTAATTAAAGGCAATGCGAATCTAATAGTGCAAGCACTAGTTAATTTGGTAGATAACGCCAAACAAGCACACGAAGGCCTAGCGCATGGGAGCAATGAACCGATTCAGATTGAAGTCAACAAAACTGACAAGTTCGTGAACATCTACGTAAAAGACCGCGGAAAAGGCTTTTCTCCAAACATAAACATAAGGGATATTAAAAAATTCACAACTAGCAAAACTAAGGGGTTTGGCTTAGGGCTTTCAATTGTGCAGGCCATTGCAAAATCGCATGGTGCAAACTTTACGATTCAAAATAGAGAAGGCGGTGGCGTCTGCGCGGGCTTAAGTTTCATTTCACAAGAATCAGGAGTGATTGATGCTTAACCATCATATTCTCATCATAGAAGATGATTTGCAGATTAGTCAGTTTCTGAAATCTAGCCTAAAAGCAAATGGCTACCACACACTTTGTGCGCACTCAATTATGGATGGAAAGCGCTTATTTGATACCAACAAACCTGCATTGCTAATTCTAGACTTGAATCTGCCCGATGGCGATGGACGAGAAGTAATTTCATACGTGCGATTAAACTCGGACATTCCAATATTGGTGCTATCTGCTCGCCAATCTGAGCAAGAGAAAGTTGATTGCTTTAACGATGGTGCAGACGATTATTTAGCCAAACCTTTTGGCGTTAATGAATTGCTCGCCCGAGTCAAAGTTGCGCTGAAGCGCACGGCGATGATGTCATTGCGAGATGACATTTATATTGTAGATGGCTTAGAAATAAATACAATTGATTCCACCGTGTTATTGAATCAACAGCCCGTGCATTTAACTCCAATTGAGTTTAAATTACTATTTCTTCTAGCCACAAAGCCAGGTAAGGTATTCACCCACCGCCAACTACTGACTGAGGTTTGGAGCGCTGAATATGTCAATGACACGCATTACTTACGCATCCATATGGGTAGATTACGTGCCCGTCTAGAAAAAAATCCTGCTGCGCCACGCTATATTTTGACCGAAGCTGGCATAGGTTACAGGCTTAGCGCTACTTAAGCTTTAAATATCAATTTTGTTTATGTGATTGATACATCAACCCTGTTTTAATGGCCTTGTCAAAATTTAACGAGGCACTTAAAACAAATGATGAACACAAATACGCAACCAAAAAGTGTTGCCGCACTCACCTTAGGCGCTATTGGCGTAGTGTATGGCGACATTGGCACCAGTCCACTTTATACGGTAAAAGAAATATTTGGCTCTGCCACGGGCATTGCTCTGACACAAGCCAACATTATTGGTGCAATTTCTGCCATCTTTTGGCTATTAATGATGGTCGTTACACTTAAATATGTCATTTTGGTATTACGAGCCGACAATCGTGGTGAAGGTGGTGTCATGGCCCTGCTCGCATTGGCAGTTTCCACAGCAAGTAACGCACCTAAGCGCAAAAAAATATTACTCGCTTTAGGTGTATTTGGTGCAGCGTTATTTTACGGCGATAGTATATTAACTCCTGCTATTTCAGTGCTTTCTGCCACTGAAGGTCTTGAACTTATCGCACCAAGCTTTAAACCACTTATATTGCCAATGTCAATTGCTATTTTGATAGCCCTATTTGCATTTCAACAGTTTGGCACGGCTACTGTGGGCAAGCTATTTGGGCCAATTGTTATCGTATGGTTTGTCACACTTGGCGCAATTGGCTTGACGCATGTATTAGATAATCCTTCAATATTACAAGCGCTTAATCCACTTCATGCGTTTAACTTTTTAGTAGATCGTGGTGCTGGAGTGTTTTTGGCAGTCGGTGCAGTCGTGCTAGCCATTACTGGTGCTGAAGCACTGTATGCAGACATGGGGCACTTTGGTAAACCTGCCATTCGTATCGCATGGTCGTGCATAGTATTACCTGGATTAGCACTCAATTACTTAGGCCAAGGTGCTTTATTACTCACCATGCCAGAAGCTGTAACCAACCCATTTTACCTATCGTTTCCACAGGAACTACTCATTCCCGCAGTGATACTCGCCACATTAGCCACCATTATCGCCTCACAAGCCACAATTTCGGGTGCATATTCAATTACACAGCAAGCAATCCAACTTGGCTTTTTGCCTAGGATGCAAATTCGACACACCTCAGCGAGCGAGTCTGGGCAAATTTACATTCCTGCCATCAACTGGCTATTATTAGCGGCAGTACTTACCACCACCATCGCTTTTCAAAACTCATCTGCCATTGCCGCCGCTTACGGCATTGCCGTCACCGGAACGATGCTCATCACCACTATTCTGACCTTTTTTGTATTACGCCATAGCTGGCAATACCCATTATGGTTAGCCTTAGGAGCAACCAGTGTATTTGTTTTATTGGATACAATGTTGCTAGCCTCATGTTCTGTTAAGTTTTTCAAAGGTGGATGGTTTCCAATCGCATTAGGCATTAGTTTGGTAATTATCATGTGGACGTGGAAACAAGGCCGTGAAATTTTATTGCAGCATATTCATGACAATGACCCGAAACTAGAGGACTTTGTCAGCATGGTCATGCATGAAAGAAAAGCCAGAATTGAACGTACCGCCGTTTTTTTATGTGCGAATGCTGATACAGTACCGCAAGCATTAATGCACAATTTAAAACATAACCAAGTGTTACATAAAACCAATTTAATCCTAACAGTGGCTTTTGCAGATATACCTATTATTGAAAAGGAGCAACGCATTACGATGCAAGAAATTGGCGCAGGTTTCTGGAAAGTTAAGTTACATTATGGCTTTATGGAAACACCGCATATCCCTAAAGCACTAGAAGATTGTAAAATTGAAAATGTGAAAATTGACCCCTTCTCTACTTCATACTTTGTCAGTAGAGAAACCATTATTTCAGGTCATGGCGGAAAAATGGCTAAGTGGCGAGATGATTTATTTGCACTCATGTCGCGCAATGCGGGTAGCGTGGTGAGCTATTTTAATATTCCAAGCAATAGTGTGATTGAATTAGGAACAAGAGTGCATATCTAGACTTACCAAGTTTATTCGCTCTTTTTAGTTAATTGCTTACTAAACTCAATATCTAATTTACTCACTCTTTTAGGCGTTTGTGGACCATAAGCGTTCACAAACGTCACAAACTCTTCCATCATCATCGGTTCGCATAAACGTTCCGACTCTCCACCACCAGTGGCTAACAGTAAGCTAAACATAGCACCACTACTCATAGACATAGAATAGTTTTCGTTACCACTGCGTTTTTTTAGCCGGTCTATCGCGGCACTGGCTTTGGTGGATCTTGCACTCGAACGCATGCGATTCCTTTAATTTTTCAATTCAAATTTTAAGTCGATGATTATGGCATGCTTTAATCATTTAATAGATAGCTTGTTCAGCCCTTAAACGTTAAAATCTCACGCTTAAGTTTTAAGCTGAAATTCGAAAAAAGTAACGCATGGTCAACACACTCAACTCGCCGCAACGCGAGGCAATTAAATATCTCGATGGTCCTTTACTGGTGCTGGCTGGTGCTGGTAGTGGCAAAACACGTGTTATCACCCAAAAAATTGGCTATTTGATAGAGGAGGCGGGTTATTCTCCCAAAGAAATCGCCGCCATTACCTTTACCAATAAAGCGGCGCGTGAAATGCAGGAGCGTGTAAGCAAGTTGATGCAAGGCAAAAGTATTAAAGGTTTAACCATTGCAACCTTTCACTCGCTTGGCTTGCAAATGTTACGTGCCGAAGCTGCGTTACTGGGCTACAAACCACAATTTTCGATTCTGGATTCGTCTGACAGTTTTAAAATTTTAGCGGACATTCTAGCCACTACAGACAAGCAATTGTTACGTAAAACGCAATGGCAAATCTCTAACTGGAAAAACGGCTTTATCAATCCAGATCAAGCCAAAGCGACAGCAGCAGAAGAGCTTACGCATACAGCCGCTAAGGTTTACCAACTCTACCAACAAACCCTGAAAGCCTATCAGGCGGTTGATTTTGATGACTTGATTAAGCTCCCCGTTGAATTATTTGAACAGCATGAAACCGCACTCAATAAATGGCAGCGCAAGTTGCAATATTTATTAATTGATGAATACCAAGACACCAACGCCTGCCAGTATAAATTAGTGAAAATGCTCACAGGCTTGCGTGGGCAATTCACCGCAGTGGGCGACGATGACCAAGCAATTTATGGCTGGCGCGGTGCAGACGTAGAAAACTTACGTCAATTAACAGAAGACTTTTGCAAATTAAAAGTCATCAAGTTAGAGCAAAACTATCGCTCTACCATACGCATCTTACGTGGCGCAAATGCAGTGATTGCGAACAACCCAAAGCTGTTTGAAAAGAAACTATGGAGCGAGTTAGGTACAGGTGATTTGATACAAGTTTCCGCTGCCATGAGCGAAGAAGCGGAAGCGGAATCCGTAATTATGAAACTGCAAGCGCATAAATTTGAGAACCGTACCAAGTTTATGGATTACGCCATTCTTTATCGCGGTAACCACCAAGCACGTATTTTTGAGCAACAACTACGCAACCATAAAATTCCCTATACCGTTTCTGGCGGACAGTCTTTTTTTGATAAAGCGGAAATTAAAGATTTGGTCAGCTATTTGCGTTTAGTCGCCAATGAAGACGATGACCCAGCGTTTATTCGCGCCGCGACTACGCCGAAAAAAGGCATTGGCAACACAACGCTTGAGCGCTTAGGCGAATACGCCAGTGCACACAAAATCTCATTGTTTGCCGCGGCATTTGAGGGTGACTTTCAAAGCGAAGTTGGTCATAAACAACTTGATGATTTACTTAACTTTTGCACTTATATTCAAAAAATTCAAGAACGTGCTGTGCACGACCCTGCTGGCGAAGTACTTAACGACTTGCTCACCTCAATTCAGTATGAAGCTTTTTTGTACGACAGCGAAGAGCCGCGCGCGGCGGAAAGCAAATGGGCCAATGTCATGGATTTTATTGGCTGGCTAACAAAAAAAGGTGAAGCAAGTACAGAGTTTGGCAACGAAACGGATGGCAAAAACTTACTCGAACTCACGCAAATGGTTTCATTAATGAGCATGCTGGAAGGCCGTGAAGATGGCGAGCCTGACGCGGTTAAACTCTCGACCCTGCACGCTGCAAAAGGCTTGGAATTTGGCCATGTATTTTTAATTGGTGTGGAAGAAGGCATATTACCGCACCGAGAAAGTATAGACTTAGGCGTGGCAGACCCGACTAAAATTGAAGAAGAGCGCCGTTTGATGTACGTTGGCATTACCCGCGCGCAAAAATCACTGAATATCTCATGGTGCAAAAAACGTAAACGCGCGGGTGAAATTCAAATGTGCGAGCCAAGCCGCTTTATTGCTGAACTTCCAAAAGACGATGTGCGCCATTTTGGAAATCCATTTAATGACCCCATTGTGAGCAAAGAGTTTGGTAAGTCTAAGATGGCTAATATTAAAGCCATGCTCGGTAAATAAAACTAAGTAAGTAATCTCTATTCATAGAAAGTTAATTTTTCATGCCTTATATCACTTTAGATAATGCCAGCTTAGCCTTTGGCCACCATGCTCTGCTCGACCATGCGGCATTTCAACTGGATGCAGGTGAGCGAGTAGGCTTAATTGGGCGAAATGGCGCGGGTAAATCTAGCCTATTAAAAGCTATTGCAGGCACAATTAAATTAGATGAAGGTACTGTTTGGCGTGCCCCGAGCGCCCGCGTAGTCTATGTGCCACAAGAGCCTGAGTTAGACCAAACGCACAGTGTATTTGAAGCTGTTGCTGAAGGTTTAGGCGGCTTACAACAAACCATTATAGATTATCACCAAGTCACCCATGACATGGGCATGCCAGATGCTGATATTGAAGCCTTAATGAACAAAATGCAGCATTTGCAACACGATCTGGATGCTCAAAATGGCTGGGCAGCGCAATCACGCGTTGAAACCGTGTTGAGCCGCTTAAACTTAGAGGCCGATGCACTTGTATCTACGCTATCTGGCGGCTGGCGTAAACGCGTTGCACTTGGCCGTGCGCTAGTAGCTGAACCTGAGGTGCTATTGCTTGACGAACCGACCAACCATCTGGATTTAGAAGCGATTGAATGGCTAGAAGAACTGTTATTAAGCTTTAACGGCTGTGTGCTTTTCATTACCCATGACCGCCGTTTTTTGAATAGACTTGCGACGCGTATTACCGAATTAGACCGCGGAATTCTTACAGACTTTGTAGGTAATTTTGCCGACTACCAAATTAAAAAAGAAGAGTTAATTGTAGTTGAAGAAACGCATGCAGCTAAGTTTGATAAGATTTTGGCGCAAGAAGAAGTTTGGATAAGGCAAGGCATTAAAGCGCGTCGAACACGTAACGAAGGCCGTGTGCGCAGACTCGAAGCGTTGCGCTTAGAACGTGCAGCACGTCGCGAACGCCAAGGCAATGTTAAGCTGAATGTAGATGCTGGCGAACGTAGCGGCAAGCTTGTTGCAGAGCTTGAAAACGTTACCAAAGCCTATGGCGACAGAGTGCTGATTAAGAACTTCAGCACGCGTATTTTACGTGGTGATAAAATCGGTCTACTGGGCCCAAATGGTATTGGCAAAACAACTTTACTCAAACTCATACTAGGTGATATTGAAGCTGACAGCGGCAAGGTAGAACGCGGCACAAAAATCAATGTGGCTTACTTTGACCAAATGCGTGAACAACTTGATGAAGAAGCCACACTGGCTGACACCATCAGCCCAGGTTCTGACTTTGTAGAAATCGGCAATGAACGCAAACATGTCATTAGCTATTTAGAAGATTTCTTATTCCCGCCCCAGCGCTCTCGCTCCCCCGTTAAATCGCTCTCTGGCGGCGAGCGTAATCGCTTGTTATTAGCGAGACTTTTTGCCCGTCCTGCCAATGTGTTAGTGCTGGATGAGCCAACCAATGACTTAGACATTGACACGCTAGAATTACTGGAGAGCTTGTTACAAGAGTTTACTGGCACACTGTTCTTAGTTAGCCACGATCGGGCCTTTTTAGAAAACACGGTCACCCAAGTGATAGCGTTTGAAGGCAATGGTGTTCTCACCGAGTTTGGTGGCGGCTATGACGACTGGCAACGTTTTACACAACAGCGTTTAGAAGATAAAAAATCTCAACAAGTACAAACTACCAAATCTAACGCAAAATCCAGTAACGCTGCGCCAACAAAACCCGTCACTAAACTCAGTTTTAAAGAAGAAAAAGAATTGGCTGAAATTCCAGCTAAGATTGAGCAATTAGAGGTAGAACAAGCCAATATTAATATTCAACTAACTGATGGCGAGCTCTATAAAAGCCGGCCAAATCTTGTTAAGAATTTACAAACGAGAATCATCGAAATTGAACGTCAGCTTGAAAGTCTGCTGGCAAAATGGGAAGAATTAGATGCCAAAAAAGGCAAAGTTTAAAAGCTGAAAGTTAGCAATGCATAAATTTTTGATTTTACAAAAGCACTTCAACAATACATTCAAAAAAAGTATAAGAATATAACATTATATTCTTTAAATTCATTTAAATAGCTTGCTATAGTTTGACTCATTGCCTCCACTTTGGAGGCGTTATTTTTCAAAAGAAAGACCACTCGCATTTATCTGTAAGTTATGCTCCACTCAATTGGACAACAGATAAATAAATGGTATTTTTTGTCAATTGAATTGGGAGACAAAATGAATAAATCTGAATTAGTCAACGCAATTGTAGCAAGCACTGGGCTCACAAAAGCCACCGCAACCAGAGCGGTTGATGCCACCACAGCGACCATCACAAATGCACTTAAAAAAGGCGAAGCCGTGACACTTGTTGGTTTTGGTACATTTAAATTAACGCATCGTGCCGCACGAACTGCGCGCAATCCACGTACAGGTCAGGAAATCAAGATTGCAGCACGCAAAGCACCTAGCTTTAGTGCGGGCAAAACATTAAAAATTGCGGTTAATTAACAGCTATTGGCAAGAACGCCAATTAACATTTAGCCTAATTTTGCACTCTCCAAACGACCAAAGCATACTCATGCTCATTTAAATATGAATTGATTCAACATGAAAAAAACTTATATCACCTCACTATTATTAACCTGCTTAAGCATTAATGTTCAGGCTGCTGACATTGCTACCGTGAACGGCAAACCGATTAAGCAGTCTCTTGTCGATTTCATTATCAAAGATGCAACGGCAGCAGGTAAAACCATCGATGAAAATACACGAGTCAGCATAATTGATAAGTTAATTACCAATGAAGTGCTTGATCAAGAGGCTCAAAAAGCTGGAGTGGATAAGAAGCCTGATTTTTTGGCAAAAGAAGAGTTAACCTTACATGAGCTTCGCGTGAATGCTTTTATATCAGATTACATCAAGAAAAATCCGATTACTGATCAGGCACTAAAAGCGGAATATGAACAACAAAAATCCTTATTTAAAGGCACGGACTACAAAGCACGTCACATTCTGGTAAAAACTGAAAATGAGGCGAATGAGATTATTAAACAGTTAGCTAAGGGCACTGACTTTATCAGCCTTGCAAAAGACAAAACGCTGGATGCAGGGTCCAAAGAAAGCGGCGGGGATTTAGGTTGGTTTCAACCCAATACAATGGTCAAGCCATTTAGCGATGCCGTGGCCAAATTAAATAAAGGCGCTTATACCACGAGCGCGATTCAAACAGAATTTGGCTGGCATGTCATTAAACTTGAAGACACGCGCACCGCACAAGCGCCGACCTTTGAAGCAGCCAAAGATGAAATACATAACTTTTTACTGAGACAGCAGTTAGATCAGTTAGTGAACAGCTTAAAAGCGAAAGCGAAAATTGTGAACAACTCCGCAGTCAAAGCTGAAAAATAAGCACAAGCAACTTTGTATTAGCGAGTCCAGCTCGGCAAATCTTTAACTTAGCTGGCTTTCCACTGTGCATTTAGCAGGCGGTCCTGACGTTCGACTGGTAGCCTTCTAATAAAAGTACAAGCCTGACGATGTATAGTAACCCCCCGGTCGCAAGTCACATAGCCAATTATCGCATCAGGCGAAACTGGCATGCAGCATCTTGCCATATTGGTTTGCAAGTTACCTATACCAGCCACAATCACTTCCGTTAACAAGTTGTTTGTGTTTGTATTTCTGCTAGCAAGTTGATTGAGCTTTTCTAAAGGTTTTGGCTGAATTAACGCATGGACAGCACTAGCAATTTGGTACTCGCTCACATCGCCACGGCCAATGGCGTTTAAAAAATCGTCCAGCTTATTAAAGTGCAATTGGTGGGCAATTTTTTCTTGATTCACTGCGCCCGCACTCGCTCGATGCAATTCTCGGTCTAGCTTTGTCCGGCCAAGCGCAATGTTTTCTTGAGCATTTTGATGCTTAAACCAGTGCCTTACCTTTGCGCGTGCACTTGCACTTTTTAAATAGCCAAGAGTTGGGCTAAGCCAATCACGACTAGGTACACCAAGTTTATTGGTTAATATTTCAATACGCTGCGCATTCTGTAGCTTGTAATTAAGCGGCACAATGTGGCCATCAACCTTAGCTCCACGCGTCCTGTGACCTAGATCCGTGTGTAGTGTGTAGGCATAATCTATGGGCGTAGCATCCTTTGGCAAATCAATCACCTGCCCCTGCGGTGTAAATACATACACATGATCTTGGAACAATTCAGCCTTAAATTGTTCGAGCAAATCACCGTTATCGGTAGGGGCTTCTTTCCATGATAATATTTGGCGTAACCAAGCGATTTTCTCATCGAGGACGACATCCGATTTTCCACCTTCTTTATAGCGCCAGTGAGCAGCCACACCGAGTTCAGAGTACTCATGCATTTCAAAAGTGCGAATTTGCACCTCCAGCGCCAAGCCTTCAGGGCCAGTTACGGCAGTATGCAATGAGCGATAATTGTTACTTTTAGGTCGCGCTATATAATCATCAAACTCTCCTGAGATAGGCTGCCACAGTGTTTGCACCAAACTGAGCACCTCATAACAATCCTTAACATCATTCACCAAAATCCGAACTGCACGCACATCATATAGCTGCTCAAAATCGAGTTGCTTACGGCGCATTTTGTTGATAATGCTGTAGATATGCTTGGGACGGCCTGAAACCTCAGCCTGAATGTTTGCCTGTGATAACTTCTGTTTAAGTATGACTTCAACTTGGGAAATATATTGCTCACGGTCGATACGGCGTGCGTCCAATAATTTGGCCACCTCTTTATATAGCTGAGGTTCTAAATAGCGTAATGATAAATCTTCCATCTCCCACTTGAGTTGCCAAACCCCTAGGCGATTTGCGAGTGGCGCAAAGATGCCCTGAATACCATGCGCTACCTGCTTTTGTAGTTCCGTACTGGCACTAGCTAAATTACGGAGCGTTTGAGTACGCTCTGCCAACTTAATAAGTACCACACGAATATCTTGCACCATGGCTAACAACATTTTTCGCAGGCTTTCAATATGCTGGCCTTGATTGCCACTTTCCTTCTCTTGCAAGTGTAGTTTTTCAAACTCCCCAAAAGCTTGCACTTGCTCTATTCGCAAAATACCTGCGACCAAGCTGGCAATATTATTGCCAAAACGTGCTTTTAAAGACTCTTGCCAATTATCAATATACTGAGGTGTTGCATACAAAATCGCGGCTGCAATCGTCTCAGCATCCATATTCAAGCTAAGCAAGATGGCCGCGGTACTTGTTGCATGTTGTAACAAAGGTGCTCCTGTAGATTCCGATTGCGGAGCATAGGCCAGCGCCGCAAGCTCACACGCCTGGCGAATTAACTCGACGTCAGGTGCTGAAAAATGTTTGGTTAGCGAATCTACCCAGGCCTGCGTATCACCATCAGCTAACGCAGGGATTTGCAATGAACTGGAGCCATGAATCATTATTTAGTCTTCAATTCTAAATCCCACTTTGATGGTGACCTGAAAATGCGCAATTTGACCATTCACGATATGCCCTCTTGACTCAAGTACTTCAAACCAATCCAAATGTTTAACTGTTAAAGCCGCCTTGGCAATGGCGTTGCGAATGGCATCATCCGTGCCAACGGTAGATGTTCCAACGAGTTCAATGAGTTTATAAGTATGTGCAGACATGTCATTCTCCTTTAATAAAAAAATTGTAATGAAATCATTACGATGAATGGATATTATTATAATAAGCAGTTAATTAGTGAGATATTACTAATTAAATTTAATGCCTAAGTGATAGTTTTTAAGGTGTATAAACTGAATTAAAGCTACGTGAAACAAGTGCTAAGCTTTATACAAGGTGGTACCCCCGACACGAATCGAACGTGTGACCCTCCCCTTAGGAGGGGGATGCTCTATCCACTGAGCTACGGGGGCATTTTTGAATGGTTGGCTATTTTCTCACATTTCAATGCATCTCGTATTAGTGTTACCATAACTTCTATTTATTTCATGCCAAACGGCTATCCTGTTTACAGCAAATTTATGACTCTTAAACTATTCTTCTATATTTCGGTTTTACTACTGGCTTTTTTAGGCTACCGTAACTATTCGTCACCCTCCAGCCAACTAAGAATTGGGGATGATGCCCCTAGTTTCAGCCTGAATGATGCACAAGGTAAAACACATTACTTATCAGATTACGCTGGTAAATATCTCGTGCTGTATTTTTACCCTAAAGATAACACCCCTATCTGCACCAAAGAGGCCTGCAACTTTAGAGACAATATCTCACAATTTGAAAAAATCGGCGCAACCGTGCTGGGCGTTAGTGTAGATGACAATGAATCGCATGCTAGCTTTGCCAAAAAAACAAATTATCCTTCCCGCTTTTGTCTGATTATGATGGAAAAGTTGCACGCAGTTACAACGCACTGACTGATTTCTACTTCGTAAAGGTGAGCAAGCGCTATACTTTTTTAATTAGCCCCGCGAGTAAAGTTGCTAAAATCTATAAAAGTGTAGATACTTCTAGTCACTCGCAACAAATTATTGACGACATAAAACTTATTCAGGGAAATAAATAAGTATAAGAACACTTCAATTCATCGACTTAATCATCGATATAGTATTTAAATAACTAAAAATAAATCATCTCTCAAACAATGGATTACACCCAATCGATACCGCTAAATGTTGCATTGCTAATCATACTGATACCGCTGGTAGCGGTTGGTATTTACTATGTTAAATTGAAAAAGAGCGAAGAACTTTGGAAGTTTGCGCTTGAAGGCGCGGGAGATGGTGTTTGGGACTGGGACATTGGTAACGACATTGCTAATTTTTCTACACAATACAAAGAAATGTTTGGCTTCAATGACGTTGATATTAATACCAGTATTAAAGAATGGAATAACCGTATACACCCAGATGATGCGGCTTCTATGAACAAAGCGGTGAATGATTATTTATCAGGTAAAGCTGAAAAATATATGCATGAACACCGCGTAATCTGTAAAGACAAAAGTATCAAATGGGTACTTTCGCGGGGCATGATTGTTAAACGCGATAAACACGGAAAACCAATACGCATGGTGGGCACCCATACCGACATCACCGCACGCAAAGCATTAGAAACGCGACTAGAAAATCTTGCCCACTTTGATGCACTCTCCAATGTGCCGAACCGCACACTGTTTAACGACAGGCTGAAATTAGCTTTATCTTATGCCAAGCGCGAAAAGAAAATGCTGGCGGTTATGTTTATTGACTTGGATTTATTTAAAGAAATCAATGACTTGTACGGGCACGAAACAGGTGACATTGTTTTAAAAAAGGTTTCTCGCCAATTAGTTTCTTGTGTACGTGAGTCAGATACCGTCGCACGCATGGGCGGCGATGAATTTGTGATTTTGTTGCCGATTATCGACCATGAAGAAGATGTGATTGCCGTTGCGCATAAAATTATTGAATCGGTTGCACAGCCAATTAAAGTAGCGAAAACGCATCTACACGTGACTTGCAGTATCGGCATTGCCATTTACCCGCAACACGGCAAAGATGAAAAATTATTAGTCATTAATGCCGACATGGCCATGTATCAAGCCAAAAAGAGCGGTAAAAACCAAGCCAAGTTTTTTGAAGAAGCCATGCTTCACTAAGCATTTGTTAGCTTTGGCCAACCATAACAAGCCTGCTACTTTTAATTGCTGATTAGCACATCACACTCCGCCGCATAGGCCACGCCTTTACTCACGCTGCCCAGCAAAAAGTCTTCGATATTACTTTTTTCATGTTTGCCAATTGCAATCAAATCAGCGTCTTTTGCTTTGGCACGCTGACAGATCGCTTCGGGCGGATATCCAGCCAAAATTTTTCTGGAGGCGCGTTCGCCGAGGGCAGACTCAGTAACAATTGCTTCCAGTCTGGCATCCGCATCAATCATCGCCTGTTTGCGGTATTTATCCAGCAAAGTTTCATTCATGCCCGCCTTGTACATATGGGCTTCCTGGTTGGTATCAAAAATCAGCAAGGCTTCAATATGTGCTTCCGGCGCCATAACATGCGCGAGTTTCGCGACTTTTGCAGCGCCTAAAGAAAAATTTACCGCCGCAATTACCTGTTGATAAGCATTAACTTTTGCCTGTTTATTTTTAACAATCAATATTGGGCATTCTGAGATGCGTAGCAAGCGCGATGTAGTTGAGCCCAATAATTTTTCAAACAAATAATGTTCGCCCTGTGCACCAGTAACAATTAAGCCTGCCGATACGGCAAGCGCATATTTATTAATTTCAGTATGCGCACGCCCAATTCGCGTTTCTTCATGAATCATAATTTGAAATTGTTCGTGTAAGTTTGAAACTACTTTTTCTAGCTGGGTTTTAATCAGCTCCTGCTGTGCCTGCTGATAATGCGTTTGAAAACTGAACGAGAGTTCTGAGCCGACATAGAGTTCCAAGGGATGCACCACATGCATAATATGTAACTCGGCACCCAGTTGCTGGCAAATAAATGCGGCGCGTTGTAGCGTAACCTCAGCCTCCGCAGAAAAATCCGTACCCGCGACTACATGCGTGATTGGTTTCATGCCGTTCTCCTTTAATAACACTAAATAATCAACAGATAATCTAGGTCAGGCTAAGCGAATCAAAATAGGACTAGGTGCAACGTTTTATTTCAAAGTTCTAATTCAAAATTAAATATTACACCAGATAAGGCCGTCTGAATTCACATTTCGTTCAGGCTAAAAAGAGAAAATACACACCTATAATTGCATTTAAAATGACATAAAACACCTGCCCTACAAGCCAATATCCATGCGCCTCGCAGGGCATACCCATTTAGCTTGTTGTTCTGTTTGAATTTAGGCGTTACTACGCCGACTAACACATAGCTCAGATGGATTACTGAATGAGATCGCGCACCAACTGTGCAATTTCAGCTTCTTCATCGGCTGGAACAATTAAAATTGGCTTGGATACTTGATTGTTTAATTTAGCTAAGTTTGACCGATTCGCTACTTCATTTAAATTAAAGCCAAGAAACCCTAAGGGTTCGCAAACCAAAGCACGCACTTGCGCGCAATGCTCACCGATGCCACCAGTAAACACCAGCGCATCGATGCCGCCAGACTTTGCCGCATACGCCCCAATGCAAGCGCGTATCTGCTGCGCAAAAAAATCCACAGCAAATTTTGCCGCTTTGCTCTTACTATTCACCAAGGCAGCCATATCGCTACTTTCGCCATCGGACAACGCTAACAAACCCATTTGCTGATAGATTAGATTTGATAATTCGGCATTGTCGTAGCGTTTTGCAAGCGTCAGTATCACGCCTGGATCTAAATCACCACTGCGCGTGGCCATTGGTATACCACCCGCGGGCGTAAACCCCATGCTGGTGTCAACCGAGCATAGCTTTTCTAGCAGACAAAGACTCGCCCCATTACCAAGATGAGCCACAACAACTCGCCCCTGTGCAACGCTACCCAATAACAAAGGCAGTTGGCGAGCAACATGTGCATAGTTGATGCCATGAAAACCATATCGACGAAGTTTTAGCGCTTGCGGAATCGGCAAGCGGTAAGCAAGTTCTGGTAAGGTGGAATGAAACGCAGTGTCAAAACAGGCAAACTGCCGACCACCAAATTGCTTGGCACATAAATCAACCCCTAGTAAATTACTAGGCATGTGCAATGGCGCCAGTGGCGTAAGACTTTCCAGTCGTGCTCGTTCAGCGGCATCAATCAATCGCACAGCATCCGTCGCCTCGCCACCGTGTACAAATCGATGGCCAATTGCATCCGGCTTGGCCTTGCCTAAATCGAACAACAAAGCGTTAAATGCTATCGCGTGATTTTGAAAATGGTCCTGCCCGATATGTTCGTAACGAAAGTTTATTCGTTCGCCCGTCGTCAAGAATAAACTGGCTTTCAGGCTGGAGGATCCGCTGTTAATGGTCAGTAAGCTTATCGGCTTGTTACTTTTAGCATTCGCTAACCCGGCCATGTCCAATTATCTTCCTCGGGTAAATCTACACCGTATTCATAGGCGTAATTGCGGCATTCTATCTGTCTATTACGCAGTCTCTCCTGCACATGCGCACCGATTGTTTGCAAACTTGGAATGCGGTTAATGGCATCGATTGCCAGACTAAAACGGTCAATTTCATTTTGAATAGCCAATTCGAGCGGCGTGTTGATACTGCCTTTTTCTTTATAGCCACGCACATGCAAATTATCATGGTTTGTTCGGCGATAAGTAAGGCGGTGAATCAAATAGGGATAGCCATGAAAATTAAAAATAATCGGTTTATCTACAGTAAATAAACTGTCAAATTCGCGGTCAGAAAGTCCATGCGGGTGCTCATTTTTTGGCGTCAATTTGTATAAATCCACCACATTGATAAAGCGAATTTTAAGTTGCGGAAAATGCTCACGCAGTAATACGGTCGCAGCCAAGGCCTCTTTTGTGGGAATGTCGCCCGCACAAGCCATTACCAAATCAGGCTCTTCATCCGCATCACTGCTGGCCCACTCCCAAATACCAAGGCCTTTCGTGCAGTGCTGAATCGCCGACGTCATGTCGAGATACTGCAAATGCTTTTGCTTGTCGCAAACAATGACGTTAATGTAATCGGTACTATTCAGGCAATGATTCGCCACTGTGAGCAAACAATTCACATCGGGTGGCAAATAGATTCGCGTCACCTCTGGGCTTTTATTCACCACGATATCAAGAAAACCCGGGTCCTGATGGGTAAAGCCATTGTGATCTTGCCGCCAGACGGTAGACGTAATTAATAAGTTAAGCGAAGAAACTGCCGCGCGCCATGGCACCGCCTTAGACATGGCAAGCCATTTGGCGTGCTGATTGAACATGGAATCAATGACATGTACAAACGATTCATAAGTTGAGAAAAAGCCATGCCTACCAGTGAGCAAGTAGCCTTCTAGCCAGCCTTCCACCGTGTGCTCAGAAAGCATCTCCATCACACGCCCATCTGGCGACAATTCACCGCCATCGGCATCTTCTGGTAAATAATCAGCCAGCCAGGTTTTTTTGCTGACTTCGTAAATATCGTCAAGCTTATTTGAGCTGTTTTCATCTGGCCCAAACACACGGAAATTCTGCATATTCAAGCGCATAATGTCGCGCAAAAACTTGCCCAAAGGCTTGGTATTGGGCGAAGTGATTTTTCCAGGCGACTCTAAAGCAAGTGCATGGTCCTGAAAATCTGGCATACGCAAAGCTTTGCGCAACAAACCGCCATTGGCATGTGGATTAGCACTCATCCGACGATTACCCACTGGCGCGAGAGCTTTTAGCTCAGGCAGAAACTTACCTGCTTCATCAAACAATTTTTCCGGCTGATAACTACGCAGCCAAGCTTCTAATTTTTTTAAATGTGCCGGATTATCTTTAATGTTGCTCATTGGTACTTGATGTGCGCGCCAAAAACCCTCTATTTTATGTCCATCTACTTCTTTCGGGCCTGTCCAGCCTTTCGGGCTGCGCAATACGATCATCGGCCACTGTGGCCGAATTGGCTTACCAGTTTCACGCGCTTCTTTTTGTATATGCTTAATCTCAGTGACGCATTTTTCTAGGGTAGCCGCCATGGTTTGATGCATCAGCTCAGGCTCAACGCCCTCAACAAAGTAAGGCTTCCAGCCATAGCCAATAAACAAACTTTCTAACTCCACATGCGAAATGCGCGAAAGCAGTGTTGGATTGTTAATTTTATAGCCGTTCAAATGCAATATTGGCAGCACGGCACCATCACGAATCGGGTTTAAAAACTTGTTGGAATGCCAAGAAGTTGCGAGCGGACCAGTTTCAGATTCGCCATCGCCCACCATTACTGTTACCAATAAATCGGGGTTGTCATAAGCGGCGCCAAAAGCATGCGAAATACTGTAACCGAGTTCGCCACCTTCGTGAATCGAGCCAGGCATTTCGGGCGTGCAGTGACTGCCAATGCCACCCGGAAATGAAAACTCTTTAAAGAACTGGCGTAAGCCCTCTTCATCCTCTCCCTTATTTGGGTAAACCTCACTGTAGGTACCTTCAAGGTAAGTTGGGCCAAGCACCCCTGGCGCACCGTGGCCAGGGCCTGCAAGAAATATCGCATTCAAATCAAACTTCTTGATTAGTCGATTCATGTGCACATAGGCAAAACTCAGGCCTGGGCTGGAGCCCCAGTGTCCTAATAAGCGTTGCTTAATGTGTTCAGGTTTAAGTGGCTCTTTTAGCAAAGGATTGCTACGCAAATAAATCATGCCGGCAGACAGGTAATTGCAAGCGCTCCAATATTGATGAATATTACCGAGTTCTAGCGCAGATAATGGCTTAATCGCTTGCCTGGTAGTCATGAGTCAATCTCCGTTACTAATGCTAAAGTGAATGATATCAATTAGCTGCAAAGCGCTCTTGCGATAACTCAATCATACGCTAGTTTGAACGATCCTCCATAAGCATTAAACTCAGATTTACATTACTGACTGGACTTTGTTCTACTGGCAAGCAGGCTTAATAATATACTAGTGCCAAGCACAGCAACCACAACGGCTAACGACACCACAACGGGAATTTTAAACCACTCGACAATTAGCATTTTGCTACCGATAAATATCAAGACAACTGCCAAACCGTATTTTAGTAAATGAAAACGATCAGCCATGTCTGCCAGCAAAAAGTACAAAGCACGCAAACCAAGAATAGCAAAAATATTCGAGGTAAATACGATGAATGGGTCATCGGTAATTGCATAAATTGCAGGAATGCTATCCATTGCAAAAATTACGTCCGAGAACTCAACCAGCACTAATACCAAAAACATTGGCGTAAACCAACGCACGCCTTTGTCGACAATCCAGAATTTATCACCATGGTAATCATTGGTGATACGTATATGACTGCGAAGCCAACGCAATAAAGGATTATTTGTTAAGTCAGGTTCATGTTCTGCAAAAAGAAACATCTTGATGCCTGTTATCAGTAAAAATGCACCGAATACATAAAGCACCCAGTGGAACTCAGCAATCAGCCATGCGCCAAGTAATATCATTAAGGCTCGAAGTACAATAGCACCTAACACGCCGTAAACCAGCACGCGCTTTTGATATTCAATGGGCACGGCAAAATAAGTAAACAGCATAACAAACACGAATATATTATCCATCGCCAGTGTTTTTTCTAGCAAATAACCTGTGAGGTATTCCATGGTTTTGGCATCCGCTATCGCTCGACCAGAAGTATGATCTAGCCACGCCCACAGTGCGCCACCAAACAATAGCGCGAGAGAGAACCAAATCAGTGACCAAACGAGTGCTTCTTTAGCGCTGACTTTATGTGCGCCCTTGCGCCCTAGCGCGAACATGTCGATAGATAACATGGCTACAACAAATAAGCCAAAGCCAGACCACATCCACCAAGTGCCAATTGTTTGCATTTCACCCATTTTGTATTTCTTTCTGTATTTATTCGTTATTTATTCGTTTGTTACTAGTTCGTTCTTTGCTGCCATATTGTCGCTGGCCTCTTCATCCAAGTGCGCGGTCCATTCACGCCAAACTGCCCATACAACGGAAAGCACAATTGGCCCGATAAATAACCCTACTAAGCCAAAAGCCAGCAACCCTCCAAGCACGCCAAACAGCACTAACAGAAATGGAATCGGGCTAATGCTGCTAATGAATAAAGGCCTAAGTACATTGTCGAGCTGGCTCACAATGGCTGCGCCCCAAATCCATACGCCAATGGCTGCGCCTGTTTCACCTTGTAACAATAAGACTAGTCCTGCTGAGCCCCATGCTAAGGGCGTGCCAAATGGAATTAGCGCTAGTATCATGGTGAGTACGCCAAACATCACTGGCGATGATAAGCCAGCTACCCAGTATCCCAGTGCAGCCACTACGCCCTGCACTAAAGCGGTGAGTAATATGCCATATACCACGGCGCGGGTTGTAGTGCCTGCCGCGTGAAGGTAGTCGTGAACATGGGTGCCAATAAATCGTTCTAATACGTGACGTAACTCGCGAATAATGCGTGTGCCATCGCGAAAGAAGAAAAATAAAATCACAACAACAAATATCATTTTTGCAAAACTTTTACCTAAGCCGCCCGCTAACGTACTTAAGTCTGCTGTGTGAGCGGCAAGCCAAGCTTTAATGACAGATGAAGCGCCTTGGGGATTAGCAATCAAACTCGCTTGCTGATGCATCAGCCAATCGCCCAGCCAAGGGATGTTGCGTAATGTATCTGGCACGGGTGGCGGATTAGCAAAAAATGCCTGAAGCGCAGGATACAAATGACCAAGCTCTTGCTGTGCCAGCCAAATTAACCAAATTAATGGTAAAAATAGTGTGAGCGCTAATAAGGTGGTGGCTAAACTAGCTGCTAGCGTATCTTTATTGTTACACCAGCAACGAATACGCTCTGCCAAAGGCCAGGTGGCATAAGCTAAAACGCCCGCCCAAGCGATTGGTGCAAGAAACGGCGCCACTACTATAAATGCCAGCGCTACTAAGCCACCCAATGCCAGCCAAGGCACGATTCGACGACTAAATGTAGGTTTGGCACTTAACATAGTCAGTAAGCCTATTTAACTTTTCCGCCGTGGTTGCCAGCTGCAATTCTGTCCATGAGTGCAAACATCACGCCAGAAAATACCAGTGTTAAGTGAATGCCGACTAACCAAGCAAGCTGATAATTACCATTTGGCTCTGCTAACACTTCTTTTACGTTGATAAAGTATTTAAGCAATTCAATACCTGAAATCGCTACGATAGAACCGATTAGTTTGAGTTTTAAGTCTGAGAATCCAACATGACCCATCCACTCAGGGCGGTCTTCGTTATCGCCAGTATCAATTTTAGAAACAAAATTTTCATAGCCGGCAAAGATGATAATCAGCAGTAAGTTAGCCACCAAGGTAATGTCAACTAAGGTGAGAATCCCCAGTAACGCAGCGCCGCCATCGCCATTAAAAACCACAGGAATTAAAGTTACAAACGCTTTTGAAAATTTCACCAACAACAAGGAAATGCCCGCAATTAAACCAAGGTAGAACGGCACTAATAGCCAACGACTTCCAAACATAAAGTGTTCTAAAAACAACTCAATACGCCTCATTTTCATTTTTCTCTCTATTTTTATATTTTTTATGAAGTACTACGCAAAGCCAGAATACGCTCTTCTAAACTCGGGTGTGTAGTAAATAGTTTTTTAAGACCACTTGCACCGCCGCCTGATATGCCAGAAGCGGCCATTTGCTCAGGTAATGCTGAAGGTTCATGCTCCGCTTTTAGACGCTCGAGTGCTGCAATCATTTTCTTGGCGCTGGATAATTTCGCTGCACCTGCATCTGCACGGAATTCACGTTGACGTGAGAACCACATAACGATGATGGAAGCCAAAATACCTAAGACAAATTGCGCAATCAACATGGTGATAAAAAATGCAGGTCCTGTGCCTTTTTCTGTTTTGAACACAATTTTATCTACGGCATAACCAATCACACGCGAGAGGAACATTACGAACGTATTCACCACCCCCTGAATTAAGGTAAGGGTGACCATGTCACCATTTGAAATATGTGATATCTCATGCGCTAGCACTGCTTCAGCTTCATCTTTGCTCATTTTATTGAGCAGGCCAGTTGAGACTGCAACCAGCGAGCTGTTTTTGGTCATGCCCGTTGCAAATGCATTCACTTCGGGCGAATCAAATACTGCAACTTCAGGCATTTTAATGCCCACCATATCGGCCTGCGCGCGTACTGTTTTAAGTAACCAAACTTCTGTTGGCGTTTTTGCTTCTTCAATCACCACTGCGCCAGACATGCGTTTGGCTGACCATTTAGACATCGCGAGGGAAATAAACGAACCGCCAAAGCCCATGATTGCGGCAAAGGCAAGCAGATTTTTAAGGTCCAGGCCATTGGCATTCAAATAAGGTTCTACACCTAATAAGCGCATGGTGACTGATAACACCAACATAATGGCGATATTGGTGGCGAGGAAATAAAGAATACGTTTCATTACAAACTCCATAAAGTGAAATACGAGCCTAAAAATATTATTTCGGTTAGCTCATGCCGAAATGAATGCAAATAATAATCTAGTTAGGTATTCACGCCTAGCAATAGACTTATTTAATTAAAACACATCATAATAGAATCAATACCTCATAAAAATAGGTAATATACTGATTAATTAATCGTAAAAAAAGGATGATTGCTAACAAATGCTAAACTACAAACAACTGCATTATTTCTGGCGGGTTGCTCGATCTGGCAGCATTGCGCGTGCTAGTGAGCAACTGGACCTAGCACCCCAAACTCTTAGCGGCCAAATTGGTTTACTAGAAAACTCTTTAAAAACCACATTATTTCGCCGCGTCGGGCGTGGCCTTGAATTAACCGATTCTGGCAGGTTGGCACTTTCTTACGCTGAAGAAATTTTTGAAATTGGCGCAGAATTAGAACAAGCGTTAAGTGGTGGCACGACCAAGCTGCCAACATCGTTGCGTGTTGGTGTGGCAGACGTAATGTCAAAGTCGATTGTTTACAAGCTGCTAGCGCCCGCCATGTCACTTGCGGAGCCTGTGAAAATCATTTGTAAAGAAGATAAACTTGAGCGCTTGCTGGCTGACTTAGTAATACATCGTTTAGATATTGTCTTGTCAGACCGCCCCATGCCACCCGACATCAGCATCAAAGGCTATAGTCACAAATTAATCGAATGTGGCGTAAGCTTTTTTGCTACACCTGCGCTTGCAGCACGACATGGAGAAGATTTTCCTGCCAATCTGAATCATGCGCCACTACTTGTACCAAATATTGACACAGCAATGCGGGGCCGTCTCACGCGCTGGCTTGATACCCAGCGATTACGTCCACGCGTGGTTGGGGAGTTTGATGATAGTGCGCTAATGAAGGCCTTTGGTCAAGCCGGCATCGGCATTTTTACTGCACCAAGCATGATAGCCGATGAAGTCATACATCAGCATGGCGTAGTTTCAATTGGCCAGACAAACGAAATACTTGAGCGATTTTACGCAATTTCACTTGAGCGCCGCTCTAGTCACCCTGCAGTTATCGCAATAAACTCAGCCGCCATCTAAGTTAACTGGCTTTAAAATGCCATCTAAATTGAAAACAACATCTTTAAGCTTAACAGCATGAGCAATACACCAAACAATTTCTTCAAAGTTTTAACGGGTAAGCGTTGTGTTAATCGAGCACCTGTTGGCGCAGTAAAATAACTTGGAATTGAAACCAACAGGGCTGCTGGCCAATACACATAGCCTATGGTGTGCGCTAATTTAGCCTCAACTAAAGCTTCACTGAGCAACCCATTAATTAAATAACCTAAAGTACCTGCTATTGCAATCGGAAAGCCTAATACAGCAGACGTACCAATCGCTCGTTTGATATCGGTACTGCGCCAAGTTAAATAAGGAACGGTTAGCGACCCGCCGCCAATAGAAACTAAGGCAGAGATCGCACCAATGCCAAACGTTACCAACCTCAGCTCAGCATTACTTGGCTGAACGTGTACCTGACGCACAACTCCATTACGAAACATTTGATAGGATACATAGGCCATAAAAATAGTAAAAAATACAGCCAAAGCCTTAGAACTAAGATACGCCGCCAGAAAAGTCGCGGAGAAAGTACCGACAATCATGCCAAGCGCCATTACTTTAGCCAACGCCCAGATAACCACACCATTGGCATGGTGCGCACGCATGCTTGCAAACGAAGTCACCGCAATACAAGCCATTGAAGTACCCAAAGCAAGGTGTACAACGTGATCTTTCGGCACCCCTTGATAAATGAATATCGAAGTCAATATTGGAACGAGAATACCACCGCCACCAATACCCAGCAAACCTGCCATAACGCCGACAAAAGCGCCTAGCAATATAAAAATGAATACAAGTTCAACGCTCATATAATGCTTTCTATTTTTAGCGTAAAACTATAGGTGAAAATGGCAATTTGAGAAAGTCGTTTAAAAATAAAATGGCTTTAAATTAGGCAGGTTTAATCACAATTAGTAAGTTAAACTTTAGGTGAGACTTCAAGAGATCAATACAAACTACTTGATGCCAAGAATAATCAATATCAGCTTGGCATCAGATATAAATCTAGAATTAATTGGTGCTGACTTTTTGCGGGATTTTCGGAAATGGATTACTTTCCTCAACTTCATCAGATTCTAACTTTAAGTCATACATTATTTTGAATCTCAAGTAATTTAATTTTTTATACCAGCTCTACCCAATTTAAACAACTTAATTAAACCGCAATTCCTTGCGCATCAAACAAGCCATCAAACAAGATAGAACTCAAATAGCGCTCACCTGAATCTGGCAGAATAACGACAATCGTTTTCCCTGCATTTTCAGGACGTTTCGCATAGCGAACAGCCACAGCTGCCGCCGCACCACAAGATATTCCGGATAGAATTCCCTCTTCACGTGCAAGGCGTTGCGCGTATAGAACAGCTTCTTCATTGCTAACTTGCTCTATATCATCAACCAAAGAAAGATCAAGAATTTCAGGCACAAAACCAGCGCCAATACCTTGTATTTTATGTAGCGCAGGCTTGATTTCTTGACCTGTACGCTTCTGTGTCAATACTGGGCTTGCCGCAGGCTCAACAGCTACAGAGATAATTTTCTTACCTTTAGTATTCTTGATATAACGACTAACGCCAGTAATCGTGCCACCTGTACCGACACCAGAAACCAATATATCAATGCTGCCATCGGTATCCTCCCAAATTTCTGGACCAGTCGTTTTTTCGTGAATAGCTGGATTGGCTGGATTTTTAAACTGTTGCAAAAGTACATAACGATTTGGGTCTGAAGCAGCAATTTCCTCGGCTTTGGCAATTGCTCCGCTCATGCCTTTAGCACCTTCGGTTAGTACTAATTTCGCGCCATAAGCAACTAACAATTTTCGGCGTTCGATACTCATAGTTTCTGGCATAGTTAACGTAAGTGGAATACCTCTTGCCGCCGCAACAAACGCAAGCGCAATACCAGTATTGCCACTTGTAGGCTCAATAATTTCTTTACCTTTACCCAATAAACCACGCTGTTCGGCATCCCAAATCATCGCCGCACCAATCCGACACTTAACTGAATAGGCTGGATTTCGACCTTCAATTTTTGCAAGCACAATAGCGCCCGCGTCATCTGTGATTCGATTAAGTTTAATTAATGGAGTTTTGCCGATAGAATTTGCGTTATCTTGATACCAGTTTGTCATGAATGTTCCTTTGAATTAGCGAGCGCATGAAGCAAAGAAAGCATTATACCAGCTTAGATTTATAACTAAAAATAACTTGTAAGTATTTAAATATAATTAAAACGAATTTAAAATTTATACTGCAAATTATTAGGGAATGTTCACCATCAATCTAGTCATGCGACTAATCAATTATGTTCAGGCAAGGAAATGAATAACTTATAGAATGATGCTATTTAACAGAAGACGAAACTCGCATTAAACATTACTGGGTGGATTTATTCGGAATGCTAAATATGCAAGTTGCTAATTTGTATACATATAACTAATTTTGCATACGCAATATATAAAGTATATTGAAATATTTATCTTGATTATTTGGTGCCCGGAGCCGGAGTCGAACCGGCACACCCATAAGGCGAGAGATTTTAAGTCTCTTGTGTCTACCAATTTCACCACCCGGGCGGATAGTAGGTCTACATCAAATTGCGGAGCGTATTCTAACACTTTCCTTTGTATTTTTATAAGTAAAAAATGTGCTTTTTT
>NZ_JABFRA010000142.1 GCF_013141425.1 Methylotenera sp. | reverse complement strand
CAAGTTTTAGCGTTCACTTTACCTTTGGGTGAGGAGCGTAGAGGCGGTGAGATGCCTCACAATGCGGAATTTTCAGAGAAACTGTTTTCCATCATTTGGTCTTCTTATGCCATACAAAAACATCTTGAATTTTATAACTGGCTACAGACTAGAGTCACTGAGGTATTGCCGCATGACGTAATGCTGGCATGCTGGGGCGACTTTAGTCAGGATAAAAGTAATCGCAATTTAAAGTATGATGTTGCCTCAAATATCGAAGGCATAAACACTAAGACATTATTTGACTCTCCTGAAAAAATGGATAACTTTATGCAGTGTTTGCATAAAGTGTGGGTGGAAAACAATCGCCGCTGGTTAGTGATTGATCATCTTAAAGAATACAACAGCGCAAGTTGCTTGCATGAAGATTTTCCCATCTTACCAGGCGAGCTAAATTCGTTGATGATTTATGGCGTGAGTGATGTGCGTAGCGGTGAAAATTGTCTTTATGTGTTTTTTAGTAAAGAGAATGTTATCAAGGCGCACGATTCGGTGATGGGCTTGCTTATGCCGCACATTGATAATGTGTTGCGAAAGATTCAGCATGTAATCCCAGCCCCCGCTCCAGAAGTGGCTAAAACGCCTTGCTTGGCTGATTGTGCGGACGATTGTTTGAGTGGTTGTTTTAAACTGAGTAGCCGTGAAACCGAAATTATGCATTGGGTGCGTTTAGGCAAAACGGATAAAGAAATCGCTATGATTTTGTACATCAGCGAGAATACGGTGAAAAGCCACCTGAAACATGTGTTTGAAAAACTCAAAGTCACCAAGCGCGCGCAAGCCATAGGTAAATTGAGTCAAAATCTTTTATCAAATGCTTACTTAGCGATTACTTATACAATGCATGAGTTCGCTGGATTTTTCTATCGATTTGATTATTTGGTTGGCTTTGCCTTAGTTGACTTTGTGTAAATAGATTTTTTGAAAGTTGACTTTACCAAAGTCTAGCTTGTTTTAAATATAATCAATTAAAACAAGCTAGTTAGAGTTATTTTATACAGTTTTTTAGCCAATTCAATACGAGCCTATTCAAGCTTGCCTTTTTGTTTTTGTCATATTCAATTCGACCACTTCTGGTCACTACATAGAAACCCTACCTTTGCACTAAGTACAAACCCTACTTTGGGACTACGTATATTTTCTACCACCTAGACATGTGATTGCGGGACTTTTTTAAAAGTCCAAAATACCTCCACGATTGTTAATGAATGTAAATCTACTGAACTAGATATTTAACAATTGAAATTTAAATAATTTTTTTGGAATTCACAATCTCTTTGTAAGGGGAACTATCATGGCTACAAATTTTTATGTCAACACTGCCGATCTGGTGAAAATCCTCGAGCAGATTAAGGTGGCTGAGCAGCATGCTGCTACTGGGGAGCTTAAAAACCTAGATGGCACTGCCATTAACCCATTAATGCCTACGGGCTTACGTACAGTAGACGGCAGCTACAATAGTTTGCTGCCTGGTCAGGAATTGTTAGGCGCGGCAGATCAAGTGATGCCGCGTATGTTAACCCCTGAATTTTTGAACGATGCGGATGGCGATGTGATGCCACTTGGCCCTCCTGGTTCTGGTGCACCAACAATTACTAACACTGATTATAATTTGCATCAAAGTGTTGCCGATGCAGACCCACGTATTATCAGCAACTTGATTTCTGACCAAACGCTGGGTAATTTTTCTGCTTTGTTCAAGGCCTTAGAACTGGCGGGTTCTGCAGACCCGTTGGGCGATGCAGCTTTAATTTTAAGCGATGCTGACCCGCTGGCAAAAGCCGCAGAATTAGGCTTAGACATCAGTGCAAATGGTAGCATCACTATTGAAAATCTTTCACCTGACATCGGCTTATCGCCCTCATTTAACGGTTGGATGACATTGTTTGGTCAGTTCTTTGACCATGGCCTTGACCTGATTCCTAAATCTGGCAATGGCACAGTTTATATTCCATTACAACCCGATGATCCCTTGTATGTGCCAGGTGGCCCGAACTTTATGGCACTGACCCGTGCGGCAACAGTAACAACCGCTGGTGCAGATGGCATCATGGGCACTGCGGATGATCAGACACACGAAACAATAAACACCACCACACCGTTTATCGACCAAAATCAGACCTATACTTCGCATGCTTCACATCAAGTATTTTTGCGGGAATATAAACTTGATCCAGACGGCAGACCTGCCGCTACTGGGCATTTGTTAGATGGTGCAAATGGCGGCATAGCTAATTGGGCTGAAATCAAGACGCAGGCACGTGACTACCTTGGGATTGAACTGAGCGATTTTGACATCGGCAACGTGCCACTGTTGCGCACTGACCCTTACGGTAAATTTATTCCTGCTGCCAATGGCTATGCACAAGTAATTGTAGGTGTGGGTGCTGACGGTATTGCCAATACTGCAGATGATCTTGTGGTCGTCGGAACACCTGGCTCACCAGTAAGCCCTAGTGCAGTTGGCGCTTTGCGCACTGGACATGCTTTCCTCGACGATATCGCCCACCATGCGGCTCCTGGTTTTTATGACCATGATGGTGATCCAACAACGGCAAAAATAGCTCAAGTGGCTGATACAGACGTTGATCTGGACGGTGATGGGGTCATCAGCACTGCAGAGAGCACGGCAGACGATGGCTTAGCCAGTACCTACGATAATGAATTACTCGACCGCCATTACATCACAGGCGATGGTCGCGGTAATGAAAATATCGGTTTAACCACGGTGCATACCGTATTTCATGCTGAACATAATCGTTTGGTAGAAGAATATAAACATACTATCTTAGATAGTGGTGATTTGGCGTTTATTAACGAATGGTTGCTGACTGACTTAGCAACTTTAGGTGATGTGCCTGCAGATCAAGCTGGTATTGACGCATTAAATTGGGATGGTGAACGTTTATTCCAGGCAGGTCGTTGGGTAACTGAAATGCAATATCAACATTTGGTATTTGAAGAGTTTGCCCGCAAAGTACAACCCGCGATTGACCCATTCGTGTTCTCCGCCTCGGCTGACCTAGACCCAGCGATTGTGGCCGAGTTTGCTCATGTAGTTTACCGCTTTGGGCATTCTATGCTGACAGAAACGGTTGATCGCTTTAATGCCGATAACAGCGTGGTTGGTGGCGAGCAAATTGGATTGATTGAAGCCTTCTTAAACCCTGTTGAATTTGATCAAAACGGTGCAGTTTCAGCTTCAGTAGCTGCTGGCCAAATTATTCGTGGTATGACTAGGCAAGTTGGCAATGAGATTGATGAATTTTTAACCGAAGCATTGCGTAACAATCTGGTGGGTTTGCCTTTAGACTTAGGTGCGTTGAATATTGCGCGTGGTCGTGATACCGGCGTTCCATCGTTAAATAACGCCAGGGCACAGTTTTATGAGGCAACGGGTGATTCACGCTTAACGCCTTATTCCAGCTGGGTTGATTTTGCTACCCACATTAAAAATCCATTGTCTGTGGTTAACTTTATTGCGGCTTACGGTACACATGAAAGCATTACCTTAGCCACAACATTGGAGGCTAAACGTGAGGCTGCCTTATTATTAGTAACTGGCGGCGTGGGTGAGCCTGCGGATCGCCTAGACTTCTTGAATGCTACTGGTGCTTATGCTGGTGGCAGTTTAGGCGGCTTGAATAATGTAGACTTCTGGATTGGTGGTTTAGCCGAAGAAAAACAAGAGTTTGGCGGCATGTTAGGTGCAACGTTTAATTTTGTGTTTGAATCACAATTAGAAAACTTGCAAAATGGCGACCGTTTCTACTACCTAAGCCGTACACAGGGTATGAACCTGCTTAATCAGCTTGAAGCGAACAGCTTTGCCGCATTGGTGATGCGCAATACTGACTTAGGTCAACCAGGCCAAGCGCACTTACCAGGCGATTTGTTCAATACCCCAGATCATATTTTGGAAATCGTCAAATCTGTTCAAGTGGGCGACGATCCAACACATGCTAACCCAATCCTTAACATCATCAAACCACTATTTATTCGTCGTGATGTGGATGGTGACGGTGATGATGACTTCCTGCAATACAACGGTGGTGCGCATGTGGTATTGGGCGGTTCAGAAGAAGCGGACACGTTAATTGGCGGCTTGGGCATCGATACCTTATGGGGCGATGGCGGTAATGACCGTTTGGATGGCGGATACGAAGCCGATAAAGTACATGGCGGCGACGGCGATGACATTATCACTAATTTAGGTGGCGATGACTTCTTGTTTGGTGAGGAGGGTAATGATGTTATCAGCATGGGCTCTGGTGTGGTGTTAGGCTTTGGCGGGCGCGGCAAGGACTTTATTATGACTGGCCCTGATACACAGGAGGTGTTTGCTGGTGAAGGAGACGACTTTATATTAGGTGGTAATGGCAGTGACACCTTGCTGGGTAACGAAGGCGACGACTGGATTGAAGGCGGTGAGGGCTTTGATGGCCTAGCAGGCGAAAACTCTGAACTGTTCTTTAATAGCCCCATCATTGGTCACGATGTGTTGAACGGGCAGGGCAATGATACCGACTACGACGGTGAATCTGGCGACGATATTATGGTGCAAGGCGCTGGTATTCAACGCAACAACGGTATGTTTGGCTTTGACTGGGCGATTCATAAAGGGGATAACGTTGCGGCCAATTCAGATTTAGGCATTCCGTTCTTCCCCGGTGCGCCTGAATTCACACTGCGCGACCGTTTCGATTCTGTTGAAGGGCTATCTGGCTGGAACTTAGATGACACACTAACTGGGCAATCTAAACTGGTACTCGGCGCACGCCCAGGTACGCCAGCAGATCAAGACCATCTAAAAGCAGGTAATGTACATCTAATTGACGGGTTAGCTGAATTGTTAGGTTATACCCAAGCAGAAGTTGATGCGATGGACCCCAATACCTCTTTGGTCGTCACTAATCTAGGTGCGGAAACTGGCACTGGCGGCGGCGAAATTATCATCGGCGGCGGTGGCAGTGATACCATTAAAGGTAATCTAAGTAATGATATTTTAGATGGTGACGCTTGGTTGAATGTGCGGATTGCGGTGAGTGGCGTTAATGGCTTAACCAGCATTGACAGCTTGAATGAGATCAAAGCACGCATGCTTTCTGGTGAAATTAATCCTAGTCAATTAAGTATA
>NZ_JABFRA010000038.1 GCF_013141425.1 Methylotenera sp. | reverse complement strand
ACGCGGGCGATTGCAATTCGCTGACGCTGACCACCCGAGAGCTTTACACCTCGTTCGCCAACGTGTGCGTCATAGGCCATTCTGCCTTTAGCATCGCGTAAGCCCAAAATAAAATCATGCGCTTCCGCTCGCCTGGCGGCATTTATCATCTCTTCTTCTGTGGCGTTTGGGCGTCCGTATAAAATATTGTCACGCACACTGCGGTGGAGTAAAGACGTGTCTTGCGTGACCATACCAATCTGGCTGCGCAAGCTGTTTTGCGTCACTAGTTTGATGTCCTGCCCATCAATCAGCACGCGGCCCTGCTCTACATCATAAAAACGCAATAACAAATTCACAATGGTGGACTTGCCAACGCCTGAACGACCAACCAAGCCGACTTTCTCACCTGGCTTTATATGCATGTTAAGCGTTTGCAACACATTAGTTTGCAAGCCATAGGCAAAACTCACTTGCTCAAACTGAATATCGCCCGTGCTAACTACCAGCGGTTTAGCTTCTACTGTATCGGTAATCTGATGCGTCAGAGACAATGTATTAACACCATCCTGTGCGGTACCGATTTGTTCGTAAAGCGAAGTCATTTCCCACATTACCCAGTGTGAAATACCATTTAAGCGTAGCGCCATGGCGGTTACTGCCGCCACCCCGCCCACCGTCACTTCGCCTTTAATCCATAACCACAACGCCACACCCGAAGTGGCAATTATCAACAGCATATTCAGCACATGATTCATCACTTCAACGCCAGTCACATAGCGCATTTGTGCATGTACTTTAGTTAAAAATTCTCTCATGGCATATTGCGCATAGTTCGCCTCGCGCCCCGCGTGCGAGAACAATTTAACCGTGCTGATATTAGTATAGGCGTCGGTAATGCGGCCTGTCATCAGCGAACGTGCATCAGCTTGCTGTTGCGACACCTTGGCTAAGCGCGGCACAAAATAGCTCAAAGACGAAATATATAAAACCACCCAAACCAGAAACGGTAACATCACCATGGCATTAAAATGCCCCACTACGACTACCATCGTCACGAAATAGATAATGACAAACACCAGAATATCGGCCACGATAAACCACACATCACGCACAGCTAGTGCTGTTTGCATGACTTTTGCCGCAACACGACCAGCAAACTCATCCTGATAGAAACTCATGCTCTGCCCGAGCATTAGTCGATGAAAATTCCAGCGTAAACGCATCGGAAAATTGCCGGCTAAAGTTTGATGTTTAATGAGTGACTGTGTGGCAATTAGTATCGGGCTTAATAACAACAAGCCAGCGAATAAAAGTAAATGCTGCTTTTCAGTCGCCCACAATAAGTCAGGCGAAGTTTTGCTCAGCCAATCAACCACTTTACCCATTGCCGCAAATAATAAAGCCTCAAAGCCGCCTATTAGCGCAGTGAATAGCGTCATCATTAAAATAAATTGCCTTGAGCCTAGTGTAGATGCCCAAACAAACTGCCAGAGCGCTTTAGGTGGCGGGGCAATTTCGCCTACAGGAAATGGATTTAAGAGGTTTTCAAACCAGCGTAGCATAGGGTGATTTCAATTTTAGTTTTTAGCGCGTTGTTTAACTTGGTAATAATTGATTCGCTAAATCAATTGAGCAAAGCTTAGTTTGTTTGCAATAGTAAAGAATGAATTAAAGATGCTTTATCAAACAGACAGCTTCAGCGGCAATGCCTTCGCCGCGCCCGGTAAACCCCAGTTTTTCAGTGGTCGTAGCTTTTACATTAATAGCATCAATTTCTACCTGACAGTCTTGGGCAATGTTGATTCGCATTTGTTCAGTATGCGGCGATAATTTTGGCAGTTCACAAATCACCGTACAATCAATGTTGCTCACAACATATTGCTTGGTTTTAAGCAAAGCCACCACATTACACAGTAAATGCCGAGAATCAATGCCTTTAAAGCGTAAATCGCTTGGGGGGAAATGCTTGCCGATATCGCCTAAGGCTGCCGCACCAAGCAAAGCATCGCAAATTGCGTGTAGCAACACATCGGCATCTGAATGGCCTTCCAAACCTTTTTCAAAAGGAATATCTACACCTCCAATAATACATTTTCGCCCTGTTACAAGTTGGTGAACATCAAAGCCGTGACCGATTCTAATTATCATAATCAAATTAACTCGAACTAAGTAGTGCCGATAATACCGCTAAATCTTGCGGGTAGGTGACTTTGAGATTTTGCAATTCGCCTGTGACAAGTTTTGGCTTTAAGCCTAAGGCTTCTATTGCTTCCGCTTCATCCGTTGGTGTACCAGAAAATTCTGCTAGGGCTTTTTTGAGCGTAGCATAACGAAACATTTGTGGTGTTTGGGCTTGCCATAAATCATTGCGCGGAATTGTTGAAGATACCCGTTGTTCGCCATCGGCACGCTTTAAGGTGTCGGCTAACGGTATCGCCAATAAGCCACCTACTTCGTCTTTTTCTAAAGTAGACAATAGTTGGTTCAATAGGCGATTGCTCAAGCCTGGGCGCGCGGCATCGTGCACTAGCACCCAGTCCTCGGCCTCTACCTGATTTTCAATGGCGATTAAGCCATTTAACACGGTATGTGCACGCGTATCGCCGCCACAGTAATGCACTTGCAATTTACTACTTAAATGCAAATAGGTACTACGCCAATGCGCATCTTCCTGATTCAGCAAGACATGTACCGTATTAATTTTAATGGCTTGATCAAACACTTTAATCACATACTGGATTAATGATTTTCCATGCAGATTCAAATATTGTTTGGGTGCATCTGCTCCCATGCGGCTACCACTGCCAGCTGCGGGAATAATTACGTGAAAACGTGCCATGCTAAATTTGGTTTAATTTTAAATTCATTAGCAAATTTTAGCATGGCGCATCAAATTGATACGGATGAAAATTAATAGAGTTAGACCAATATTAAATTAATCATCCGCCGTTGATACAATTTTATGAATGCTTAAATCGGCACCATCAAACTCCTCTTCTCGAGCCAAACGAAGACCAACCAGCTTTTTAATCGTTCCATAAACAATTAATCCGCCTGCTAGCGCAATGCCAACCCCCAAAGTGGTGCCAATGAGTTGTGAGATAAAACTGATACCCGCTTCGCCTCCGCCTGTCCCGCCAAGTACCTTTGCACCAAAGATGCCTGCTGCTAGGCCACCCCAAGCACCACACAATCCATGTAGCGGCCAAACACCGAGCACATCGTCAATTTTTAAGCGATTTTGCGTTAGATTAAAGGCCCAAACAAATAACACACCTGCCACTGCACCCGTTGCTAACGCACCCAAAGGATGCATCACATCTGACCCAGCACAAACTGCCACCAATCCTGCAAGCGGGCCGTTATGCACAAATCCAGGGTCATTTTTCCCCATCATCAAGGCTGCCAGCGTGCCGCCCACCAGTGCCATTAAAGAATTAACCGCAACTAAGCCAGAAATACCTTGGATTGACTGCGCTGACATCACATTAAAGCCAAACCAGCCCACCGTAAGTATCCATGCGCCCAAGGCTAAAAAGGGAATATTAGAAGGCGGATAAGCATGCAGTCGGCCATCTTTTCCATAGCGGCCTGACCGAGCGCCTAATAATATGACTGCACTTAAGGCAATCCAGCCACCCATGGCATGCACCACGACGGAACCAGCAAAATCATGAAACTTAGCACCAAAGGTGACATTTAACCAATCCTGAAAACCAAAATGACCATTCCACGCGATGCCTTCAAAAAAAGGATAAACAAAACCAACAAGCAAAAATGTAGCAGCCAATTGTGGGTTGAATCTCGCACGTTCGGCAATGCCACCAGACACAATGGCTGGAATGGCTGCCGCAAAGGTGAGGAGAAAAAAGAATTTAACTAAGTCATAGCCATTTTTAGCGGCTAAAACTTCTGCGCCACTAAAAAAATTAATGCCGTAAGCAATGCTATAACCAATAAAAAAATAGGCGATAGTCGATACTGAAAAATCCACCATGATTTTAACCAAGGCGTTGACTTGGTTCTTTTTACGTACCGTACCTACTTCTAAAAAAGCAAACCCAGCGTGCATTGCAAGCACCATAATGGCACCCAGCAATACAAACAATACATCGTTTGAAGAGACTAATGCTTCCATTTTTATTAAAACCCCTTGACTTTGGTGTCAATTTTTAAAGAAAATAATAAAGCAAATAGCGCGCCAAAAACTTAAGCTTATGTTTTAAATGAATAAAAATTCAGGGGGAAATATTTTTAAGCACGACATTGGTGCCTACTAAAGTGCATTGCACAAGATTGGTGCAATTTCTGTAAAAAATGATTTGGCTATTAACTAAACCTATAACAAAATATTGCCTGACCCATCCTTCAACACCATGCTGCTGGCATCTGGGTTACCAATCCAAAAATGGTAGAACTCCCGCACCACCACTAAAAACAAACGCCGATTATTCTTAATATTAAATAGAGGCAAAGTAAGATCGACTGCAGTCCGATAGGATTTGTGATTTTTTACTGGTGCGTTTTTTAAGCGTACCAAGATAATTTTGGCTAATTTTGTACGTGTGTTTACGAGCGATTGTTCGGAGCCTTCTTGACGAAGCGCTTGTGCATAGGCTTTTAACGGCCAAGTTTCAGAAACATCAAATTTTTCAGTGGTAATGCTCTCCATGAGCGATTTCAGGGATGCTGGCAAAGGTTTCCACTGTAATGGCTCAATATCAAAACCTGGATTTAGATTTAAGGCGGCAATCGCTTTAATATCTTCTCTCCAGAATGGGTAAAACTCTCGCGCAGAAGTCAGAGCAAAATGCCAATCGTCCGCCAGTATCGATTCCATCAGATTTTCAATAGCTTCACGGTAGACGTTACCATCTAACTCCTTACCCGCTAAATAAACAATTAACTTTTCTAAAAATACTGAACGTTTATGCAAAATGGCGCTAGTTGCGCCCTTACCTTGCAATAGCTTCAAATAAGCACGTATAGCTTCATTTTCACGCGTTAGATCCATTGAATTGTTATTTTTCATATTGTCCGTGTAAAACTATAGCTGATAACGACTCGGTTTAGCTTACAATTCGACATTGTAATCGACCTTTTTTTAAGAATAAACCATTAAATTGGTACGAATCAACAGTATCGCCTATTTAAAAAATAGCAAATACACCCAAGTAAATAGCACAAAATCTCAGAAAGTCATTGTATGGAACTCACCTTAATAACAATATTGATTGCAATCGCCTGGTTTTGGCTAGACAGCATGGAGAAGCGTGAGCGCGCGATATTATTGGGTAGAGAACTCGCAGCTCGCTTTAACTTACAATTGCTTGATGAAACCGTAGCCTGTAGCAAAATATGGCTGGCAAGGAATGGTCGAGGTCACATGAAATTTCTACGTACCTATGAATTTGATGTCAGTGCAAATGGCGCAGATCGCTTGCCCTGCCACCTAATCTTATTAGGAAATCAGCTAGGCACTTGGCACATTCCACCTTATCAGCAAGAAACTTACTAGTCATTTACGGATAAATACTCTTTAGCTAATTTGGAACTGTGTTTTAATTTTCAGTTTAATGCTTCGTCTTTTTTCTTCGTGCAGAGCGTATATAAATCCAAACACCAGAAACAGACAACAGAATCAGCACGATTGCCGACACATCCATCAATGCAACTCCGTAACGCCCAAAAATACGCCCGCTGTGCAAGTCTAAAATAATGCGCTCTAATGGCAATGATGGCTTAAAGGCTTGATTAAGGCCCGCAGACAAGGCGCTAGGTAAAACCTGCTCACTCGACCACAAAGGCTGCGCTTTTTCTAAGGGTTGCCAAGTTAAGCCATCCTCAGTGACGAAATTACCTTGCGGTGTAGCAAGGGTTAATTTTGGCGTGCTGTTATGGTCTAAAATACCAAGTCGTTCAATGAGTTTGTTCGGCAAATCCGCCCCTGATACTTTATCGACCAACTGACCGTCTGCCTGATACAAATAAAGCGTATCTGCATTTGCAATCGCTCGTAGTTCGCCCCACTGAACAGCACCTACTGACGGTTGTTTACTTGCTAGTAAAGGGCGCCCATCCATTACCCAACGACCATCTGAAATGGCCAAATAGCCACCCTCAAATAAATAGCCATGTTTAGGTACTACTGATTTCAATCCGTACCATTGCATCAACCATGGGGCAGCTATAGTGCGCTTTGCCAAACCTAAGTCCTCTGTATGATTCAATGCTAAACCTGTGCTTGCCAACAAAAATATAAAAACCGCCGACACAACGCCAAATCTGGCATGCCAGTGCCGTACAAAGTGCATTATTCTGCTACGCAGGCTTTTCATACTTTAAAGTTTTCCATTATTAATTCGATTTTTCTACTTGACTCATACGATCAAAATATAAAGCCAATCTGGCCATACGATTCATCGCATTCACCGAAAGTGTGGCGCCTGAAATGCCGTCGATATTGCGATTCAAATGATAATCTGGCTGTAATTCCAGGCCCTGGTATTGCTTTAAAAATGCAGGGTAACGTACTTCTCCGCCACGGCTTTCACGATAGGTGAGAATTCGCGCCTGCGATAACTTTCCGTCAGACACTACAAAACCTGCAGTAATAGGCTCTTCTTTGCCAATTTCATCAAAAATCCAGACACTCTTGCCACCCACTTTCCAATAGCGTTGCCGAAGCTGATTCGGTGCGTGTCCAAGAATCTTCTCAGCCTGCGAGGCAATCTCTCTGTTTACCCACAGCACATCTTGCTTGGGTGTGGTTTTTTCGGAGCCAGCCTGAAAAATCTCTGCTATAAACTGCTCCGCAGTCAAATATTGCTGAGCAGCCTGCGCATTAGTAGCCAACATTGTTGCTAGTGATATGGAAATTACCACAAGTCTTATCTGAATTTTTTTAAAGTTAATCATAAGCAAACTAGAACATGTACCCAAGGCCCAAGTTTAGGCGTTTGTCGCCTTTATCGCCATCGGGTTTATCAAGCTTCTGGTAATCAGCTTTCAGTACCACTTGTGGATGCGGCCAATAATTTGCACCCATCGTCCACACATTATTGTTGCTAGCAACATCACGCATAATGTTGCTTGGAATTTCCGCTTGTGTATCCCATTTTTCATAGCGGATGAAGGAGGCTAAATCATGGTCGCCACTTTTCCAAATATGATAGGCTGCTTCTGCATACCAACCATAAAAGCGATTAGCCGTTTCCAAACCAAAAGCATCATTAATTTTTGCAGCATCCGATAAATGACCTTGTGCGTATAAGGCACGTAAATCCAGCTTATCCACGTTATAACGTGCATGCAAATCCCATAAGGTTAATCGTGCATCAGCACCATCTAGTAACGAGTTGTCTTGACCTGTATTTCCAGAAACTACACTTGCACCTACCGTTAAACCTGGTAAACCACTGTAATCTAAACGCCCGTGGACGGCTATATTTTCCGCACTAGCATTTGACACATTTTGCCTTGCTTCGCGCACGCCTTTTGTCGAAAAACCACCAAAGTCTTTTGCATCAAGATTGGATGTTAAACCCGCTTGGTATTTCCAGCCTGGAGCCACTTCGCCATAGACGCTCACACCCGCCTCCCACCAAGTGGTTGGAATAATACGCGTTTCAATAAAGTTACGCTCAACGCCAAAAAATGTCGGTGGTTCGTGTGTTTCATTCAAAAAACCAAGTGGCATTAAGAATAAACCTGCCTTAGCATTTAATTTTTCACTGAAATTAAAATCCAAATATGCCTGTTCTAGTTCTACCGCACCACCATTTTCCGTATTGGAATGTTCGATTTCCAGTTCTGATTTCAGGCTGATCCAGTCATTAAACCGATGACCAAAAAACAACACAAAGCGATGAAAATCGACATCATCCTTTGCTCTTGTTACACCGACAGGTACGTCACCTTGAAAGTTGTTGTAGTGCAATTCTCCATAGCCACCCAAGGTTGTTTTATCGGAAAATTTTTTACTGTTAGTTTTGCTTGCACCTTCCGACTTCGCCACCTGATCTTTTAAAGCCTCAATCTCTTGCTGAAGAATCTCAATTTTTTCTTCTACGCTTGTTGCTGCTATCACGTTGCTTGAAATTAACGCAGTCGCAACTGCCAATCCTAGTGATTTCTTACACGCTTTTTTATACATCATTTTTTCCTTTACTAAACTATCAAATCAACTTAATGCAAATGATAATGGTTCTCATTTAATTTTGCAACAAGTTTATTTAGAATAATTTAGCGTCTAAATGTTAAAATAGGCTAATGAAAAATAAATCAGCTAATTTGGACGAACTACACCGCTTTGTCTTTGAAAACACCCCCGTTCGAGGCAACCTAGTTAACCTCACACAAACCTTACAGCTAGCCTTAAAAAAACAAAAACTACCTTCAGGCTTAAGAAAGTCACTGGGAGAGCTCATGGCGGCCAGCGCACTGCTCTCGGCGACGCTCAAAATGAATGGTGCCCTAGTCTTGCAAATTCAAAGCAAAGGTGCCTTAAAGCTTTTGGTAGTTGAGTGTACTTCTAATAAAGATACCGCCATTAAAATCCGTGCGACCGCTAAATGGGAAGGCAAAATTTTAGACGAGGAAAATTTGTTTGATTTAGTAGAACATGCGCAATTCATGATTACGCTTGACCCTAAAGGTGGCGGGCAAGCGTATCAGGGCATTGTACCTCTGGAAGGCAATAGCATCAGCACTGTGCTAGAAAACTACATGTTGCGCTCTGAGCAAATTGACACCAAAATTTGGCTAAGTTGCGATGGCAATTCTGCGGCAGGATTGCTGATACAAAAATTACCCGAAACAATGAATCAAGAACATGTCACACATGATTTAGACACTTGGAATCGCGTCAGTCATTTAGCCAGCACGATTACCGATGACGAACTACTCAACCTGCCAGCCGAAACCATCCTGACAAGGCTATTTCACGAAGAAGATGTGCGTCTTTATGAAGCTAGTACCACACAGTTTTTTTGTAGCTGCACGCACAAAAGCGTTGCCAACATGTTGCGCATGCTAGGCAATGAAGAATTGCAAAGCATTATTGAAGAACGCGGTAATATTGAGGTGCACTGTGACTTCTGTAATGCGCTATACACGTTTGATAAAATCGATGCAGCACAATTAATGGCGCATGAAACTACAGTTATCGCTAGTCCAAATATTCACTGAAAGGCAAAATACTTAGCGACACAAATTAGGTAAATATTCTTCAGAAACGTTGGTTTTATTTTCACCCTTTAACGTCATTTTATCGGGTGCTTTTGCATTACCACACACCCAAGCCACTGGCACGATTTGAGATTCATCGATAACAGCGGGTCTAAGTGAAAGTATTTTATCTTTAATTTTTAGGTGTGCTTTATTGCCAAACGTGAGGTGAATCGCGCCGTTTCGCACCTCGAGTGCACGAATCCAGTTACTTACAATCAAGTCTGATGCAGGTAAACCCGCTTCTTTATTATCTGCTGGTAAGGTTTTAGAATTTTTCCAAGCTGCTGCAATCGGTTCTTTTGCAACATCCGCTAGTGGTAACGCCCCCCGCACTTGCTCTCTGACGATGCGCCCCATGCTAGAGGGAATGGCGATCATCGCCAATATAGCGATAATCGCTACCACGACCATCATCTCAATCGCCGAAAATCCCTGATGTTTTAGCTTGAATTTCAACATAAGTTAAGCTAGCGAAACTTGGCGCTTACGTTCAAATAAACAAACGGCTGCCGCGGCGCCTGCGTTAAGCGATTCAACAGAACCCAATGTGGTTTTAGCCATTGGAATGGTAATGGTTTTGCTACTTGCTTCGATTGTTTGTTTGCGCAACCCTGCCCCCTCATTTCCAATCACAAAGACTGTCTCTTGGGTTAAGTCTTGAACATACAGTGATTCACCTTGCATCGTTGTGGCATAACTATTACCGCTAAATTGTTGCAATTCAGCAATCAAGTCTGCCCGTTCCCGAATAGGCAAAACAAATTGTGCGCCCTGCCCTCCACGCAATGCTTTGGGGGACCATGCATCTGTACAGCTTGTACTCAAATAAACCACTTCAACGCCAGCCGCTGCCGCCGTGCGCAACATACTGCCCAAATTACCTGGGTCTTGAATATCTTCAAGCATTAAGGCAAAAGCAGGCGCTTCAGGCAAAGTTAGTTGAGGCGTTTTTATTAAAGCCAAAATGCCAGTGGCACTTGCTACAGGGGTTAATTCAGCAAACATTAAAGTAGGCAACATCACGGTGGAAATATGCTCTAAATTTTGAATCAACCCAGTCGCTTCTACACTGCTTTTGCCTTCGGGAATAATCACTAATTCAATGCCAGATTCGCCCAATGTCTCTCGATAAGATTCGATTAGATGTACGCCATCCAGCAAGGTCTTACCCTCGCCACGACGTTCACGCGCATTATCTGCCAGCTTCTTGAGTTGTTTAAATACCGGGTTGTCGCGCGAGACGATGTGTTTAAATGACATATAACTATTTTTTACAATTAAAGCGCAAGTTTAACCGAAACTCGCTTGTAGACACAGATTGATTGAAGTAAATTAATGTTGTAATTCCTGCTTTTAATTCAACAATTCTTGCGAACAATAGTTCGCATATACTTTCGGGAGGCCACATGTCATTAACAAAACGTTCACTCGCAGAGCTTATCGGCACTTTTTGGCTAGTTTTAGGAGGCTGTGGTAGCGCAGTTTTGGCTGCAGGTATTCCGGAATTAGGTTTGGGGTATTTGGGTGTTTCTTTCGCCTTTGGTTTAACCGTGGTGACTATGGCCTATGCGATTGGGCATATTTCAGGCTGTCATTTAAACCCCGCCGTTTCTATTGGTTTGGTTGCGGGCGGTCGGTTTAAAGCGAGTGAATTACCACACTATATTATCGCGCAGGTTTTAGGTGCAACTTTAGCGGCGGCTATCATTTACTGCATCGCAAGTGGCCAAGCGGGCTATAGTTTAGGAGGATTTGCAGCCAATGGTTACGGTGATTTATCACCGCATAAATATGCATTACACGCTGCATTTGTTTGCGAAGTCGTCATGACCGCCGTCTTTTTATTTATTATCATGGGTGCAACAGATAAACGCGCCCCAGCAGGCCTAGCACCAATAGCCATTGGATTTACGCTCGCGCTCATTCACATGATTAGCATTCCAGTGACCAACACCTCAGTAAACCCTGCCCGCAGCACGAGCCAAGCTCTATTTGCCGGCGGTGCCTACATCGACCAACTTTGGCTATTTTGGGTAGCGCCCATTCTTGGTGCAGTGATTGGCGCAGTGGTGTATAACTTAATTGCAAAAGAATAAACTTGTTACAATTTAAATTGTTTTAGAAAGACGCCCACAAATAGTGGGCGATTTATTTTCTATCGCTATAATACTGGAATGGCTAAAAAACTACCCCTTGAACGCATTTTACACAACCAAGGCTTTGGCGCACGCAAGTTTTGTCGTATCCTAATTATTAACGAAGACGTCACGGTAAACGGTGAAATATGCGATGATCCGAGCACCGAATTTGAATTAGATAATCTGAGCTACACTATTAAAGGCGAGCCTTGGGAATACCGCGAAAAATCATACCTAATGCTGCACAAACCCAGCAATTTCGAGTGTTCGCACAAAACCCAACACCATCCTACTATCTACAGCTTGTTACCCCATCCTTTGGTTGTACGTGACGTTCAATGTATCGGCCGACTAGATGAGGATACCACCGGGCTGATTCTAATTTCAGACGATGGGCAGTTTATCCACCGCATGAGTTCACCTAAACATAAAGTGCCAAAGGTATACGAAGTCACTTGCAAACACGCGTTGAGCGATGAGCAAATCGCGCATATTTTAAGAGGTGTACAACTAGTGGATGAAGATGCACCAATTGCCGCACTCGCCTGTGAGCGCATTAGTGATTTTGTCATCCACATGACGCTTGCCGAAGGAAAATATCATCAAGTTAAGCGCATGATAGCCGCCATTAGTAACCGTGTGGAAGGCTTGAAACGCATTCAGATTGGCGATGTAAAATTACCGGATGACCTTGCAGTAGGCAAATGGCGCTGGCTTTCAGAAGCTGAGCTGGCCTCACTCAATAATACTGAAAAAATTAAACTTTTACTTGCAGCCAATATCAAATACTAAACATAGCCAATACTGGAAACCTCAAATGAAACTAAATTTTTTATGGCTAATTAGTCTGCTACTTACGGCGTGCATGGGTGTACCAGACAAAGTAAAAGTTGTCGAAAGTGTCGATGCAAGTCAATATTTAGGCACTTGGTATGAAATTGCACGGCTTGACCACTCGTTTGAACGCAACTTAGAAAAGGTTACCGCCACTTATAGCTTACGTGAAGATGGCGGCATCAAAGTCATCAATCGCGGCTTTAATGCTAAAACCAATGAATGGAAAGAGGCTGAAGGTAAAGCTTACTTTGTGGACCCACCCAACACCGATAAGACCAATACGGGCAAACTCAAAGTCTCATTTTTTGGACCATTTTATGGGGCATACAACATCATGGTGTTAGATAAACCCTACTACAACTACGTTATGATTTGTGGGCCAGACATATCTTATTTATGGATACTCTCCAGAACACCACAACTCACCTATCCAATTAAGCAACATTTAATTGCACAGGCTAAAGAACTTGGTTTTGATACCGACAAGTTAATTCATGTAAAGCAAACTTCGGAAATTACCCAATATAAGGCTGGGCCACATGTGAATGAATGAACATTCATTTCGAGTTAGCAACCGAACTTAACGCATACCCTGCCGCTTTTAAGCGCGCAATTAATCCACCTCTACCTGCCAAGTGTGAGGCACCAATAGCAACGAACAGTTTTTTATTTTTCGCTTCATCCACAATACGTTCTACCATTACGACATTGCGTTTTTCCAATAAACTCTCACGCATTTTTTTCCAGAGTGCAGGTGGTAACATGCCACCTGTAATCTTCGCGTCTAATGCAGCTATTTTGTCACTATCACCAGCTAAGTAGGCTTTCAGTAGCAACTCAAAATCACGCTCTTTTTGCGCCGGCGTGCGTTTTAAAACAGCACGTAGCATGGTAAGTTGTTCGTCTAAACTAAAACTATCCATCACACCAAAGTGCTCTTGCGTGTCTTCAATGCCAATCACTTCTTTGGCCGATTCTTCGGCTTTGGTCATGAGTAGATTATCTTGCGAAAACGGCGTCAATGGCTTTGGGGAATCAAAAATTACGGCTAAGAGCCAAGGTTTCATGTGCGTTGCGGCTTCGCGGTGCATCACATGAAACTCAGCGAGTTCGTACACTTTTTCAAGCTCTTTTTCCGTCAGTATGCTTTTCAAATCGCCATCGGGCATCATCAATACGCTAGGGTTATTTGGTGCTAAAGTTTCCATCATAAAGGCATCCGCTGACTGAATGGCCTGAATGATATCGGGTGAAAAGTTAGTTACCCGATTGTCATCGGTGTGCATGGTACCAAAAAGGTAGATATCTTTACTGACTGGCGATTCGGCTTTCCAAAACAGCCCAGATTCGCCAAAAGCATTGACACTAAAGGCCAAAAATATGAGCGTTGCGAAAATATTTTTAACAAACCTAGGCAGGATAATCGACATATTTGACCTTAAAAAACTTAACAAATAAACTTCAGCTAAAAAAATAGGGCAAACACACTCTAAAGTTTTAAGAATATTTGCGCTTGTTTTCAGACTGACGTCTAGGTCGAATAGTTCGTTCTAATTTTTCACCACGCACCGTGGTAATCGGTTTATTCGAAAGCGGTTGCCAAGCGGGTACCAAATGCTGCTTACCGTTGCCGATTAAATCTGCTCGGCCCATTTTCTGTAAAGCCTCACGCAACATTGGCCAGTTATTGGGGTCGTGATAGCGAATAAACGCTTTGTGCAACTTACGCACATTGCCCGCTTTAGGTATGGCCACGTTTTCTGAATCTGCTGTGACTTTTCGTAACGGATTTTTACCAGAATGATACATTGCCGTTGCCATCGCCATTGGCGTGGGGGTAAAGGTTTGCACTTGATCGAGCTTGAAATCGTATTTCTTTAACCACAAGGCCAAATTCAACATGTCCTGGTCTGTAGTTCCGGGGTGAGCCGCAATGAAGTAAGGGATTAAATACTGCTTTTTACCTGCTTCGGCACTAAATTTTTCAAACATCGCCTTGAATTCATCGTAAGCATCCATGCCTGGCTTCATCATTTTACTCAGCACGTTTTCTTCAGAATGCTCTGGGGCAATTTTCAGGTAGCCGCCCACATGGTGCTGCACCAACTCTTTCACATATTCTGGCGATTTCACGGCAAGGTCATAGCGCACGCCGCTACCAATTAAAATTTTCTTCACACCTTTAATGGCGCGAGCTTTTCGATACAATTGAACTAAAGCGCTATGATCCGTATTCAAATTCTCGCAAATCCCAGGATAAACACAACTTAGTTTACGGCAATTATTCTCGATTAACTCGGACTTACAAGCAATGCGATACATATTAGCCGTTGGGCCGCCCAAATCAGAAATCACGCCAGTGAAACCATCGACTTTATCGCGTATCTCTTCAACTTCTTTCAAAATACTCGCTTCACTTCGGCTTTGAATAATACGGCCTTCGTGCTCGGTGATACTGCAAAACGTACAGCCACCAAAACAGCCGCGCATGATATTCACACTAAAACGTATCATCTCCCACGCGGGGATCTTTGCATCTTTATAGGCAGGGTGTGGCTTGCGCGCATACGGCATGTCGTAGACATAATCCATCTCTTTAGTTGTGAGTGGAATCGGTGGCGGATTAAGCCAAACTTCACGGTCTGCGTGCCGTTGAACTAAAGCACGTGCATTTCCTGGATTGGCTTCTAAATGTAGCACGCGTGATGCATGAGCGTACATCACAGGATCCTGAGAAACCTCTTCATATGAAGGCAAGCGAACGACTTGCTTGCTTCTGTCCGCTTTAGGTTTGCGTACAATTTCAATCGCTTTAAAGCCTTCAGGCAATTGATTTTCAACTTTGTTGTCTGTAGCACAGCTTGCATCCGCTTTACCCAACTTCATTTCATAAGGGTCAACATGTTTTTCAACGGTACCGGGGCGATCTAACTTTGTACTTTCAATCTCACTCCAGCCTTCTGGAATTTTTTTTCGCAAAAAAGCCGTGCCACGAATATCTTGAATCTCGTTGACTTTTTCACCCTTGGCAAGGCGATGACTAAGCTCCACGATGGCACGCTCGGCATTGCCATACAGCAAAATATCCGCTTTAGAATCAATTAGCACGCTGCGACGCACTTTGTCTGACCAGTAGTCATAATGCGCTATTCGGCGCAGACTGGCTTCAATGCTGCCAATCACCAGTGGCACGTCTGAATACGCCTCACGGCAACGCTGGCTATAGACCAGCACCGCACGGTCTGGGCGCCTATTAGCGGCGGCATCAGGCGTATAAGCGTCATCACTGCGAATTTTTCTATCGGCGGTATAGCGGTTTACCATGCTATCCATATTGCCTGCAGTCACACCAAAATAAAGGTTAGGCTTGCCTAGCGACTTAAAGGCACTAGCGTTTTGCCAATCGGGTTGAGCAATAATCCCCACGCGAAACCCCTGCGCTTCGAGCAAGCGGCCAATCAGCGCCACGCCAAAGCTGGGGTGGTCGATATACGCATCACCCGAAATCAAAATAATGTCGCAACTATCCCAGCCAAGCGCATCCATCTCGGCGCGCGACATAGGCAACACTGGCGCCGCACCAAAACGCTTCGCCCAATACGGGCGATAGCTGTTGATTGGCTTTGCTAAGAGGGAAGTATAGTGTTCCAAGGCAATGAGTACAAAATATTAAGTTCGCGCATTCTACGCGCTAATTGTATGATTTAAAAGCTATTTTTATTAAAAATTAGCCCGATTAACCCTACTAAGAATAGGACTTACAATAAATTCACGCCAAATTGCTTTATAGCAAATGCAAGTAATACAAAAAGCAACACAGTAAAGAGTATGCAAGTCAGCAATGTAAGTACAAAACCGATTTTTGGCAGTAAATTCGGAAAAAGCAAAAACATTGGTAAGGTAGGTAGCACATACCAAAACGTATAATAAGCGTGGTTTGCTATTTTGCTCGTGGGTTGTTGTTCAATATACAGCCAAATCAGTGTTAGCAACGTCACCAATGGCAAGGAGGCAACTAGGGCACCCAGCTTATCGCTGCGCTTTGCCAGCTCAGATATCAACACCACCAAACCTGCTGTAATCAAGTATTTCATGACAATGTATTGCATCGCTTATCCTCGCTCCATTTGTTCACGATAGGGTTCAAACTTAAGCATTAATGACCAGTATGACTATTCGGCTTGCGCACCTGTACTTCCACTGCCGCATTCGCATTCACTTTTACCGACCTGACAGGCTCTGGCACCTCTCCTGTAAACTCAAAAGCCACCGTACCGCTGGGATGCTTGTATGCCCCAGGGTCTTTAAAGTTTCCTTTTGCCAGCCCTTCGCGCACTTTAACAACACTGAACATACCGCCCATATCAATTGCGCCAAATTGGCCAGTTCCAGTCATCATGGGTAGTGTATTTTCTGGAATGGGCATCGCCATCATACTTGCCATTTCGTTCATCTCTGCCATGCCAGTTTGGCCCATGGCCATGTAGTCTGGCACGAGATTGCTAATTTTATCCACTAAATCTTTTTGCTCCACACCAATCAGCGTGGGTACTTGATGACCCATGGCGTTCATGGTGTGGTGGCTTTTGTGGCAATGCAAGGACCAATCCCCTGGCTCATTGGCTACAAATTCTATTGCCCGCATTTGCCCTACGCCAATATCTGTCGTTACTTCTGGCCAACGTGCGCTGGCTGGTATCCAGCCGCCATCGGTGCCTGTTACTTGAAATTCATGCCCATGCAAATGAATTGGATGGTTGGTCATGGTGAGATTACCCACACGAATACGCACGCGGTCATTTTTACGAACAACCAAAGGATCAATGCCCGGGAAAGCACGACTATTCCAAGTCCACAGATTAAAATTCAGCATAGTATTTACTTTAGGCGTGTAACTTCCTGGCTCAATATCATACGCATTGAGTAAAAAAATGAAATCACGGTCTACCGCCATGAATTTAGGGTTTTTGGGGTGCGTTATCCAACTACCCATCAGGCCCATGGCCATTTGTGTCATTTCATCGGCATGCGGATGGTACATAAACGTGCCCGCCCGCTTCGCTTCAAACTCGTAGACAAAAGTTTTACCTGGTGGAATCGCAGGCTGCGTTAAACCACTCACGCCGTCCATGCCATTAGGCAGTCGTTGTCCGTGCCAATGGACGCTCGTCACCTCGGGCAGCCGATTCGTCACAAAAATTCGTACGCGGTCGCCTTCCACCACTTCAATAGTCGGGCCAGGACTTTGTCCGTTATAGCCCCATAAATGCGCCAGCATACCAGGGGCAATTTCACGTATCACAGGCTCTGCAACTAGGTGAAACTCCTTAACGCCATTTTTCATTCGCCATGGTAAACTCCAGCCATTCAAGGTCACTACTGGATTGTACGGGCGACCACTATTGGGCTGCAGCGGCGCTTGTGTATTCGCTTTTTCTACAGAAACAATTTCTGGTAGCGCTGCAAGCGCAACTTTATTTACCGCGCTTAACGCCACCCCTGCACCGGCCAATTTAAAAAAATCTCGTCTTGTGAATTTGTTTTTAGCATCCATGATTATTTCCCTTCCTGACTGCTTGAACTGCCGATTAAAGACATTTGCAGCAAAGTTTCGGCGACCCAAAATGCATTCAGTTTTGCAATATAGGCATTCACACTGGCTACTTGCGATCGCGCATCCGAAAATAATTCAAATGGACTAATAAGCATGCCGTTATAACGCAATTGGTTTTCTGCTAATATTTTCTTTCGCAACGGCACGATTTCATCGCGATAATATTTCGCCACCTCGTAACTGGCTTGGTAGCGGCTATAAGCCTCACGAATCTCAGACTGCGCATTAAATGCCACTTGCGCAGTACGATTGACTGCTTGCATGTATATAGCCTCAGCACGAGCTACTTTTGCTCCACCCCAATCAAACAAAGGCAGTTCGAAAGCAATGTCCACTCCTTTTTTGTAAGTGTCACCGCCACGCCCTTCAAGCACGCGCGCAGGGCCTATTTCCAATACATTAATAAAACGCGTGGTTTTAGTCAGGCCTAATTGTCTTGCCAAGGCTTGCGTTTCTATACGCATGGCCTGCAAATCGAGACGCTGCTCGAAGGCGGCTTTTTCAAAAGGCTGCAAATCGGCAATGGATTGAGGTAAATCGGGCAAACGCTTTTCTAGCCTTAACTGCTCGACTGGCACCGCCAGCAATCGCGATAGTGTCTCACGGGCTACGACCTGCTGCTGTTTGGCGTTAGTATAATCTAGCACAGCATCTGAGAAAAAACCTTGCTCACGCACTTGTTCTAGCATGCTCCAGTTACCCGCTTTTACCATGCGTCGCGATAATTCATCACTCGCTGCTGCAGACTCCTTGACTTGCTCGCTATAGTGCAAATTCTCATTTGCCGTCACCGCATTAAAATAGGCCAAGCGCGTTTCAAAGGCCAGATTTAGGACTTCTAGCGATACAAACCGCTTGGTTTTTTCAAAGTTTTGACGCTCAATTTCCAATAATTTGGGCATGGCGACTAAGGAAAAAATGTTAAAGGTGAGCGCCTGCTCAATTTTGTAATCACCATTATGTCGCGCATACAACATCGAGAATTTAGGGTTAGGCAAACGCCCCGCTTGCACAACCTCGGCCTCTGAAATGCCCAAGGCATAGAGAGAAGCCTGCAAGCCTTTATTATGCAGTAGCGCAATTTGCACCGCGACATCGGCATTCATCGGCCGTTTTAATAATTCGCTTACGCGCTCTGCAACTATTTTTTGCTCACGATCGGTTTTCGGCCAAACGACCTCTTGCTTGATATGTTGCGCTGTCGTCGCATTCACCTCTGCCAAGCCACCGTCTTTTGTAAACGTAGCACAACTACTTAACAGTAAACTTGCGAAGGCGCTAAAAAATATCCAATTGAAATGATTCATATAAACTCCATCTCGATAAATCAACTTGAAAACTGCTTGATAAAAAAGATTAGTAATACCTAATGAGCACCTAGCTGCACTAAAAATGCGTAGATGACAGGCAGGCCAAGGCGTATTAAATCAGGCGATGGGTGGTTTTTGAGGTTGAGCGCTAGCGGGTGAGAAATAAATTTCAACGAATACCGTCATTGCAGTCAAGGGCGTCTGCATTGTTATTTGATTGAATTGCCCGGTTGGAATCATACTAAAGCAAGCTAGACAATGACTGCAGTGTTCACAGGCTTTGCTTGCGGGTTGAGTATGATGCGATTGGTCTTGTTGAACACTTGACTTATTATGGCTTGGCATATCATGGCAATGTGCAGAAAGATTATTTTGATTAACCGCGCTTTTATTGACTGAACTTTTATTAACTAAACTTTTATTGTCAGAAATTTGACTTAACTCTGCACTTGGACTTAACCCTGCACTTGCAGGAAATTTAAGTTCGGTCGCCATCATAGCGTTAGCTAAAACAGACTCGGCAACGAATACTGTTAATAACAGAAACGTGAATAAACGCAACAGTTTGAGAGGAATTTTCCGCATACGCTTTATTTAATCACAACTTGAACAAAACGTAAAAGCTTAACTACAAAATCAGCCTTTTAGATACAATGGTTAGCACCCCAAAAACCAAAGCAAAGTAAAGTTTTATGAGCTACGCTTACTATGAGTTGCCAAATGGCCGAGTCGCCAGCATTGATGACGATTGCGATTTTCCACCACTCGCTCACGCGCTTGCAGAACCGAATGGGTTGATTGCAATTGGCGGTGATTTATCATTTGATCGCTTACTCCGCGCCTATCGGCAAGGTATTTTTCCTTGGTTTAGCGAGGGTGAGCCCTTAATGTGGTGGAGCCCAAATCCACGAATGGTATTGCTTCCTAATGAACTTAAGATATCCGACTCACTGAAAAAAACACTTAAAAACTCCGCGTTTGAATTTCGCTTTAATACTGCCTTTCGTGAAGTTATCACTGCATGTAGCAACACCAAACGTAGCGGCCAGCCAGGCACTTGGATTAGCGCTGACATTATCGAAGCTTATTGTGCGCTGTTTGATGCTGGCTATGCCATGAGCGCAGAATGCTGGCTGGATAATAAACTGGTAGGCGGCTGCTACGGTGTAAAAATAGGTAAGATGTTTTATGGTGAAAGTATGTTTCATCATGTATCCAATGCCTCAAAAGTAGCCTTCGTTAAATTGGTAGAAAAACTCAAGGCGGAAAACGTCGGTTTAATCGATTGCCAAATGAAAACAACGCATTTAGCGAGTTTGGGAGGGCGTGAAATAAAGCGAGAGGATTTTATAAAACAATTAACTATACTAGTAAAAAGTAGTTAATCTCGTGAAAAACGCCACCTGAGCTGGCCTAAGCGTACACAGCACATACAAATTTAGGATTATAATTTTGCCATGACTTTACCCAGCGAACCCTCATTTCAAAAACTACAGTTTTACGTCACCACTGGCTATAGTTGCGGCTATTTGCCGAACCGGCTCGCGCAAAGTTTGATTGCCACACCACAGCATTTAATAGATGCAAATGTCTACAGCAGCCTCATTCAGCAAGGGTTTCGACGTAGTGGTAAATTTGCCTATCGGCCCCATTGCGAAAACTGCCAAGCCTGCATCCCAGTCAGAATTCTGTTGCAAGCGTTTAGCCCTAACCGTAGTCAGAAACGCGCTTATAAACAACATCGAAGTCTCAGCACGACCATTCTTCCAGTAGATTTTTATGAAGAACATTTTGCGCTTTACAGCGCTTACCAAAAGGCACGGCATGCCACCGAACCAGAAAATCAGAGCGAGTTATCCGCGCAAGACGAAAAGCCACAACAGGATGAAGCTGAACAATACCGCAGCTTTTTATGCCAATCAAATGTAGAAAGCGTACTGGTTGAATTTAGAGAAAACGGCCAACTCAAAATGGTCAGCGTCATCGACATTGTGCTCGATGGCATTTCTGCCGTTTACACGTTTTACAACATCAACGATGCGCATTCCAGCTTTGGCACTTACAACATACTCTGGCAAGCCGAATGGGCAAAAAGCTTAAACTTACCCTATTTATATTTAGGCTACTGGATAAAAGATAGTCAAAAAATGGCCTATAAACAAAATTACAAACCGCTTGAAATGCTGATTGATGGGGAATGGTTAATCCAAAAAACCACCTAACCAACCCGCCAATTCAAGCAATCAAGCAATCAAGTCAACAACTTGATGCAGTAAATTACAAAAATGCTACAATCCTGCCTTATTTTCCATCATTCAATACCTAATTAGAAAATTTAGTTTGAAAAAAATCGTCATCTTTGGTGTGGGCTTGATTGGTGGCTCTTTTGCGCTAGCGCTTAAAAAAGCTGGTACTTATCATATTGTTGGTGTTGGGCGTAGCCTTGAAAGTTTACAAGAAGCGAAATCGCTGGGCGTAATTGACGCTTACGTTGACACCTTTTCAGATGCTTTGCAACCGCAAGGGTTGTCTTCGCAGAACATACCAGCTAAAGCTGGTTTTTCATGCGTGAAACCTAATATCCATGAGGCTCTTGAAGGCGCTGATTTAGTATTAATAGCAGCACCAGTCGCACAAACTGCCAGCATTTTACAAAGTATCAGGCCGCATTTAAGCAAAAATACAATTATCACAGATGCAGGCAGCACAAAAACTGACGTTTTAGCATGCGCAAAAGAAATTTTAGGTGAACAATTCAATCAATTTGTTGGTGGTCACCCAATTGCTGGAGCAGAAAAAAGCGGCGTAACTGCGGCAACAGCCAATTTATATGTAGGTAAAAATGTTGTATTAACACCTGCCCTGGAAGCCAATAGGGACGCGGTTGCTAGGGTTGCTGATTTTTGGAGAACGTGCGGCGCAACTATCAGTGAAATATCTGCAGAAACGCACGACAGCATTTTTGCAGCCGTCAGTCATTTGCCACATTTACTCGCCTTTGCCTTAGTCGACGACATAGCCTCGCGACCCAATGCACAGCAATTATTTAGCTTTGCTGCCAGCGGCTTTAGAGACTTTACGCGCATCGCAGGTAGCCATCCAGAAATGTGGCGAGACATCAGCTTAGCCAATAAAACGGCTTTATTGACTGAATTGGACGCTTACCTAAACGAGTTGTCGCAACTCAAAAAATTACTCACCAACGAAGACGGTGCTGGTTTACAGGCGCTCTTTGAGCGCGCTAGCGCTGCACGCAATGCTTGGGCAAAAAAATAAACAATAAAGAAATAAAATGGAACAACTTCACTTAAAACCAGCTACTCAAGCCTCTGGCAGCATTACCTTGCCAGGCTCTAAAAGCATTTCAAATCGTACATTATTGCTTGCGGCATTAAGTAATGGTTACACACAAATCCGTAATCTTTTGATTTCTGACGACACAGACCGCATGTTAGAATCTTTAAGCAAATTAGGCTTAAGTATTAATAAGTTAGGCAATATCAACTTATCAAACAACGTGTTTGAGCTGAACGGTAACAATGGTCAATTCTCAAATAAAGAAGCTGACTTGTTCTTAGGTAATGCAGGTACGGCCTTTCGTCCGCTAACCGCCGCGCTAGCTTTTTCAAATGGATATTATTATCTGCACGGCGTGCCTCGAATGCATGAACGTCCAATTGCCGATTTAGTAGATGCACTTAGGCAAGCAGGCGCAAAGATTGAATATTCAGGAAATGAGGGGTTTCCGCCGCTTAAAATATCCCCAGCAACACTGAATCTAAGAAAGCCAATCAAGATTCGTGGTGATGTTTCTAGTCAATTTCTAACAGCTTTATTAATGGCTCTACCACTAACAAAACAAAAAGCTACTATTGAGGTTGTTGGAGAGCTCATTTCAAAACCATATATCGAAATTACGCTCAATTTAATGGCGCGCTTTGGCGTGAATGTTCTTCGAGATGGTTGGGAATCATTCACAATCCCTGAAAATAGTGAATATAAAAGTCCTACTATGATTAATGTAGAAGGGGATGCCTCAAGCGCATCATACTTTTTGGCTGCTGGAGCACTAGGTGGTTTTGTAGTCGTTGGGGGCATCGGAGAAAATAGTATTCAAGGAGATGTGAAGTTCGCAGATGCTTTGCAACTCATGGGTGCGAAAATATCCTACTCATCTGACAGCATTCAAGCAAATAAACCTTACTCCAAAAAACTTAATGCCATCGATTTAGATTGCAATCACATTCCAGATGCAGCAATGACTCTAGCCATTTTGGCATTATTTGCTGATGGCACCACAACCTTACGCAATATCGCTAGCTGGCGAGTAAAAGAAACTGATCGCATCGCTGCAATGGCAACCGAGCTTCGTAAAGTTGGTGCGATTGTTGAAGAAGGTGCAGATTACATTAAAATCACACCGCCAAAAGAACTTACGCCTAACGCCGTGATTGATACCTACGATGACCACCGCATGGCCATGTGCTTTTCTTTGGTAAGTTTGGGTGGTGTACCAATCACCATTAACGACCCTAAGTGCGTGAATAAGACTTTTCCAGATTACTTTGCGCAATTTGCGAGTATCGTAAAGTGAGATTGGTTAAATAATGACTAATTTTCCAGTGATTGCAGTTGATGGGCCTTCTGCTTCAGGCAAAGGCACGGTCGCACAACTAGTTGCAACTAAGCTTGGTTTTCATTATTTAGATTCTGGAGCGCTTTATCGCATCGTCGCTTACGCCGCAAAACAAAATAATATTGCTTGGGATAATGCCTTAGCCGTCACAGAATGTGCAAAAACGCTCAATATTGAATTCGTAAACGAACAGGTATTGCTGAACAATCTAGATGTTTCTAGTGAAATTCGCACAGAAGCAATCGGCAAAGGCGCCTCGCAAGTAGCTGTACATGCACCACTTCGCGCCACTCTGGTCGATCTGCAACATAAGTTCTGCAAAGCGCCTGGGCTTGTTGCGGATGGGCGTGACATGGGAACTGTGATATTTCCCGACGCTGTGTTAAAAATATTTCTTACTGCCAGCACTGAAACGCGTGCGCAGCGCCGCTATCAGCAATTGTTAGCCAAAAACCAGCCCGCAAACTATGAAAATATTTTGCAAGACCTAACTGAGCGCGACGCTAGAGACAAAGGCCGCGCCAGCGCACCGCTGACAATGGCAGATGAGGCGACTTTGCTGGAAACAGACAATTTAGGAGTTTCAGAAGCGGTGGATTATATTTTACAAAAATACCAAGTTTTGCTAAACACTTAAGTTTTATACAGTTTTAAGCAAAAATTTGCTAATAATTCAGCAAATAGTCTTTTATTTTTCAATGTTTTAGTTATAATCCTAATTCTTTGAAATTTAGTAGTTTTTACGTCTGCGTTTTACTTTGATTCGCAGGTTTTTTTAATCACCCCACTGCTAGGTGGGATTATTTTTAGGTAATTTTATTTAATGGCTTCTACTTCTAAATCTACTGCTTCACCAATGGAATCTTTTGCTGCTCTTTTTGAGGAAAGCTTAGCTCATCAAGAAATGCGTTCTGGTGAAGTAATTACAGCTGAGGTTATCTCAGTTGACCAAGACCACGTGATTGTTAATGCGGGTCTAAAATCAGAAAGCGTTATCGCTGCTGAAGAATTCAAAAACGCTCAAGGCGAAATTGAAGTTCAAGTTGGTGACTTCGTTAAAGTGTTAATCGAGAAACTAGAAGATGGTTTCGGTTCAACATTGCTTTCACGTGAAAAAGCTAAACGCATGGAAACATGGTTAGATTTAGAAGATGCAATGAACGAAGGCCGCATCATCAAAGGTTTCGTTAGCGGTAAAGTTAAAGGCGGTTTACGCGTTTCTGTAAACGGCATCATGGCATTCTTGCCAGGTTCATTAGTGGATGTACGTCCTGTAAAAGACACTACTCCTTTTGAAAACAAAGAATGTGACCTTAAAGTAATCAAAATCGACCGTAAACGTAACAACATCGTTGTTTCACGTCGTGCGGTTATGGAAGTTAGCGCTGGTGCAGACCGTGATGCGTTAATGGGTACATTGGCTGAAGGCGCAGTGGTTAAAGGTATCGTTAAAAACATTACAGACTACGGTGCATTCGTTGATTTGGGCGGCATCGATGGTTTACTACACATTACTGACTTAGCATGGCGTCGTGTAAAACACCCATCTGAAGTGCTAACAGTAGGTGAAGAAGTTGAAGCAAAAATCTTGAAATTCGATCAAGAGAAAAACCGTGTTTCACTCGGCATCAAACAATTGGGCGACGATCCATGGGTTGCATTAACTCGTCGTTATCCAGTTTCAACACGTCTATTCGGTAAAGTTTCAAACTTAACTGACTACGGTGCATTCGTTGAAATCGAACCAGGTATCGAAGGTTTAGTTCACGTTTCAGAAATGGATTGGACTAACAAAAACATTCACCCAGGCAAAATTGCTCAATTAGGTGACGAAGTTGAAGTGATGATTCTTGAAATCGACGAAGCACGTCGTCGTCTATCCTTAGGCATGAAACAATGTAAAGCTAACCCATGGGATGATTTCTCAGCTACACACGCTAAAGGCGATAAAGTATCAGGTCAAATCAAATCAATCACTGACTTCGGTGTATTTATTGGCTTGCCAGGCGGCATTGATGGCCTAGTTCACTTGTCAGATTTATCTTGGACACAAACTGGCGAAGAAGCTATCCGCAACTTCAAAAAAGGTGACGAGCTACA
>NZ_JABFRA010000092.1 GCF_013141425.1 Methylotenera sp. | reverse complement strand
GTGCAACTGTACGCGCACGCGTGAGGGGTTTTAATGCGTGAAATGTTTCGCGGGTGAAAGGGGTGGGCTAGGGGATTGGGTAAGACTTGCTGATGGTCAGTTTTTGTAGGGTGGGTAAAAGGGGTTTATTTACCCACCGTGCGAAGCACTAAACCATCAACAGACAAAGTGAATGGTGGTAGTTGGTCAGTCATTGATTATTTCTCCATCAATTGTTTGCCCTGCTGGGTATAGTTCATAGCTACGCCCTTTTTTAATGCGGTAAATATCACCCAACTCGTGAGCGAAATATAGTACATAACGAATGGTTTCTTGATCATAATTCTGAAAATATGGGTAAACCGAGCTTTGAATAATTCCAGGCTGTTGTTGTATGAGTGGTTTTACTTGGCTAATGATCTCATTATAAAGTGGGTCTTCTTGAGCAAACATTGTCATAAGCTTTGTAAATTCAGCACGCTGCCCATCAGTCACATCTTTAGCAACCATGCCATAAGCAATTTTTTGCAACTGCAATCTTGCCCAGTCGTAGTCTTTGCGAATCCATGCAGCTTCAATAGCTAAGCAATGCTCATACCAAGGGTCATTGATTGTATTTAATTGGGGTTCTGCTACATTTAGGCTAGATAAATATGGCTTATTTTCTGGTAATTTTGTGATTGGCTTAGTTTTATTTTCTAGTTGATAGGCTTGATAGCCACGATAAAGAATTTTACCTAGCCATAGCAGAACGGCCCCTACTGCCACGATAGCTGCTATGGCAATTACTAGTAAAGCCCCTAGACTATCATCATCTTTTTTACTCATCGCTTGCCTTAGTCAAGGTCGGTTAAATCAGCTTAAGATCAAGCGCATTGCATACTTTTCTAGCAATGGAAAGCCTTGGACTTTCGCCACTTAGTATTTTAGTAATAGCCCCTTGTGGTAACTCAAACTTAGCCTCTGCGGCATGACTAGATAAATTAAGAATCGTCAAGCGTTTATCTACGGCTTTCAAGAATGCAATATCTTCCGCCTCAAGCTCCGCAATGTTAATGGTTTTCTGCATGGTTTTTGTACCATGAATGACATATTGCACATCAATATTAAGTTCAGGTCGTTTAGCTGTTAGTGCTAGCAGCTCAGTTTCAGGAAAGCTACTACGCTTTTTCCTACCCATCCATGCATGCTTACTTAACCCAAGTAATGCTGCGACCTCTTGGTCTTCTGATACTTTTAATACCTGTTTTAGCCGCAATGCAGCCTCTTCAAAATAATTCATAAATAATCCTTGACATGAGAATATAAAACAATTAAATTGTCACTTAACAACTAAGTTGTTATATTAACAGGTCAAACAAAGGAGCCACGCATGACCCCTCAACAAATAAAAGACGACTTCGCCGCCAAAGGCATTCCAGTTTCTGACTGGGCAAAAAAAAATGGTTTTAACCCAAGCGACGTTTATCGCGTACTCAACGGCTTATCGCGTGGTGCTTATGGCACACCACATAGAATTAAAGTCGCACTTGGTTTAAAACCTAACCCTAATCAATAGTAATTTTAACCTATTTTAAGGATTACATCATGAGAACAACTAATATTGATATGAACCACTCAGTTGGGTTTGCTAATTACAAATTAAGCATAGCTCCTAAAGTAGATGCTATGGGTATGACCGCAGACCAAGTAAGAGAAAATTTAGCTAAACAAGGCAAAACATTACGCCAACATTGTGAAGAAATAAACATTAACTATAGAACTGCACAATCTGTTTTAAATGGTATTGGCCGTGGTAAGTATGGCGAATCTCATCGTGCAGCAGTAGCCCTTGGTTTGAAAGAGGCGGCTTAATCATGGCGCAAACACTTGAGGAGGCAAGAGACGGTGTGTGTAGGGTTCTATCAGAAATAGCATCAAGGCCTGAACTTTCTGAAGCAAGCATTGGTTTGGCAGGTGCGGGTTTGATTTCAACGGTTGCTAAATATTGGGATGAGTTGCCACCTGCTTATTTGCGAGAAATGTTGCCATCACTGGCTATATTGTCCCGCGAGCTTGTTGTGGTTGGTATGGCTACAAATGAGCTAATGGGGAGAATAAAAGATGGCGAATGAAATTGAAATTTTTGAAGGGGATGATTCTCAAAAACTGCCGATGGTCGGCAGTAACATAACTTTAGGAATGCTTGTAGGCCGCATTCAGGCTGGACGCGCGCTTTCAAAAATTGCCGACATCGTCAGTTTTACGCAGCTAGCTTATATAAAAGAAAACAAAATTTATCGTGAATTAAAAGGTTATGTGATGCCTAGCGGTGAAGTGCTTAACGGCACCTGGGAAGATGCTTGCAAGCTCATTGGTGTTTCACGGAGCTATGCAGATGAGATGTTACTTAATCATGAAGCTTTAAGCGAAGAGGTAACAACTACCCTAGAAAATACTGGTTTTACTGTCAGGCAAATTAGCACATTACGCAAACTTCCTGATGACGAAAAAACAGCCCTAATTGAAGCCGCAAAGTCAGGTGACAAAGACCAGCTGATTGATTTGGTTGATGGGCTTGTAGCTAAGTACCAAAAAGAAAAATCTACCTTAGAAGCCAAAACCAAGCTGCTTGAGCATGATATGGAAGAGGAGCATAAGCGCCGTGACCGTATTGAAAAGGTGCTGAATGACACCGAGGAGAGGCTAGAGACTAGTGAGTTGACTTTAAAAAGGGCTACCCGTGGTGAAGGCTTGGCATTGGTCACGCGCAATATTCGCTCTGAGAGTATGGCAAATGCTTCACTCGTTGGCTATGCCTGCGATGAAATAGCACGCCAGTGGGCATTAGTTGATAGTGAAGTTGCACTAAATGAGGCTGATAAAAATGCGCGCGAGCGTGCGGTGTTAATGGCAGTAAGTGCCACGCTAGAAGCGGTGACTATGCTTTATGAATCTATTAGTAGCCAAACTAAGATTGATATGCCGCTATTGCCCGATGTATTTGACGAGTTAACGCAAGAAGAAAGGCAAGCTACTATTTATAGCTTTGAGCGTGTTAAAGCGCAGCTTGAGCTACGAGTAGCAACACGTAAAAGTGAAGCTTATGGTGACCATGTAGCCGATGGCGGTGATAGAAAACGCGGTAGACCAGCGGGCGGTAAAAATAAGGGGTAATGATGATGAAGCTACTCTCAAATAATAAGTTAATGGCTCACCGCGTACTTTGGGATTTGGTGCCAGCAGATGCGCAGCATATAGCCTTGATGAAGCAAACAGCGGCTTTGGCAATACGCCTATGTGAGCATAATGGCATGACGGAGTTGCAAGCCATAGCATGGGTCATTGATTTAAAGCATTTGAGTCAGCGTGAGTTTAAAAATACATCTGTTGGTTATTTTGATAATGGCGACACGCTGCAGCTATGGGAGTTTAAGGCAATTGTTGCTTTAAATTTGCAAGATGATTTTATAACTAAACGCTACTTGCAACAGTGGAAGGCCGCTGAAGAGCCATGGTTATTTGATGAGCGTTGGAACTATCCACTGCATTTGGTAGATTCTGCAGTAATGGCTGGGTTTGGGAGAACAATATGCTTGAACCCGTAAAACAATTGATTACACGTGGCAATTTGCAGTTAGTCAATAGCGATAGATTAGCAACGAGGCAAGAACTAATGAAGCATGCAGCACATGGCGATATAGCTAGATTGCCTAAGAAATATATTGATGTGATTGATGCTAAAGAGCGGATTTGTAAATTTTTAATTGAAAAAAATAATGCAGGTATCGCTTTAAATAATGCATATGAAAACCTTAAAGTTAATGTTTTAGGGCAAGTAATAAACCCTATTTATGCCAAATTAAAAGAAGATTTACTAATGCTTTCTGTAGGTGCTAAAGAGATGCACTCACGCTCACAAATTTTTGCTTGGATTGATAAGTATAAAAAGCATGGCCGCCAAGGATTAGCTAGTAAGCATTGGTTCAGAGTACATAAAACACAAGGCTGGGAAGGCTTAGCACTGCAAATTTACAATATACCAGGGCAACCCAATGCCGCCACTGTAGCGCGTGATTTAAAACGTAAACATGGCATTGAAGTGAGTATAGGCCAAGTGCGAAATTATTTAAATAAACTACCTACCCACTTGGCTGTAAATAGCCCAGAACGCATAGGTAAACACTTGTTTAGCCAACGTGAAGCACCCTATGTAAAACGCCATGCCAATGATGTATTAGTTGGTGAAATTATCATGGCTGATGGTTACCGCTTTGATACTTATATTGCCGACCCAATGACAGGCGATATTTGGCGGCCTGAGTTTATGCATGCGATTGATATTAAAACAGGCTATCTATTTGGCTATGCTGTGATGGCAAACGAAGGTAGCTACGATGTAATGATGGGTTGGGCAAGCATGATTGAGAAACATAATCATGTACCCCCACTGAATTATGTTGACCGTGGATCAGGTTACACCAACAAGTTAGCAAATGATGATGTATCAGGCTATCTCATTAGGGCTGGTGTGCAAGCAGTGATTAAATCTTTACCAAAAAATGCTAAGGGTAAAGGGCAAATTGAGCGCTATCACAAGGTAGTACGCGATGATTTTTGCAAAACATGGATGCCGCACTTTTATTGTGGGCCAGATATGTCAGCCGATTGGCTAAATGAGACTACACGTTTAGTCAAAGCTGGCAAGCTTCAACTGCCAAGTTTAGCAGAGTTAGTTGCAGCCTATGATGCGTGGCTGCGTGATGATTACCACCAACGGCCTGCAGCAAATGATAAGTCAATCACACGTGCTCAAGCTTGGGGAACATTAAAGCCAATACCGCCCTATGCAACTGCCATTGAGATTGCGCGGCCATCTAAACAGCGCATAGTGCAACGCGCAATTATTCAAATTGAGAGCAGGAAATATATGCACCCAGATTTGATTGCATTTAATGGTAAATCTGTATTGGTTGAGCTAGATATTTTTAATCATCAATTAGTCACTATACGTAGTTTAGATGGTTTTTTAATATGCGATGCGCCTCTAATAAAAACAGTTGGTATTGTCAGTGATTCATTCTTACAAGATAAGCGCAACAAAGCTGAATTAGCTGCAATTAACCGTAAAGAAAAACAGATTGCTGAGATTAAAGCGAGAAATGGCATTGTGATTGATGCCGAAGCAGTTGCCGATAATGCCTTAAGTTTTGATGGTGAGTTTACGCAGATTGATGATGACCAGCCTTTGATATTAGATTTAACCGAGTAATTTTTTAAGTAATTTTTTAAACAT
>NZ_JABFRA010000097.1 GCF_013141425.1 Methylotenera sp. | reverse complement strand
TTGTTAGACTGGTGCCAAGAAAACAGTATTCAGTTAACAAACCCACCAGTTTCTAACTGAGTTCCTTCATCAATTAACCTCGAGTTACGTCTTTGTGAGGCTGACTGGCCGGTTTGGGTCGAATGTGAAGGCTAGTGCAGTCTGCTATCAGACTTCCCAATATCAGACTTTTGAATTGAAGGCTTCGGGCCCAATGCAGCCGGTCAATTAAATTTCAAAATACACATATTCAAATTATTTGATATAGTGTTATATCGATCACTAACAATATCGCTGCAAAAAATATAAATGGGTCAACGATGTACATCGGACCTTAATTTTATTGAGTCATTAGATATTGGTGTAATAGTGAAAAAAATAAAACTAATAATTGAAAGTCAAATAATGAGTAAAGCTCTTAGCAAGTTAACCTTCTGTCTTTTGATGTTTTTATCCTTCGCTGCAAGTGCAATTGAATATTCAAAAGATATTTTCCTCAGATACACCAATTATTCACTTGAATACAATATCAATACAGATGGCTCCTTTTCGGAAGAGCGCTCTTGGTCTATACAAGTATTGAAAGATCAGGTATTGGCCTATACCAAGCAAGCATCTATAAACTATAGTACAAGTGTTCAAAATGCTGAGGTGCTTGAAGCCTATACTTTGAAGGCTGATGGAAAGAAAATTAACGTTCCTAAAGACAGCTATCAAGTTACAATCAACGGTGGTAAGGGCAGCAATCAGGCTATTTTTTCAGATAGAACTACGTTAACAGTAGTCTTTCCAGAACTGGCAGTTGGTGACACGATCGTGTTTCATTACAAGCTCACTGCGAAAGAGGCGATCTTTCCAAATCAATTTTCTGCAACAGAAACATATCTAAAAAACATTGCTTATGATGATATAAAAGTCAAAATTGATGCTCCCAAGTCAATGAAACTGAGATATGACGTTAGGGAGATGGATGAAGAAAAAAATGCGTTTGAAAAAGATCGTCAGGTGTTAGTCTGGTCCAGAAAAAATAGTCAACCTATCATCAATAAGCGAACTAATTACTCAGCTTATAACAACGATGAAGATCCAGGATTTATCGTTTCCACATTTAACTCCCATGAAGAAATCGCAAAAGCTTACGGAAGTCGTGCAATACCAAAAGCTGTAGTAACTGAGCGCATTAAAAAACTTGCTGATGAAATCACCAAAGATAAAACCTCACAGGATGACATTGCACATAGTTTATATGACTGGGTTGCGACTAATATTACCTATGCAGGTAACTGTGTCGGATTAGGAACCGTTATTCCGCATGAAGTTGACTTTATCCTAGATAATCGCATGGGCGATTGCAAAGATCATGCGACATTATTGCAATCGTTTTTGTTAGCTAAAGGAATTGTAAGTACGCAAGCACTGATTAATGCAGGGACAGCCCATAAATTACCAAAAATACCAGAAGTTTCCATGGTCAATCATGTGATTAATTACATACCTGTGATGGATTTATTTTTAGATTCTACAGCTTCCTATATTCCATATCGTATGTTGCCTCCTAACGATCAAGGGAAGCCAGTACTTCTAGTGGATGGATACAAGCCAGATATGAAAGCTCCATCACAACAGCCAGGTACAAATATACAAGAATATAAATCTAGCTTGAAGATTAACTCAGACGGATCAGCTCAAGGTGAAAGTAAGGTAAACCTCAAAGGTCTCTATGCCGCCATCGCAAGATCTAACATGCGACCAATTTCACTAGATCAAGAAAAAGATATTGTTAAAAATAACTTTAAAGGACAAGGAGTTACGGCTACTGGTGAATTTACTAAAGATGATCCTAAAGCATTGCTGGATACATATAGTTATGGTGCTAAGTACAATGCACAAAACTTATATGTGTTTTCAAAATCTGGAGCTATCAGCCTAGGCACTATCCTCTTTAACTTTGCACCAATGGCTCAATTTGTGGGTGAAGCTGAATTGGAGGACTATACATTTGATTCAGGCTGTTCATCTGGTAAATCTTCCGAAGATTTAACTTATGAATTTCCAACAAACATTAAGATTATCTCTATTCCTGATAATTTTGAGATTTCCAACCAATACCTGACTTATACCGCTACATATAAATTGGAAGGGAATCTATTAAACGTAAAACGAGTAATTGATGATAGAACTAAAGGTGATGTTTGTAAGCCAGCTATGTTAAATGAAAACAAAAAGCTACTTAAACAAGCCTATGCAAATTACAAAGAGCAACTAATTTATAAAAAAATAGATACTCCTAATTAATTAAATTGGTCACGCTATGTCCAATATAAAACAGATTTTTTTGTGTTACCTATTAATATTTGCATCTATCAGCCATGCAGAAGCTGAGATTGGTTGCCCGCCAGCACTGAACCCCAATCCTGAAATAATTAAGGCTGCTGCACGTAATGCAAAAGACCACGGTTTTTTATGGAAACTGAGCAAACTGGGTCACATTTCCTATTTATACGGAACCATCCATGTTGGAAAAGTCGACTGGATGTTTCCTGGGCCTATAGTTAAGAAGGCAATATATTCTACAGATACTATGGCATTAGAGATGGATATGTTGGACCCTGACATTCAGGCTCGCATGAAAAAAAGCATGGAAACCATGCATGGTAATGCCTTACCTGAAGCATTAATAGAAAAGATGAAAAAGCAAGCAAAGGCTAAATGCGTTCCTTATGAAGCTTTGTCTAAAATGCCCCCTGAATTTCAGCTGATGACATTAATGTTATTGGATAGTCGTAAAAGTGATCTTGAGGCAGCTTATGCGATAGATAACATCTTAGCAAATTGGGGACACGCGGCTAAAAAAACGATAGTTTCGCTTGAGTCACCTGAAATGCAAATCGAAATGTTACTTTCGAATACGCCAGAGGAAACTGCTATTGCGACAGAAGAGGGTTTAGCCCACTTAGAATCAGGTCGTGCTAACAAGCAAATAAAACATATTACTGAAGCCTGGGTTAAATCTGACTATGACGATATAAGCAAATTCACTGAATGGTGTGAATGCTTAGATACTGATTTTGATCGAAAATCGATGAAAAGGTTGTTAGATGATCGCAACTTGAGTCTGGCAGATAATATCGATGCACTTCATATGGGTGGCAAGCAAGTATTTGCAGCAGTAGGGACTTTGCACATGGTTGGGGAGCAAGGTTTGCCAGCATTGATGTCGATGCGAGGATACGCAGTAGAAAAATTAATTTTTTATTAGCAGATGCTGCACTTGGGAATATATTAACAACCGGACTGAAAACGCAAATAGGTGATATAAGGAAATAGAATGCAGGTAAGAAGTTTTTTTGTAAAAATGTGGTTATTGACTGTGCTTTCTTTATTTTCATGCTGCGCATCAGCTACTGGATTAGAACCTGTGCCAGATTTTCTGCAGTGCAAATATTGGGGCGATGCACCGGTTGATGGTCCTAAAGCATTTGAACATTTCAGCATGAAAGTGTTTAGAGATTTTCGCACAAGCGGTGACCTTCTCGAACGAGATGCAAATGAGTGGAATATTCCAAGCTGCGTGTTTCAGGACGGAAATCCAGTTGTAGGCGCACTAGAAGGAGGGTTTCAAAGACTATTTACTACAGGATGGGATTGGACTGAGAGCCTAACTTACGTAGAGCAATTTAAGAAAAATTATCCGGAAGCTGGATTTGCAGCAATTGCTGAGGCAGCATATTGGAGAATCTACGCATGGAATGCCCGTGGTTATGGATTTATTTCTACGGTTACACCTGAAGGCTTAAAGCTTTTTACAGAGAGACTTGAAAAGGCTGAAAAAGTGTTAATCGACACTAAGCCTTATGCTACGGATTTCCCTAATTGGTATGCTGAACTGATAACAGTTCAGAGTGCTTTGAATCGACCCTATACAGATCAAGAGCAAACTTTTCATGAAGGAGCGCAAAAATATCCGACCTACTATCCTATTTACTTCGCGATGGTGCAATTTCATTTACCTAAGTGGGGTGGGAATTGGGTTCTTGAAGACAATTTGATTGCATGGTCTGTAGAAAACTCAAAAGTATCAAATCAAAATGCTGTCTATGCAAGATTATATTCATATGTATTTGAACATCTGCTACCTGAAGAGAACTTTTTTAAAGACACCCTTGTTTCATGGCCTAAAATGAAGCTAGGCTATGAAGATATGATGATTCAGTATCCAAAAAGCAAATACAATTTGAATAGATTCGCTATGTTTGCATGCAAAGCGGAAGATAAAGAAACGTTCCTGAACCTTAGGCATAACATTGGAGAAAATACGATGCTTGAGGCTTGGGCACAAAACCCGTTTCAAGAGTCCACACCAAACATTAAGATAGTGACTCCTCCTCAGGTTAGATTGGATCCTCGCTTAGGTCGAACATCTAATATACGGTTAAATCAAATATATCAGCAACCTATCGTTGTAACTTTACCCCCTGAGGGGCAGAAGTCCTTGACGTTGTGTGATTCAAAATATGGATATTCAAAGTAAACAATGTTTATTCTCAATATTTATTACGTAAAGTGAATCGCTGTAAGTGGCTTGGCTTTCTAAATATGTTGACCACCCATATTTACTGATATTGGCAGTAGTAGTCGCTGCACCGATTCTCTGGCAATACTTTAAGTGGTTCTTCGATGATTTGAATGGTTTTATTTCTGATGCGAGTTTAGGAGGACTTCCAGATTGGTATGCTTTTCTCAAGGATAAGTATTGGGAAGGTGAATGGGCAGAAGTTAAAATATTTTTCTTTATACTGCTCTGTGTTGGATTCACAGCCTCACTTTATAAAGCAGCTACACTCATATTTTATTAAACAACAAGAGACTCTTGATATGTTCATCCATTCCAGATTAAGAAAGTAATTCATGGAAACTTTCTTAATCATAGGACTTACAGTTCTCTCAATATTGAATGTACATGTATCGCTTAAATGCTATCAAGATGTGCTATCTTCGAGTGGACAGCGCATAGCTCAAATAGCATTTGTTTGGTTAATTCCGATAATAGGAGCTGTTTTGACGCTAAAATTATTACGAGATGACTTTGAACGGGGTAATGGTAAATATCCAGAAGCACCGAATGATGTGGTAGATGATTATACGACAGGCTTAGGAAGACTCAACTCTCAAGGTGTTAATTTCAGTGCAAAAATGCACCAGATCTCTTAGGGATTTGCGTGTAGAAGTGCACCACCCTAGGAGTTGATAAACTCTCGCAATTTTGCGAGGCTCACCTAGGATGATCTGTATGGAAACCA
>NZ_JABFRA010000007.1 GCF_013141425.1 Methylotenera sp. | reverse complement strand
AAACAAAACATCATTTCGCCACTCGAAGCAAGACAGATTCAGCAACATCAGCGGAATTTGCAATTATTGCGAATTCGCTTGCATTTTTTAAGTAATCGTCGTGAAGACCGCTTACTGTTTGATTTTCAAAATGATTTGGCTGAGTCGTTAGGATATGTAAACACGCTGCGTAAACGCGCCAGCGAGCAACTCATGCAAAGCTACTACCGTAGCGTCAAATTCGTTAGTTTGATAAATGAAATCTTGCTTAAATCATTTCAGTCAATGATTGTAACGACACCACCAGTGTTGGCATCAATCGATGAATATTTTGAGTCACGGAATGGTTATTTAGAAGCCAAATCAGCAAGCTTGTTGCAAAAACAGCCTTCGGCCATTTTTGAAGCCATTTTAATACTGCAAAAGCATCCTGAACTCAGCGGCTTGGGGGCAAATTTATTACGTAATTTACAACGTGTTAAACGCCTAGTTAATCGTGATTTCAGACAAAATGCGCATAATAAAAAATTATTTATTGAGATATTATCGCAAGCAAACGGCGTTAATCACGCACTGCGTGCGATGAATCGTTACGGCATTTTAGGGAGCTATATTCCGGCTTTCGGTAAAATTATCGGTCAAATGCAACATGATTTATTTCATGTGTACACCGTGGATGAGCATATTTTGAACGTACTGGCAAATTTACGCCGTTTCGCAAAACCTGAGCTTAAGCATGAGTTTCCGCTGTGTAGTCGATTATTCGCTGAATTTGATTCACCACATTTATTGTATTTAGCCGCACTATTTCATGACATTGCTAAGGGTCGCGGCGGTGACCATTCAGAACTTGGCACAGCCGATGCAATGCGCTTTTGTAAGTTACATCACCTGCCCAAAGCCGATGCTGAGTTGGTTGCATGGTTGGTATTTGCACATTTAAAGATGTCTGCAACTGCACAAAAGTCAGATTTATCCGATCCCAGTGTAATTGAAACATTTTCCCACTTTGTGCTGAATCAGCGTCGATTAATTGCACTTTACTTACTCACTGTTGCAGACATCAGAGGAACCAGTCCCCTAGTTTGGAATGCCTGGAAAGCAAGACTGCTTGAAAGTTTATTTACTGCGACTAAACTTGCGCTAAATAATCAACTACTCTACGCCGAACAAGCCATAACCGCGCGTAAATCCGAAGCTGCAGAAAAGTTAAAGCGATTTGGATTAAGGACTCAATCGTATGAGCAGTTATGGGTTAAGTTCGGTGCAAACTATTTTATTCGGCATGAAAGTGATGAGATTGCATGGCATAGCCGACTATTAACCCCACACCTGAACACAGAACGGCCCATAGTGCGTGCACGACTAAGCCCAAGTGGTGACGGTATTCAAGTGATGATTTATAGCAAAGACCAAAATGATCTATTTGCAAGGATATGTAATTTTTTCGACCGCATGGGTTACAGCATTGTTGAAGCAAAAATCTATACCACAGAACACGCTTATGCATTGGATAGTTTTATTGTTTTAGATCAATCAGGTAAGTCAGTAAGTTACAGTGGTTTGTTAAAATTTATCGAAGTTGAACTGACGCAAAAGTTAGATAAAAACAGCCCGCTAGAAGCGCCACTACGTGGTCGCATTAGTCGCCAAGTAAAACACATGCCAATCATGGCGCAAGTGAGTATTTCACAAGAAGCAGACAACAATCATCATCAATTAGAGATTATTGCCAATGATCGCCCTGGCCTGCTTGCTACTCTAGCGCATCAATTTCTAGTGCATAAAATTGAACTGCATAACGCCAAAATCAACACTTTAGGCAGTCGAGCGGAAGATACCTTTCTGATTTCCGCTTATAAAAGACAAAAATTAGATGCTCTACGTCTCATTGCACTTAAAGAAGCCCTTGTTGCAGAGCTTTGATTGCTTTAATAGCGAAGTTATCAACCGAGTTGATAATGTTTGCGTAACGCTTTTTTGATATTCCACGTACAAGATAAACCTGCTGGAAAAGTCACCAAATCGCCCGCTTGAAAGCTAACAGCCGCGCTGCCATCGTTTGGTGTTATCGTGACTTCACCTTCAAGAATATAGGCAATTTCCTGTGTATTAAATCTCCAAGGAAATTGCGATACTTCTTTTGACCAAGTTGGCCAGCGCGTTACACCTAGACTTGCAAGCCTTTCAGACGTTGGCTTTTCTATATTAATTTTGCTCATTTCATTCTCACATTTAATTTAGGCAATAAAAAAGCCTTGATTTCTCAAGGCTTATTCTAGACTACCCTTTAAAAATTGCAATTAAGAGTGTTTGTAGTGTTTTTTCAATTGTTTAGTCACTTCCCAATTGGATTTTAAGCCTTTAGGGAAAACTACAAAATCACCCGCTTTAACAACTACGGTTTCGCCGCCTACTGGTGTAACGCGGATTTCGCCTTCAAGCAAGTAAGCGCTTTCAGTTGCTGAATCAAAGTTCAATGGGAATTTTGATGGTGCACAATCCCAGATAGACCAGCTAGAAACGCCTAGTTCTTTAAGTTTTTCTTGAGATGGATTGTGATCAATAATAATTTGAGTCATTTTTTCGTCCTATACAAAATGGTTCTATTTAAAATAAATGCCGCATAAAGCGGCATTAAGAATCTGGCGGAAGAGGTGAGATTCGAACTCACGGTGGGCTCGCACCCACGACAGTTTTCAAGACTGTAGCATTAAACCGCTCTGCCACTCTTCCAAAATTTTCGTATCAATTTCAACGAAGCAGGATTATAGCAAAGAATTTGTCATCTTGAACACCTCAATCATCAATAATATTTTGCCCAGGAAAAAATACTTCGGTATAGCCAAAATCTTTTAAGTTGGTGATACGCATTGGGTATAACACGCCATCTAAGTGATCACATTCATGCTGCACTACGCGTGCATGAAAGCGGCTCACCAGTCGATCAATAGCATTTCCATATTGGTCAAATCCAGCATACTGCAAATACACGTAGCGCGGCACAATGCCGCGCAGGCCCGGCACAGATAAGCATCCTTCCCAACCATCTTCCATTTCTGCATTTACTGGTGTAATTACCGGGTTAATCAACACCGTGTAAGGCACTGAGTCTGCATCTGGGTAGCGCGGGTTTTTACTCTCATCGGATGCTTTTTGACCAAATATTACAAGGCGCAAACTGACGCCAATCTGCGGTGCGGCAATGCCCGCACCATTCATTGCTTGCATGGTGTCTTCTAAGTCTTGAATCAAGGCATGCAACTCTGGCGTATCAAACTGCTCAACAGGCGCTGCTTTAAGCAATAAACAGGGTTCACCCATACGTAATACCGATTTAACCGCCATACTAATTAACCTTCAATTTTCTAAACTTCATTCTTTTTAAAACCATTTCTTTTCACTAGTTCAGCAATAATATTGCGCACACGCGTCATAGTTTGGTTTAAATTTTCCACAAGGTCTTCATATTGAATCGCATGTAAGCTATCACCACGCCCTGCCGCATGGTTAGCTACTGGGCAGATAGCCGCATAACTAATGCCCAACTCACGCGCTAATGCCGCTTCTGGCATACCTGTCATACCCACCATAGTGGCACCATCGCGTTCCAATCGGTTGATTTCTGCCGCTGTTTCCAACCGTGGGCCTTGTGTTGCTGCATAAATGCCATGATTAATCAGTGTTTCGCCTATACTTTTGGCTGCCAGCTCCCATTTGTCACGTAATTCAGGGCAATATGGCTCGGTAAAATCAATGTGCTTTACAGGTAAATCAATCCCGTCAAAATAGGTGTTTTTTCGACCATGCGTATAGTCAATAATCTGATGTGGCATAGCAATCACACCTGGCGCTAAATCAGTATGAATACCACCGACCGTTGCGACTGCAGCAATTTCAGTCACACCCTGCAAATGCAAAGCAGAGATATTTGCACGGTAATTGACCTCATGCGGTGGAATGGTATGGCCGTTGCCGTGTCGCGCCAAAAATATTACTTCACGTCCGGCAATTTTTCCAAAAATAAGCGGTTGTGAAGGCTCACCATACGGCGTGCGCACAATCAAGCGCCGCGTAATTTCTAAATTGTCTAATTGCGTAAGGCCAGTACCGCCGATAATTGCTAACATAAATTGCCTTCATCAAAAAATCTAGTTTATTTCAATAGCTAGATTCTAACAAAGCTTAGTCAATATATTTAATAATATGCTTCATCAATTTCAAAAACACTAGATTCAATAAGCCGATATTCTCTAAGCTATTGATTAGTAATTAATAATTATTTAAAACTGGTCATTCAGTATGTTTAGAAGAGTGCTTTATTTTAGCACTTTTTGGATGCAAATGAATCTGCTCAATAGTTTCAAGCACATTCTCCCTACCAACCTGCCCTAGAAAACCAGCAATTTTTAATTTACTTATTACGTTTGGTCGCGCCCCACATAGGATCAGCTGCGTTTTATGTTGCTTGCAGTTGTCCAGTAAATCCCAAAGTACTTGTATGCCAGTCGCATCTATAAATGGCACTTTATCTAAACGCAACACAAGATTGTCGGCATGTTTTTGGGCGTTTTCTAAGGCACTCTCTAAATGTTGCGCTGCACCAAAAAAGAATGGGCCTTCTATATTAAAAACCACGGTATTTGGTGGCAATTGAAAATCATTGTTAGCGGTTTCTTCGATTAGCTCCTGAGGCACTTGTTGCACTATTACGACACTTTCAGACATACGCTTCATAAACAGTAAGCAAGCTAGTAGCACACCAATATTCACTGCAATCACTAAATCGCCGAATACTGTAAGTAAAAATGTGATGAGTAATACAGCAACGTCTGACCTTGGTGCCGTGCGAACCATGTGGGAAAAGCGATGGAGTTCACTCATGTTATAGGCTACAACGAACAATATGGCTGATAGTGCACACAAAGGAATATGCGAGGCTAACGGCGCTAACACTAGAATGATAATAACAAGTGTTAGTACATGGACAAGCCCCGCTAATGGGCTGGTTCCGCCATTACGAATATTGGTAGCCGTACGAGCGATAGCGCCTGTTGAGGCAAAGCCACCAAACAAAGGTGAAAATATGTTGGCAATGCCTTGTCCGACCAACTCTTGATTTGAGTCATGTTTAGTACCACTCATACCATCAGCAACAACAGCTGACAATAGCGATTCAATCGCCCCTAATAGCGCAATGGTAAAAGCGGGGCCAATGAGTTTTAATACCTCAGAAAACGTGACAGATGGAAGCTGGAAATGCGGCAAGCTTTGTGGGATCCCGCCAAAAGCACTGCCGATAGTAGCGACATTTTCAAAATTAAAGTACCACTGAATAACGGTTGCAACCACCATGGCTACCAGAGGTGAAGGGATTCGTTTAAAGATCCGCGGAGAAAGTAAAAGTACGGCTAAGGTTAGCAACCCAAGTGCACTGGTTTGAAACTGCATACTAGGAAATGCTTGTAAAAGATGCCAGAACTTCTCATGAAAGTGCTCTGCACCCACTTCTGCCGATAATCCAAAAAAGTCTTTCCACTGCCCAACAAATATAATTACACCAATGCCACTGGTAAAGCCAACGATAACAGGGTCTGGAATGTATTTAATGACACCGCCAAGACGCGTCAACCCCATTAGCATTAGCATCACGCCAGCCATGAGTGTGGCTACCTGTAAACCCTCAATGCCGTACTTAGCTGTGATGCCAGCCAGAATTACTATGAAAGCACCTGTAGGCCCAGCGATTTGCAGTCGACTACCACCAAATAATGAGGTCAGCCCACCTGCGACTATTGCCGTATAGAGCCCTTGTTCAGGTTTTGCTCCAGATGCAATCGCAAATGCCATGGCTAATGGAAGTGCCACTACGCCAACAATCACACCAGCCAAGATATTCTTTAGCCAGTGATGCTTTGATAATAGACCAGCACGCTTTGCTTCCAGTATAGCAATCATAATAAGTAAATTAAGTTTGTGATTAAGTGTTAATTATACTAACATTTGATTAACATTGAATGGAACAAATATTACTTATGGAAAATCGTACTGCACGCCTTACCTTATTGGTTGATCCAATTAAAAAGCAGATATTTGAGGAAATTTGCACAAGACGTGATTTAACTTCATCACAAGTGGTGAGGCAGATGATTCGTGATTATGTGCAGCAATATGGTACGCCAGAGCAACTCGCTCGTATGCCTGTACACGATTAGATTTTGATAAAGAAAAATCTGTACTAAAGCAATATTTGCCGAGTTTCTGTAAGAAATCGGTGAATTTCCCGCTCGGTTTCTATCGCTATCATTACGTTTGGCCTTTTGCCATTGGGGCAAGGCAGACGTGGTGTGGTGCCAAAAAGGCGGCAAATCAATGGGCGTTCCTCGTAAACCTGACATCCCGCTTTGCCTAGATAGGGGCAGTTGTACTCTGCCAGTGCGGTGGCATGTTCACTTTCTGTTTTTATGGGCAATCTAGCCACTTCTTCTGAAGATGCCGTTACTGGGCCACAGCAGTCGTGGCAACCAGGTACACATTTGAATGTGGGAATGCGGTTTCGGAAAAAACGTATTATTTGACTATTTTTGGTCACTTATTTGCCTTGATTTGAATGATTTAAGCTATGGCGATTTTACCATGATTAAAAAACCAATCTTTCCATCATTAATAATTGCTTAGGTCACAGCAGGTGTATGGCTGGATAAGATAGGAAAATCCATTTGATTGCAAAACAGATAACCTTGTGTGCTGAAAATACCAAATAAATACCTTTAATATAAATGCAATCAATCGTTCTATTCCTCCCAAAAGTTGCTCAAAAACCTATTATTTTTATGGCATACTCTCGCCATGATAAATGCACCGACTATAGAAACAATGAAAGAAAGTAGTTTGAAGCTGGCCCAAAGCCATTATGAGAATTTTCCTGTAGCTTCAGTATTTTTGCCAGCACATTTACGAGGGCCAATTAGCTTAATCTATGGCTTTGCCAGACAAGCTGACGACTTTGCGGATGAAGGTGATATTTCGGTTGAACAGCGCTTAGCGCTTTTGAATAGCTTTCGCGATGAATTGGATTTACTTCAAGCCTATATCAAACCGCAAACTGCTTTTTTTGCTGCTTTAGGTACCATGATTAAGGTAAACAGGCTACCATATGCGCCATTTTATGATCTGCTTGAAGCATTTAGCCAAGATGTAAGCAAAACGCGCTATGCCAATTATGACGAAGTGCTAGATTATTGCACACGTTCGGCAAATCCAATTGGACGCTTATTATTACAACTTTATGGACAATCAAACGCGACGAATCTTCAATATTCCGATAACATTTGCACCGCCTTGCAAATTATCAATTTTCTGCAGGATATAGCCATTGATTTCAAAAAAAATGACGGAAAACAACGTATTTATATGTGTCAGGATGAAATGTCAGCTTTTGGCATCACCGAGTCGCAAATAGCTAGTTTTGTACGTGGTGAAGAAAAAGTTGATGAAAATTGGCAGCAATTTCTGCTATTTAATTTACATCGGGTAAATGCCCTGCTCTTCGCTGGCAAGCCTCTTGGGCGAATTTTAACGGGCCGCATTGGCTTTGAAATGCGCATGATTATTGCTGGCGGTGAACGGATTATGCACAAGATAAATAAAGTGAATGGTGATATATTCAATTTCAGACCTAGCCTAAACTATTGGGATTGGCTGGTAATATTTTCAAAGGCGCTGTTTAGGGTATAACGACAACAATGACACCACAGCAATACTGCCAACAAAAAACCGCAGAAAGCGGCTCCAGCTTTTATTACAGCTTTATGTTTTTGCCAAAACAAAAACGTGAGGCCATTACAGCTCTCTACGCCTTTTGTCGTGAGGTGGATGATATTGCCGATGAGTGCACGGATTTTAATATTGCGCAAACCAAACTTAATTGGTGGAGAACTGAAATTGAAAGTCTTTACCAAGACAAACCACAACATCCGGTTAGCAAAGCACTGTTAGCGCCAATTACAACCTATCAACTGAATGCAGAGCATTTCATCGAGATTATAGACGGCATGGAAATGGACTTAAAATTCAACCGTTACGAAGATTTTAAGCAATTACAGCTCTATTGTTACCGCGTTGCCAGTGTGGTCGGTTTGCTGTCGGCGCAGATATTTGGCTTTAATAATCGCAAAACACTTAAATTTGCGCATGATTTAGGCCTAGCTTTTCAGCTCACGAATATTGTACGCGATGTGGGCGAAGACGCCCGCAGAGGCCGCATTTACTTGCCTTTAGACGAATTGGCAAAATTTGAAGTCACTGAAGATGATATTTTGCACAGCCGTGAATCTATCGCCGTTAAAAATCTACTCAATCATCAAATTAAACGTGCTGAAAGTTATTATGATCGTGCGCTTCGTGAGTTGCCAGCGGAAGACCGAGGAAACCAGCGTGTTGGTTTGATGATGGCAGCGATTTACCGCACTTTACTGCGTGAAATTAAGGTCGATGGTGCTGAAAAAGTGTTAAATTCACGTACTTCGCTTGGCGCATTGCGTAAAATTTACTTAGCTTTACAGGTTTGGATAAAAACTTTTTGAATACGCCCCTATTAAATCCAGCTAAAACACATGTGGCTATTATTGGCGGCGGTTGTGCTGGCCTGAGTGCGGCTACAACTTTGGTAGAAAATGGCTATCAGGTCACTTTATTTGAAGCCAGTTCTCAACTCGGTGGGCGTGCACGTACCGTATTGGTTGAAAACAACAGCCTGATGCAGTTGCTTGATAATGGTCAGCATATCTTATTGGGTGCGTATCGTGAAACATTGGGTCTGTTACATAAAGTCGGTGTGGATGAAGAAAAAGCATTTTTGCGCGTTCCTTTGCACATCAATATGCAGTCCAAGTCACTAAAAACGGCATTCTCACTCAAACCACCCCAATACCTGCCCGCCCCGCTCAATTTGCTTGTGGGACTGTTGACTTGCAAAGGTTTGCCCTTCACTGACCGCTTAGCAGCCATTAAGTTAATGATTTACATTAAAAGAAAATCTTTTCAAATTAGCAACGATAAGTTTTTAGAGCAGTTTTTAATCGAGAATAAGCAATCTGCAAGGCTGATTGAAATGCTTTGGGAGCCTCTATGTTTAGCTGCGCTTAACACGCCCATCGCGATTGCCAGCACACGTATTTTTTTAAACGTGCTTAGAGACAGCTTTACTAGTAAATCTTTTGCGGGCAGCAAAAAAAATAGTGACTTTTTATTGCCCAGACTCGATTTATCAAAAATCATCGCCAACCCACTGGTGCAGTTTATTGAGAGTCAAGGTGGAGAAATTAAGCTAAATACACGCGTGCACAAGCTCGTCGAAAATGAGTGTGGATTTAACTTAATGACCCGTGATCATCAACTGTTTTTTAGCCATGTCATCGTTGCCGCCCCTCCCAAAAGAGTAGATAAACTTTTGGAGGGTCTACCCAAATTGCAATATGTGCTAGAACAAACGCAAACCTACGGTTATCAACCTATTTACACCATTTACCTGCAATATCCAGCAGAAACCAAGTTGCCAAGCGTTATGACGGCGCTCACAGGCGCCATTGGACAATGGGTGTTTGATCGAGGTCAGCTTTGTGAACAAGCGGGTTTAATGGCCGTAATAATTAGTGGGAGTGGGCAACATCAATTATTGGAACAAGATGAGTTGGCTTTAATCATTGCCAACGAACTCAATCAAGCATTTCCTGACATTCCTAAACCATTGTGGCATAAAGTAATCGCCGAAAAACGCGCCACTTTCTCTTGCACGCCAAACCTCGCAAGGCCTACACATAAAACTCTACAGAGAAACTTATATCTTGCCGGTGATTACACCTATGCTGAATATCCCGCCACCATTGAAGGTGCCGTAAGAAGTGGAATTGCCTGTGCTAATTTAATCTCAGACGACTTAATTAACCATTCTTAATTAACAGTTAAGTTCCTGATACCCAGCGCTGTAGCTTAAGCGTCAGTAAGAAAGCCAAAATTGATACCGTCATCAGCCAGATTTCATGATGACCAGCGAGAATAATGGCATCCAATAGTGAAACCCCAGCAATTAAGCCAATAATAGCCGATGGAATATCTCCAGGATTTCGACGCATTATTTTTTTTATGGCGAGTGCAATCCAGAAAATAAAGATTATTAATGGTATCAATACGACTAGTTGGTTAATTGCTAAATAAGCGCCATAGAGAATTGGCACTAGCAATAGGGCAAGAGGCCATGCATATTCTAATTGTTTTAGATTTTCACTTTTTGCCGCGTAAGTAAGCCCAATCAAATAGCACAATAAAATGCCCGCTCCAGCATATACCGTTGTACTTGGAATACTTGTTACTGTTAAGGCCGCAGTGATATAGACCAACATGCGACATGAACCCATGATTAAGGGACTAATAGGGTTTGATTTATGATAGGCGTCGTAAAAAATGACACAACTGACCAATAACAGCCCGCTAAAAATGAGGTATGGCGATGATTCTGGAAAGTAACTAATGTAAAACAGCAAAATTAAGCCGAATATCATCATACTAATTCCATATATAGAGACCTGCACTACCGTAACCTCGCCGCGCGGAATCGGCCGATCTTGGCGCATTTGAGCATCAAATTTGTGGTCAAAGGCATCGTTAAGAAACATGCCTGCGACATAAAATAATGACATCGCCGCTAGCAAATAGATGAGTCGCAAGTCTTGCCATTGGCCATTGGCCAATACCACGCCTGTGAATACATTGGTCCAAACGGTGGGTAAATTGGAAATTCTAGCGAGTTGAAAGAACGTTTTTATTTTCATAATCTATTAATTTTCAGGTAGTTAATGCTTCTTTAACCCAAAAGAGTTCATGCGCAATGGCTGTATCAATCGATACTTGTTTTAGATAGGCAGGCAAGACATCCCAGGTATAGGTTTCCACTTCTAGGTGCGTTGAAATCGTCTGCTTGCGCTGTACTTCTAGCGCTTTCTTTAGGAAATCTTTTGTTGAGCGGAATTTTCCAAGTTCATCGTGGAAAATAGGCACATGAAAATGCACTCGCCATTCATCAGGTTGCCTATTTTCAGAAAGACTTTCTAGTGCTTCTGGAATGTCGATATAACGCTTCAAAACACCTTGTTTAATTTCAACAACTTGATGCAAGTAAACTTCATCGTTAAACGCTTGTAGCGCGTCCAATGTTTCTTTTGAAAAATCGTTGATAGACATTCCAGCGCTGATTTGCATTTTGTATATGCTAACCTCTGCTTGTTGCAATTTAAGCAAACATGATTCTATATCCTCAAACTCTACGGCCGCATGGCATAAATCCAAACATAGTCCAATGTGCGATTTTATAGCCCAGAAAGCTTCTGCTTTATTTAATCCACACATCGTTTGTAACGCTGCAATAGCCTTTTCACCAAACAAATGTTGTGTAAAATACGCGACTGTTTCGTCAATAGTTTCCAAAAAACAACATGGTTCTGGTTCTAAAGCCAGAGTAATATGTTTGCCTGATTTTCGTTTTAGCAACACCAAATGGGCGACATGTTTTATGAGGTTACTGGTCATTGTTTCAATGTCAGACTGCAGTTTGATGACCGATTTATACGCGCCTGGCACCGTGGAAATACTGCCTTCAATATGTTCATTCCGCAGTAAATTTGCAAGTAAATCAGCCAGTTTATTTGTGTAAATTAATCGGTCTTGAGAGCGCCAGTCTGGCAGGTAAACGTCTTCCTTAACGCGTTTTCCATGAAACGTGCCGTAAGGAAAGCCATTCAAGGTAAAAACATATAAATTATTCTTAGACAAGAAATGCCTGAAACTTTCTAATTGCGGCGTCTCATGCAGTTCATTTGCAGCCTGAGCAGATAGTCGCAAGCCTATACCAAAGCGCTCCGTAGGAGCCACGTGTGAGCGCACTAATGGAATGTATTTAGTCAAATTTGCTTGAACTTCAGCCCACGTTTCGCCTGCATGAATATTGCTGCAGTAAGTTAAGTGCACGCCATTACCGATATTCATTGGCCAGTTTCACGTTTTCTTAACCAAGCAAGCGCCTGCAGTATTTCATCGGCATGCATTTGATGCACCTCTTGACCTTTGCCGATAGAGCTCAGCATTGTAATGGTAAGTTCGCCACCTAAATGTTCTCTAAACTCTTGCAGTCCTTTGAGCAATACCCACTCATTGTTAGCCGTGCGGAGTTCTAACATAGAATGCCAGAGAAAAAATCCTAAGGCTTTTAATAGTTTATAAACACGGTCGTCCTCACCTTTTTCCAGTAAACCAATTTGCACAGAATAACGGGTATCTAGTGCCAAGCCAATTGCTACGGCCTCACCATGTCTGAGCTCATGTAAGGTTAAGGCTTCCAGCTTGTGAGCTGCCCAGTGTCCATAGTCCAGCGGGCGATTGCTGCCACTTTCAAAAGGATCGCCACCCTTTCCGATCTGGCGCATATGTAACTCGGCACATCGGCGTATTGCGTAGGCAGTCGCTTTAGGCTCAAAATTTCTGAGCGCTTCGCTGTTTTGTTCAATCCAATTAAAAAAATCAGCATCTCGAATCAATGCCACTTTAACGGCTTCGGCCAAGCCTGATGTACGATCACGTACATGTAAAGTACGTAAAAAATTTGAATCATTTAAAACCGCGAATGGTGGATAAAAACTACCTAAAAAGTTTTTTAAGCCGAAGGCATTCACGCCGCTTTTAACGCCAACCCCTGAGTCGTTTTGAGAGAGTACGGTTGTTGGTATACGAATATGCCGAACGCCGCGATGGGTAGTAGCTGCAACATATCCCATTAAATCAAGCACCGCCCCGCCACCAATTGCGACTAGATATGAATGGCGATCTACCCCTAACTCGTAAAGTCTGTGCTGCAAAGTGGTGACTAATTCTGGGTTGTTCTTAGACTGCTCTCCGCCAGGTACTATTTCAGGTGTTGCGACTAACTGTATGTTGTCTCCATGCACGGATACATAACATTGAATATCGTGGATTAAAGATGGCCAACTTGCCGCCACATTAGAATCAATAAATACTGCAATTTTATGGCGTTTGTTTGGTTCTAACCGCGTCAATGTATCTAAAAATATCGGGTTATCACGAGAGAATATACCTTCTGTAAAATATACCGGAAACTCATACGGCACTGCAAACTGCTGCAAATAAACGGCCTCATCAGCGACCACTTGGGTGTTGTCTTGATTGGCTGTTGTTAATACTGACGCTAAATTAGTCGTTTTCATTTGAATGCCAAATCCTTTTCATTGATTACGTCTGTATCTTTTAAACGTGGTTTATTAGGTGTTTGCCCACGTAATACCGAATTACCTTGAAATAAATTTCTTTCATCAATATCTGCTGTTCCAAGCCAATCAGACTCCTGCATTTGACCACTTTGGCTATAAAAAGCTAAAGCATTGCCATAACAAATTGCTTCTACGTCGGCTTGTGCTATCCCTTTCACCTGCATAAGCGTTCCTGTTTTTGGCACCGAAAGTGGGTCAGATACGCCCCAGTCAGCGCTAGAATCAATAAAGATACGTTCTGAACCATATTGTCTTGCCACCTCAACCATGCGTTCACTGCCCATTTTCGTGTTTGGATATAAGGTGAATCCAGCCCAAAATCCGCGGTCTAGAACACATTCGACTGTTTCTTCATTATTGTGGTCAATCACGACGCGACTAGGATCCAAACCCATCTCAATAGCGACCTCCATGCTACGGATAGTGCCTGCTTTTTTGTCACGATGTGGTGTATGCACTAATACCAACATATCTAATTCTTTTGCTAGTTTTAACTGGGCACGAAAATAACGATCTTCCGCTTCGGTTTGGTCGTCATATCCAATTTCCCCAACCGCTACCACACCTTCTTTAAGTAAAAAGCGTGGCAGAATTTCCATCACTTGTTCAGCAAGTGCTTCATTATTGGCCTCTTTGCTGTTTAGGCCGATGGCGGTGTAATGGCGAATTCCAAATTGTGAAGCCCTAAATTTTTCCCAACCTACTAGAGAAGACAAATAGTCAATATAGGTACCTACGCTAGTGCGCGGCTGGCCAAACCAAAAAGCTGGCTCAATCACAGCCACAATGCCTGCAGCAGCCATGCGTTCATAGTCATCTGTGGTACGCGTTATCATGTGACAGTGTGGGTCAATGTATCTCATACTAGCTCCTTATAGATTCAAAATAATGGGTTAGGCAAAAGTAATAGATTCAAGAGTTTGCCAACTTAACGCACCACTTGTGATAGTGCTAGCAAGCCCTGGGGACTGGTTAAACATTCTTCTCGCTTCTAAATCTGGTGAGACTTTTAAGGCTAACATTGCAGCAGCCCGCTCTGTTTGCGTACCTTTTTCAAGTACGCGTTCAACATCAGCCAATAGTGGGCCAGTAGCGTAAGGGCCAACACAACGCCATAATTCAGGGCTAACGCTGCGCCCAGCCGACCAACGCTCATGTGCGTAGTCACTTAACATTTGAGCCAGATTCTTATTAACGCGTTGATCTAGGCCAATAATTGGGTGAAGCGGACTACCAACAAATAGTGCTTTTAGCACCATTTGATTCCAGGCGCCTTCTGGCAACTGCTCGGCGGGGTAAGGATTGTGGTGTGCTACAGCCTCAAACACCACACGCATGTTCGTACGCACGCCTTCAGCGGCACGTAAACGAAACTGTTCTTCATTTGGATATAAATGCAAGCCCTGATACAAGGTAACCAACTCTGCAACATCAGCGGTATTAAAAAGTTGATCTACTCTTCTTAAAAACTGATTGGCATCAAAGGCTGAAGATAAGAGAATATATAAACGGGCTGCTTGCTCTATCGTCCAATTTTGTGGATTCCAACCGGCTCTGGCAAAACTAGCTTGTTGCGATTCAGAGGCGTCTAAGCTTAATAAATGCTTATTGGTTTTTTTGGGGGCAAGACTAAAAAATAGAAATATATCAGCATCTAGGTTGTCGTTTTGAATTTTTCGCACACAATTTTCCAACCATTTCAATGTGTCTTGATTCAGTCGTTTAGTGAGCCATTTCCATAATAATTCTGCTGGAGTCATGATGCTATCCTCTAAGAATTCAAAAAGATTATTTGCCAAATATGTGTGCAAGTAGCAGGTTTTTAATATCGGTGGCAGCGACAGCCTCATCATTTAACAACTCTGGCTTGCTAGTGATAAATAAAGGACCCTCGTCTGGAACATCCGTTGGTCGCCCGTGCGAGCCTTTAATCAAGCTGGCATCTAGTGAAATAACATCCATTAAATAGCGCATACCGAGTTTTTTTTGTGCCAATCTAGCTGCTATTCTCAATTTTGGTAGCTTAAGTGCTGGATCAATTAACAGTTCTACCGGGTCGTAGCCTGGTTTTCGATGAATATCAACCGTGCGCGCGTAATCAGGTGCTTTATCATCATCATAAAAATGATAATAAGTAAACCAACTATCTGCTTTAGCGATAACAATCAATTCACCAGATCGAGGATGATCCAAGCCCAGTGCCTGTTTACCTGTTTCATCTAGCACCTGTTCTACACCTGGTAGGCTTCGTAGCAAATTCGCAACGTCATTGATCAATTCTTTATGTGAAATATATATATGCGCTATTTGATGGTCTGCTACTGCAAAAGCCGCACTAGCCCCTGCATCAAGCAATTCTCGACCAAGCTCATTGCGTACCTGCAACCATCCAGCTTGCCTTAGGGCACGATTGATATGAATGGGACGATTCACCTCGGTGATTCCATACTCCGATAACACAATTATCTCTGCGCCTACTAGCTTCGCAGCCTTGATTAGCACAGCACATTCCGCATCAACTTGTGCGACATCGTGAGCAATACTGGTGTGATTGGGACCGAGTCGTTGTAGGTTGTAATCTAAATGCGGCAGATAAACTAAAGTCAAGGTTGGTTTATCGCGCTCAAATATCTTAAGGGCTGACTGCAGAATCCATTGTGTAGAAACGATATTGGCCATCGGCCCCCAAAAATTAAATAAGGGAAATTGACCATGCTCATCCTGCAACTTATCTCTCAACCCGTTTGGGTGTGTATGAATATCTGGTAACTTACGACCATCTGCAGGGTACATTGGACGAGGCGTAACGGCAATATCAACCGTCGAATACATGTCGTACCACCAAAATAAATTGGCGCAAGTGAACGAAGCATCGCGTTTGCGTGCCGCTTCCCAGACTTTTTCACCATGAACCAGATGGTTGGATTGTCGCCAGAATAATATTTCTGAAAGGTCTCGAAAATACCAACCATTCCCTACAATGCCGTGTTCGCGCGGCAGGGTGCCTGTTAGCATGGTCGATTGAACTGATGTTGTGACTGCGGGGGTAATTGTATCTATAGGCCTCATAGCGCCATGATCTGCCAATTGTTTTAGATTGGGTGCATATTCAAGTAGCGCAGGTGTCAGGCCGACTACATTTAAAACTAAAGTTTGATTCATTTCACCATCCGCCACACCACCCTGTAATTGATTATTTTTTGCAAACAGAAATTATGTGCAGTTTCACATAGGTATTTAAGTCATCATTTGATTGGCTAAAAACTTCATAAGTTATGCAATAATTTTCAACATATTACCCTGCGCTATTTCACTTCAATGCTAGTGTTTGCAATGAATAGTTGGTAGTGAAAACAATCCCAAAACCACCAGGAGTTTTTCCCGACTGAAAGCTATATAATTTAATAATCTAAATCACCTTTTAATAAGCAAATGATTCCATAAAGCTTGGTTATTTTAAATTCAGCACCTTAATTTTTCTTAAAGTATTCTTAGTTTATTGTGGGGTAATACTTCTGATATAACTAATCAGTTTGAGGATTTCATCTTGCGTGATTTCGCGTTTTGAAAATGCCTGCATAGCTCCCGACGCCCCATTGTAAATAACGGCGAACATACCAACATCGTTAGCAGTTTGCGGATATTTAAAAGTTTTGCCAACCAGTGATGGACCCATTTTTCCTTTTGCACCAACGTCGTGACAAGCCACACACCAAGCTTCATAAACTGCTTTGCCTTTTGCGATAGCTTCTTCATTGCCTAGATACGGATTCACGCTAGTGGCTTTAAATTCCTTTAGTGCCGGGGTCTCTTCTTCGCCGTCTTTAAGTGGCGTTTTAATTGGAGAACCATCGAAGGCGTCTGTAAATATGGCTTCTTGAGATTTCACTTCTTCAGCATTGACACTACTTACAAACAAACATAAACAAGTCGTAATGGCAAGGATAAGGTGACTCAAATGACTTGTATAAACAGAGGTATAAAAAAAATTCATTTATTCAAATCCAATTCTTATAATAAAGTGACATTGAAGCTATCTGCCTCACTGAAAAAGGCCTTGCGCAAGCATTTGCGCAAGGCCTCTAAAGCTAGGTCAATAGTTTGACTTTAGATTTGTCGAATTGGTGCAACTTCAGCGCCTTTTGGCACTTTTTCTGCTGGCAGAATGCGCCACAATGCACCTTTAGGGTTAGCAATTGGACCTTTGTCGTCCGTGTAGAAGCAATAGCAATTAACCGCTAAAACATTGCCATCTGCATCTAGGTTGCCAGATGTGAATTGCAATTTTGTTTGACCAAAGTCTTGCAAGTTCCATTTTTTAGCACCTTCATCCCAAGCTGTTCCAAAAAGATGTCCTGAGCACCAGTCGCCAGACAAGTAAGTGTCTTTTAAGCCGCCGTAGTTAGCTACGCCGAGACCTTGAACTGAGCAACCTTGTGGGCCAACCGTTTTAGGGCCGCCTTCGTATGGTGTGCCGTGTGGATATTCAGCTACCGGTAATGTACCTACGATTGGGCAGTTATTATCAGCCGTCGCTGGATGGCAATGAGAACCTTGGTTATGTTTCCAACCGTAGTTTTCGCCACCTTTAGAACTCGCTGGTTGCCAATTGATTTCTTCCCAGTGGTTTTGACCTACGTCAGCAATGAATAAGTCATTGTTACGTTGGTTAAAGTGGAAAGAGTAGGGGTTACGCAAACCATAAGACCAAGTTTCAGGACGCGAACCGATTTGGTTTGCTGTAAAACCTTCTTCAGTAATGCCAAACAAAGACATTAGCTGCGTTTTATCTGCTTTAGCCAATGGGTTTGTTTTTGGAATTCTGTAGGCAACATCATCTGCTGTATCTACGTCGATTCGCAAAATTTTAGACAAAAGGGAGTTCAGGTTTTGACCAGCATTCAGTGGGTCACCTTCCCAACCGCCATCACCTTTACCAATGTACAACAGGCCATCAGCGCCAAATGTAATCATTCCTCCGTAATGGTTATAGTAAGGTTGAGGAATGTTCATGATGCCTTTAGCAGACTTGGTCAGTTGATCTTTGCTAATGATATTAGGACTAGCTTTGTCAACCGTGAAGCGCATCACCAAAGAAGCGCCATTAAATGGCAATGAGGAGTAATGTACAAAAACGTAGCCATTTTCTTTAAACTTAGGGTGAAAAGCGATAGACCACAAACCTTGTTCTACAAAGCCCGTTGCCACGTCAGTGCCTAATGGATTGAAGTTCGTTAAATCTAAGAACGGCTCTTTTTGAACAGAACCATCTTTATTGACAATGCGTACTTTACCCACACGTTCAGTTACAAAAATACGACCAGAACCGTCGTTGCCAGCAGTGACGCCGACTGGGTCATTAAATCCGTCAGCAATTTTCACCAGCGCCAGTTTAGGGGCCCCAGGAATTTTGCCACCAGGACGAGCTACTTCCGTTGGCTTTGTCGGGATGCTTGGTTGTGCTATTGCCCATGAACATAATGCAGATGCTAATAACGCAACTACTATTCGTTTTGACATTGTTGAACCTCCTCAGTTGATATTAATTTTTGTGATAAATCTAAATGACATCAGTCGTTATTAATTAGTGTTTGTATTGATAATTAAAAATTAGCGACATGCTGACAATAAGGCTTAGTGAAAATTTCCGTAAGGGGTTAGTCTCCCGAATTTTTATGGGAATTACTCCTAGTGTTGAATCGAGTTTTTTTATTAAGTGAACTTACTAGGAATCGGCAGGGCAAACACCTAATTGTTAAAAAACTAAACTGACAAAATACGCTTTAAATAGTTAAGATGTTTGACCTAAATCAATTGCTTATTGCTGTAACCAATTGATTTACCTTGATATCAACAGGAAAAATTGATAGACTGATAATGAGTTCATCGGACAAAATCCGTGGAACTCTGGTCACATCACTATTGAATGATCACAACACTATTGGAGAATACTATGAAAAAAAACCTACTTCTTATTTCAGCAGTTGCTGCTGCACTTACATTAACTGCAGGTGTTGCTTCAGCTGATTTTAAAATCCCTAAAACTAAAGTGAGCTTTGAAAAAGCTTTAAAAGCCGCACTGGCTAAGCATTCAGGTGATGTTGAAACCGTTGAGCTTGAGCTAAACAACGGTAAACCACAATACGAATTTGACATTAAAACAGCAGATGGCGTAGAGCATGAAGTTGAAGTCAGCGCTATCACTGGCAAAATTATTGAAGAAGAAATCGAAGTGGCTTCTGCAAGTGATACAACTTTCGCAAGCAAGGCTAAAGTAAGCGAAGCTGATGCAGAAAAAACAGCATTAGCCGCGTTCCCAGGCACTGTGCATGAAAAAGAATATTCGATTGAATCTGATGGCAACCCTTCTTATGAGTTTGACATTAAAACGGCTGACGGCAAAGAAATTGAAGTTGAAGTAGATGCCGTTACTGGTAAAGTGCTTGAGCATGAGGTAGAAGTTTACCAAATCGGTAAAGAGTAATTTTGAAGCAAAAGCAGGCGAATTAACCTGCTCTATTGATAACTGCTTTAGTCACAAAAAAGCCTCTAAGAATTTCCTTAGAGGCTTTTTTTATGCCTAACTTATTATTAACTCAATTATTAACTAAATCAATTATTTCTTAATTGATTTAAAGCCTCTTCCAAGCGTTCTACCGCAATCACTTCGATACCTGCAATTTTTGATTTTGGTGCGTTAGCCTTAGGGACGATCGCTTTGGTAAAACCGAGTTTCGCTGCTTCTTTTAAACGCACTTGCCCGCCCTGCACAGGTCGAACTTCGCCGGCCAAACCTACTTCACCAAACACAATAAGTTTATTGTCTAATGGTTTGTTTTTTAAAGAAGAAACTATTGAAATAATCACGGCTAAATCCACCGCTGGTTCGGAAATTTTAACGCCTCCTACTGCATTAATAAACACGTCTTGGTCAAAGCATGGAATACCTGCATGGCGGTGTAGAACTGCTAACAACATGGCTAAGCGGTTTTGCTCCAAGCCCACACATAAACGTTTGGCATTTGGTGCGTGGCTTTCATCTACCAAGGCCTGAATCTCGATTAAAAGCGGCCGCGTACCTTCCATCGTCACGGTGATGCAACTTCCTGCCACTTGGCCTTCATGATGCGATAAAAATAAGGCCGATGGATTAGAAACTTCACGCAGACCATGTTCAGTCATGGCGAATACACCCAGTTCATTCACAGCGCCAAAACGGTTTTTGAACGCACGGATCAATCTAAAACTAGAATTCTGGTCACCTTCAAAATATAGCACTGTATCGACAATATGCTCTAATACGCGTGGTCCAGCCAATGAGCCCTCTTTAGTCACGTGACCGACCAAAATTACTGTAATGCCTAATTGTTTGGCGATGCGCGTTAGTTGAGCGGAACATTCACGCACTTGTGCCACAGAGCCTGGTGCAGATTGTAAAGCCTCGGAATAAACTGTTTGAATCGAATCTATCACCGCAATATTGGGTTTATGCGTTTGCAAGGTAGCTAGAATCTTCTCAAGATTAATTTCAGCTAAAAGCTCGACTTCACTGGCATCCAACCCTAGACGTTTTGCGCGCATAGCAATTTGCTGTGGTGATTCTTCGCCACTTACATAAATAGCTTGACTAGTTTTACCAAGATGACATAACACTTGCAACAGCAAGGTGGATTTGCCAATACCTGGGTCGCCACCAATCAGCACTACACCACCTTCAACCAAACCACCGCCTAACACTCGATCAAACTCGCTGATGCCTGTTGGTTGGCGCGCAATATCGGCGGCAGTAATGCTGCTGATTTTTTGCAAAGTACTACTTTGCGCTATACCTTCAAACTTATTGGCATAACGATTAGTAGAAGTGACGCTTTCTTCGATACTCTCAACCAGCGTATTCCAAGCCAAGCAGCTTGGGCATTGCCCTTGCCATTTTGGCTCGCTAGCGCCGCATTCTGTGCAACTGTAGATAGTTTTTGCTTTTGCCATGCTAAGCGCTAATAACTATCCGCCATATGGCCGCTACCCGCATAATTCTCAAAACGTGTATGTTGGCCCATGAAGGTTAAGCGTACACGACCAATCGGGCCGTTACGTTGCTTGCCGATAATAATTTCAGCGGTGCCTTTATCAGGGCTGTCAGGATTGTAAACTTCATCGCGGTAGATAAACATAATCACGTCCGCATCCTGCTCAATCGCGCCTGATTCGCGCAAATCGCTCATCACGGGGCGTTTATCGGGGCGTTGCTCAACGCTTCGGTTAAGCTGTGAAAGTGCAATGACGGGAACATCTAACTCTTTTGCCAAGGCTTTAAGCGATCGTGAAATTTCTGAAATCTCTGTTGCGCGGTTTTCACCTTGCCGCCCGGCTGGCGCTGCCATCAATTGTAAGTAGTCAACGACTATTAGCCCCAACTTACCCGTTTGCCTGTGCAAGCGGCGCGCTCTAGCTCGCACGTCAAAACTGCTCAAACCAGCACCTTCATCAATAAATATCGGTGCTTCGTTTAGTTTACCGAGCGCTGTGGTGAGTTTTTCCCAGTCTTCGTCTTCCAACTTACCTGTCCGCATTCGGTGCTGGTCTAAGCGACCGACCGAACCAATCATACGCATAGCAAGCTGTGTAGAGGCCATTTCCATGGAGAACACGGCGACGGGTAGACCAGTATCTAGCGCAACATTTTCAGCAATGTTGAGCGAAAAAGCTGTTTTACCCATGGAAGGTCGACCAGCCACAATGATTAAATCACCGCCCTGCATGCCTGAAGTCATTGAATCTAAATCTGCAAAGCCGGTTGGAACGCCTGTTACATCGGAAGGATTATCACGCGAAAAAAGTTGGTCAATACGATCGGCTACTTGCGGTAGCAAAACTTTAATGTCGACAAAGCCTTGAGTGCTTTTTTTACCACCCTCGGCAATCTGAAAAATCTTAGCTTCCGCTTCATCTAACAGTTGTTGTGCATCACGACCATTCGGCGCATATGCGCTTTCAGCGATACCTGATCCCACGACGACTAATTGCCGCATCACGGCACGTTCATGGACGATTTCAGCGTAACGCCGAATATTGGCTGCCGTAGGCGTACTTTGCGCAAGTGCACCTAAATAGGCAATACCGCCGATGCCTGAGAGCTCAGCCGTACTTTCCAGTGATTCTGCCACCGTAACAATATCCGCAGGTCGATTATGTTCAATCAACTTGGCGATGTGCTGAAAAATCGCTTTATGGTCATGCCGATAAAAGTCATTGGCACTTAAAATGTCCGCCACCTTATCAAGTGCTTCATTTTCAAGCAACAGGCCACCGATGACCGATTGCTCAGCTTCTACAGAATGTGGGGGGATTTTTAATGCATCTAGTTGTTCATCAGCCATGGCTAGATTATACCCAATAAAAAAGCCCGACCAATATTTTGCTTATTGGATTTGCAAAAGATATTTAATTCGAATTGATTTGCTGACAGTTATAGTTACTTCTCAATAATTGCTTTCAGGTTGGCTAGGCCCTCTTCATACTTTGAACCGACCATTTTATCCATACTAAAAAACAAACACATTAATTTGGAAATAAACGGGCTGGTGCCATACATGGCCTGACTTACCTTAGTTGCATCATCAGCTGAACCTAAATTAAACTCAATAGTATTATGGCCTGCAAATGGCTTGATGAAGTCAATTTTCATAACAACTTTTGAATAAGGTTCAGATTCAATAATCTCCATACGCCCTTGCCCGACCTCATTATTGCCATTCCATTCATATACCGCACCAACACCATTAATGGCGCCACTATGCGTGGTTTTAGCTGCAAGATCTATTTGCTCCCAGGGTGACCAAGCCTTCCATAAATGAAAATCATTGATGTGTGGAAATATTCTATCTGGGCTTGCTTGGATGCTAATGGATCGTTCAACGCGAAAATTGTCAGGTTGCAAAGCTGCGTAGACAAGGATAGCCGCGATTAAAGTGACGAAAATAACAATATAAAGCATAAGTCTTCTCCTTATAAAATAAGTGAGCTAGATAATCATTAAAAACATGTTAAAACAACTGCCCTGCAGGCCTCATGGATATTGGCTTCCAAGCATGCACTCCACTTAATTTTTAACATGGCGCCTTTGTGGTCGAAGAAAATACTAGTACCTAGCTGTGGAGATGTCAACCAACGGAATGACAGCAATTTGATATAAACACGATGCAAAAAAAATGGCTACCGAAGTAGCCATTTTTAAGTATTACTTAAGCGTCTTTAAAATTAAGCTTCAGCAACCACTGTTACCGTGATATCAACTACAACATCATGGTGCAATGCGATTGTTACCGCATGATCACCAATGGTTTTCAATGGACCATTTGGCAAACGTACCAAAGCTTTAGTTACTTCAAAACCTTGTGAAGTCAATGAATCAGCGATATCGCCATTTGTAACTGAACCGAATAAACGGCCATCAACGCCCGCTTTTTGTGCGATTGTTACAACAAAAGCCGCTAATTTTTCACCACGCGCCTGAGCAGCAACAAGAATAGCCGCTTGTTGTTTTTCTAATTCCGCACGGCGAGCCGCGATTTCCGCCTTATTTGCTTCAGTTGCGCGTTTTGCTTTACCTTGTGGAATCAAAAAGTTACGGCCGTAACCATCTTTAACTTTAACGATATCACCTAAATTACCTAGGTTACCTACTTTTTCTAATAAAATAATTTGCATGGTCGCCTCCGATTATTGGTGTTTATCTGTGTATGGAAGCAAAGCCAAGAAACGCGCAAGTTTAACTGCTGTCGTTAATTGACGTTGATAACGTGCTTTAGTGCCCGTCATACGTGCTGGAATGATTTTTGCGTTTTCTGAAATGAAATCTTTCAATAAATCCACATCTTTGTAATCAACTTCTTTGATGCCTTCTGCTGAAAAACGGCAGTAACGGCGGCGTTTGTACATTTCTCTTGCCATTTGAAACTCCTAAACTTTTAATTGATATAAGCTATTGGCTTATATGTTCTATCTGGTTAATGTGCATTACCAGTTGTGTGCTTTTCAGGCTACGTTTGGCTAAAAAACCACTCGCTTGAATATGTGAGCCTATTTTCAGACCCTTTAATGCTAAATCACCTAAAGCGACCGCATTGACTTCACATTCCACCTTACGCTTCATGCCAGCTTCAACTTGCTCTGAAACATGACGCAATACAACACTTAACAACGGTATGCCTGCTGGCGTGTAACGAAGCGGCTCAATTAGCACAACTTCTGCTTGCAACACCAGTTTATTCACAATGTTACGAATTAAGCTGCTTCAACCTCAGATACTTCAGCGACTACTGGCGCTGCATCACGGCTCAACACTGATTTAGATTTCTCTTCCTTCATCATTGGTGATGGTGCAGTCACGGCGGCTTTTTTCGAAATCAATAAATGACGTAATACGGCATCATTGAATTTGAAACCATGCTCAAGCTCAGCTAATACTTCGAGATTGCACTCAATGTTCATTAACACATAGTGTGCTTTGTGGATTTTTTGAATTTGGTAAGCCAGTTGACGACGACCCCAGTCTTCGAGGCGATGAACTGTACCGCCACTTGCTGTGATAAGTGTGCGATAACGCTCAATCATCGCTGGCACTTGTTCGCTTTGGTCCGGATGGACGATAAACACTAGTTCATAATGTCTCATTAGTACTCCTTATGGATTATAGCCACCTGCAAAATGTTCAATTTCCATTGAGCATTACAAACTTCTTTAAAGATGCAGTGTGACAAGGTTAAATTGTCTTTGCCTAGTAGGCTTATTTTTAAGACTATAAGACTACATGGCAAGCGCGCGATTATAGAGAAAAGTCAGTAACTAATCAAATTATATTAATCACTTTTTGTTGAAATGTGGGGGATGCAACTTGGTTTACACTAAACTCCAGCTCAAAATTAAAGAGTTACGCAATTATAAAATCCTTTGTGTGCATAGCAATGCGTGTGTCTTGGCATATTGTTATATTGACTAAAGCGCTTATAGTCATCTTGCGCCGCTAATTGCAAAATGCAGCTACGCCAAGCATCCGAGGCTGGGTCATAACCCAGTTTATTGCATGCAGGCCCATAAACTTGAATCATTTGCTCAACTTCACGTTCAACTTTAGCAGCTCGCTCGGCAGGAGTAGTAGCACAGCCAGTAAAAAATGTGGTGAGTAATATAATTATCCATAGACGCATTTCCATTCTCCTTTAAGACATTACTGCTAAGACCGATAACCAACAGGCATGGTTCAAGCTAAATCAAATCGGGCATTTCTGCCCCAAAGAACTTGGTTCTCAGGGTTTTAAGCTGATCTCTGAAGTCCGCTGCTTTCTCAAACTCAAGATTTTTGGCGGCATCATGCATAGCTTTTTCCAATCGCTTTAACTCTTTAGCGATTTGTTTCTCACTTAGTGATTCATAATTTGCCTGCTCTTGCAGCACTTTGCGCTCACGCAAAGCTTCATCCTTATCGTACACACCATCGATGATGTCTTTTATGCGTTTGCTAATGCCTTTTGGCACAATGCCATTGACGGAGTTAAATGTAAGCTGAACGCCTCGCCTTCTTTCTGTTTCATCCATTGCCAGCTTCATGCTACGGGTAATTTTATTCGCATAAAAAATCACTTTGCCGTTTAAGTTTCGCGCGGCACGTCCTGCCGTTTGTATCAAGCTACGCTCTGAACGTAAAAATCCTTCTTTATCTGCATCGAGCACGGCAACCAATG
>NZ_JABFRA010000047.1 GCF_013141425.1 Methylotenera sp. | reverse complement strand
TCATGTTAATCATTATGTTGTCGAATAGCTTATGTTGATACAATACACAATTAAAGTTGCATCATTTTCAACCAAGTGAATAATCGAACAAATGAAAAAAACGCTTATTAATCCACTTACGTTTTTGGCTTTATTGCATGACGTTGTTGTAGCGACGTTGGCTTGGGTTGCCGCATATTTGTTGCGTTTCAATTTTGCAATTCCTGCCGAACACTTTCAGTACATGTTGCAGTCGGTAGTTTGGGTTGTGCCGTTGCAAGCGATTGTTTTTGTTGCTTTTAGTTTGTATCGCGGCATGTGGCGGTTTGCAAGTGTGCCGGATTTAAAGCGCATTCTATTCGCTATTGGTTCGGCAGCAATTCTTGTCGCCGCTCTGCTGTTCATGTTTCGCACTTCCATTGTTATTCCGCGTTCAGTTTTAATTCTAGATCCTCTTCTGCTTATGTTGATGATGGGCGGCAGTCGTTTTGTCTATCGCGCATGGAAAGAGCATTCACTCTACGGATTAACGCAATCACTAGGCAAGCCTACGCTTATTTTGGGGGCAGGTGAGGCGGCCATTGCCTTGGTGAAAGACTTGGCGCGCAGCACGCAATGGCGGGTAGTCGGCCTGCTGGATGACGATAAAAATATGTTGGGGCGCGAGGTGTTTGGCGTTAAGGTGTTGGGATCTATTGCGCAGTTAGCGCAAGTGCAGCAACGGTTGGCGATAGAGCATGTGATTGTGGCGATGCCTTCTGCGCACCACCAAAAAAGGCGCGCAGCGATTGAACTTGCGAATGGTTTGAATCTAGAGGTACTCACGGTGCCTGCGATTGATGATTTAATGAGTGGAAAAGTGAGCGTTTCACAAATCCGTAAGGTCGATGTGGAAGATTTGCTAGGTAGAGATGCGGTGCAACTTGATAACTCTGGTTTACAACATCTTATTGTAGAGCAGCCCGTGATGGTGAGTGGGGCGGGCGGCTCGATTGGTTCGGAGTTGTGTCGTCAAATACTCAAATTCAAGCCCAGTATTTTGATTTGTCTTGATATTTCGGAGTTCTCGCTTTATCAACTAGAGCAAGAGTTAAGTGTCTTAAATTTATCGACGCAATTATTTTTTATGACAGGTGACGTTAAAAACGGCCAGCGCATTAAGAGTTTGCTCGCGCAGTTTCAGCCAGCCGTAGTATTTCATGCGGCAGCCTATAAACATGTGCCGATGATGGAAAATGGTAATGTCTGGGAGGCGCTGTCAAATAACGTGATTGGTACCTACACCATCGCGAAAGCTGCGAAAGAAGTTGGCGTTGAAAAGTTTGTACTAATTTCGACGGATAAAGCGGTCAATCCAACCAATGTGATGGGCGCCAGTAAGCGTTTGGCTGAAATGGTTTGCCAAGGTTTACAAGAGCGCCTTTCTAACGAAGCACTGGGTACTCGATTTGTGATCGTGCGTTTTGGTAACGTGCTGGGTAGTAGTGGCAGCGTGATTCCAAAATTTCGTGAGCAAATCGCTAAGGGCGGACCGGTGACGATTACTCACCCTGAAATTACCCGTTATTTTATGTCGATACCAGAGGCGGCACAGTTGGTAATGCAGGCTGGCTTGATGGGTAAGGGGGGTGAAATTTTGGTGTTGGATATGGGCGAACCCGTTAAAATTGCGGCGCTAGCAGCTGATATGATTCGGCTCTCTGGTCTGCAAGCGGATGAAATCAAAATTGAATATGTTGGGCTGCGCCCAGGTGAGAAGCTTTACGAAGAGTTGCTGGCGGATGACGAACACACCATGCCAACTCCACATGATAAATTACGCATCGCACAGGCGCGGCAGGTTGATAGCGCATGGGTTACAAAACTCTTGAAATGGATAGAAAGTGTGCAGGGTGCAAATGAAGTGCGCATAAAAAGTGAGTTGAAATTTTGGGTTGAGGAATATAGCCCTCAACTTACAGTTAGCTCAGAAATGCATTTTATTTTAGAAACGGAACAAATTACATTACATTAGTCATTAGGTATTCACTTTATTATTGAGTGGAAGATAGTGGTTAATACCATAAGAGTGGCTTTGCTACATCGAAAATGAGCTGAATTGAATTTACAAAATCCTAAACTATTGCTAGACCAAGCACAGCTTATCCATTCGTCTGAGGTGGTGAAAGAGGCCATTACAAGACTCAGTCAAGACATTACTGCAAAACTTGAAGGTGCTTGTCCAATCGTGATTTGTGTGATGGGCGGAGGTGTTGTTTTTGCTGGTCAATTATTGACACAATTGAAATTCCCATTAGAGCTGGACTATGTGCATGCGAGCCGTTATGAAAATCAGATCATTGGTAAAACGCTGGTTTGGAAATCACTCCCAAAACTTGATTTAACGAATCGAACCGTATTGTTGGTAGACGATATTCTGGATGAAGGCATCACTTTATTGGCTATAAAAGAGAAATGTCTAGAACTGGGTGCAAGCCAGGTATTTTCTACGGTTTTGGTCGAAAAAATTTTGCCACAAGCTAAATCAGTTAAAGCTGATTTTGTTGGGCTTGAAGTGCCAAATCGTTATGTTTTTGGCTATGGAATGGATGCTTTTGGCTGGTGGCGCAACCTCTCAGCGATTTATGCATTACCAAAATAGCGTGCTAGGCTTAAATATTAAGTAAAAGCTTCGTTCAATTTAGTCATATAAATTGGCAAAGAGTATACACATCTGTATACTTTCTTCATCAAAACCTCGAGTAAAAGGCAAGTGCTATGAATAGTCAAATCGGCGTTAAATTAATAAAACCTGCTGCAATGAAAGGTATGCTCTTGATTGGCTGTTTATTAATCGCTGCTTGCTCAGGCCTGAATCATGAACAATCCCTAACTCAATCCGCTGATACTATTAAAGACTGGCCTAGTTTTGGACGTGACTACACTAATCAGAGGTTGTCACCGCTTACGCAAATCAATCAACAAAATGTACAAGATTTAAAGCTCGCTTGGCAATTTAAAAGTGGAGTGGTGGCGAGCTTTCAAGCCACGCCAATTGTAACAAATGGCGTAATGTATGTTGCCTTGCCTTTTAACCATGTGGTTGCCTTAGATGCAAAATCAGGTAAGCAACTTTGGCGATATAAACACGATCGCAGAACGAATTGGAAGATGTGTTGTGGTCCAGCCAGTAGAGGTCTAGCCGTAAGCGATGGTAAGGTATTTATAGGTACAGTGGACGCTAGGTTGGTTGCGCTTAATGCTAAAAATGGCGAAAAGGTTTGGGACATTGATGTGGCGGATGATACTGCTCTTACCGAAAATAAAAGTTCATTAAGTAAACTGGATGCAAAAAGCAAAACAGAGTCTTATGGAGGCACAGGCGTTGGCATTTCCATGGCGCCTGTTGTTTATCGTGGCAAAGTGATTGTGGGCATAACTGGCGTTGGTTATGGATTACATATGGACGTACCGACAAAAGACGCACCACTCGGCGCTGTAGTTGGCGTTGATGGGCGTTATGGTCGACCAGGTTTTTTAGCGGCCTATGACGTTAACGATGGCAAGCGCATTTGGCAATTTGATACGATTCCATCTCAGGGCTGGGAAGGTATCTTTAGCGAAACAACCACTGATGGTATTCCTCTGAATCGAAATGTGGCGGCAGAAAAAGCCAATGTCATTAATAATAAAGACGCTTGGCGCTATGGCGGTGGCTCCGCTTGGAGTACGCCCGCAATTGATACCAAAACGAACACCTTGTTTTTTGGCACCGGTAATCCATCGCCACAAATGAATGATATTTCTCGTCCAGGGGATAATTTATATACGGTTTCGTTAGTTGCGCTGGACACAGAAACTGGTAAATTAAAATGGCATTTTCAGCAAGTACCTCATGATGTCTGGGGTTACGATGTGGCAAGCCCGCCAGTTTTATTCGATTTTAAAAAAGAGGGTAAATCAATTTCTGCCGTTGGGCAGGCCGCTAAAACGGGTTGGTATTATGTGAATGACAGGGTTACTGGTAAATTGTTGTTGAAATCAGACGCTTTTGTTCCACAAAAAAATCTATTTGCTAAAGCAACTAAAGAAGGAACCGTGCTGTATCCAGGTATTTTGGGCGGTTCTAATTGGGGTCCAAGCGTGTTAGATGAGGCCCGTCAAACAAGCTATGTTGCAGCGATTCATGCGCCTATCAAATACACCCTAGTTGATGAGCCAGCGAAAGATGGCGTACCAGCAATACGCTATGCCTCTTCTGAGCCGACAAAGGACCCACGTTGGGGTGTATTGTCATCGATAGACTTATCGACAGGTAAAATGAATTGGCAGGTCAAGACAGAGCAGCCTTTAACGGGTGGATTGTTAGTTACTAAGGCAGATTTGCTATTCATGGGTGAAGGTAGCGGTAACTTTAATGCGTATAACAGCAATACGGGTGATTTGTTGTGGCAGACTAAGGTAGATGCAGGGGTAAATGCCCCCCCTATTAGCTATGAAATCGACGGTGTGCAATACATTGCCGTAGCGGCAGGTGGAAATGCCATTTTTGGTTATACTACCGGCGATAACATTCAGGTCTATGCGCTTGGAAAGTAATCAGTTCGGATAGTTGTTTTATTCGCGATGCTTGAGTTTTAAAGCAAGAACAGCACAAGCTAAAACCAAGGTGATGCTGTTGGCCAAAATAATTGGCCAACTAGAAATAAGTAAGCCATAAACTAGCCATCCAAGAACGCCTAAGCTAAATAAACTGTACATGGGTAATGAAACGCCTGAAAGATCGCGCGTTTTCCAAGAATGTAGTGCTTGAGGTAAAAAGGCGAGAGTTGTCAGAAATGCCGATATATAGCCAATTAAATCAGTAGTATTCATGGTTTAAAAATTAAATCAAGAGTTGCAGTGGTGATTTGAAATGGTGGCTTAGATTGATATCTAGAGATAAAAAAATGGCCCAATTAAGGGCCATTTTTTTGAATTCCATTAACTGGATTCTAGTTAACTAAGCTTTTTGGATGTTTGAAGCTTGTTTACCTTTTGGACCGTCTGTAACGTCAAAACTTACGCGATCATTTTCTTTTAAGCTTTTGTAGCCGCTATCTACGATAGCTGAAAAATGAGCGAACAAATCGTCGCCGCCTGCATCAGGAGTAATGAAACCAAAACCTTTTGAATCATTAAACCATTTAACTAAACCTGTAGCCATATCTTATTCCATACTTTTAAAAAAGGGAGGCACCCTAAATGATTGGGTTTTAACAAATAATCAGTCTTGAGAACTTAACCACTTTAAACATCCAAACGCCGAAATTACTTTTTACTGGTAAATATTCCGCGTGTCAAGCAATATTTTTAATTATCTTTGCTGTGAGGTGAAATTTTTTGATTGCTTTGATGGGGTATTCAAGCTTTTATGGGTATAAATAAGCGATTGATTAATCACAACTTCAGCGCTATAATGCGCGCGAGAGATATGGGCGTAAGCCTAGTGT
>NZ_JABFRA010000046.1 GCF_013141425.1 Methylotenera sp. | reverse complement strand
TAGTGGTGGGGGTAACTTTCTAATTTTGGCAGCGTCACAACCTGCGGCGCTTGCAGCGGCAGAGGCGGCGATAGAAGCCATGAAAAAAATACCGAATGTGATTATGCCGTTTCCAGGTGGAGTGGTGCGTTCTGGCTCTAAGGTCGGCAGCAAATATAAAACCATGTTTGCTTCTACCAACGACGCGTTTTGCCCAACACTCAAAGGTGTTACCAATACCGAACTTTCCCCTGAAATCGAAAGCGTGATGGAAATTGTGATTGATGGTATTGGCTTTGACGACATTGCAGCCTCCATGCGCGTTGGCATAAAAGCAATTTGCGATTTAGGTGTTGCAAGCGGTGTAAAACGCATCTCGGCTGGTAATTACGGGGGGAAATTAGGCCCCCATCATTTTAAATTGCATGAGATTATGAGCAAAAAATAACATGAACTCACTGACATTTACCCTGAAACAAACACTAACGCACACGCTCGATTGCGCAACGTTAACGCCAGACAATTTGCAAGGCAAAACACTTAAGCAGATTGAAGCATTGCCGTTGAATCAAAAACGAGTCGCTGATTATTTTGAGGTTTTTGGTGGCGATACTGAAAATATCGTTTTTAAAAACAGTAGTCACTTACTTAATTACATTGGTAAAAACATGAGTATTGGCAGCATTACCATTGCAGGTGACGCTGGCGCATATTTAGGCTTTGGTTTAAAAAACGGCACAATTCACTGCACTGGCAATACGCAAGCTTTTGCGGCTTGCAATATGGTCAGTGGCTTGCTGAAAATCGATGGTAATACTGGGGATTTTTTAGGTGGCGCTTCTATAGGCCTACGCAAAGGCATGCGTGGCGGCACTATCATTGTTAAAGGCAATGCAGGTGAGCGTGTTGGCGACCAAATGCGTCGTGGCCTGATTTTGATTGAAGGCAATGTGGGTGACTATTGCGCCAGTCGCATGATTGCTGGCACCATAGGCGTGCTAGGCACCATCGGTGAGTACGCATGCTTTAACATGAAGCGAGGCACATTACTGCTAGCCAAGATACCTAAATTGCACACAACTATACAAGACTGCGGTACGCATACTTTGCCATTTTTAAACTTAATGTTTAAATCTTTTAAACCGTTCAATACAAAATTTTCAAATATTGAAACTAAGCGTGTGCAGCGCTTTGTAGGTGATGCCGCTTGTAATGGCAACGGGGAGATTTTAATTCTCTCATCTGCATCATAAATTCTCATTCAAACAATCACACCCGCAAGTGATAAAATGCTCTTTTATTACAGTCTATTTTCAACATGTCTAAGTATTTAACCGCCGCACTTTATAAATTTATCAGTCTGCCTGATTACAAATCGTTGCAAGCACCTGTTCTAGACGCATGCCTAAGCAACAACATCAAGGGTACGCTACTTCTTGCTGAAGAGGGCATTAATGGCACCATTGCCGGCTTGCCAGAAGACATACATAACTTGCTGCATTTTTTGCGCTCTGATGCAATATTTGAAAATCGCTTTGCCGATTTAGAGCACAAAGAATCATTTGCTAGCAAGCATCCATTTTACCGCATGAAAGTTAAACTCAAAAAAGAGATTGTGACGCTTGGTGTGCCTGGCGTTAGCCCAACCAAAAAAGTTGGCACTTACGTTAAACCTGAAGACTGGAATGCACTGATTTCTGACCCTAACGTGATTTTGATCGACACTCGCAACGATTATGAGGTTGATATTGGTACGTTCAAAGGGGCAATTGACCCAAAAACCACGACTTTTCGTGAATTTCCAAAATACGTTACCGAACATTTTGACAAAACCAAACATAAAAAAGTCGCCATGTTTTGCACAGGCGGCATCCGCTGTGAAAAAGCTTCCTCCTATATGATGGATCAAGGTTTTGAAGAAGTTTATCACCTTCAAGGTGGCATTTTAAAATACCTAGAAGCCGTGCCAGAAACTCAAAGTATGTGGGAAGGCGAATGCTTTGTGTTTGACCAACGCGTGGCAGTAAAACACAATTTAGAAGTGGGTGAGTTTGACCAGTGCTATGCCTGTCGTCACCCACTCTCTCCTGCAGAACTGCAAGGCCCGCAATATATGGCGGGGATATCTTGCCCTTATTGTCATGACAAAATTTCAGAAGATAAACGTGCACGGCTTACGGAACGCCAAAAACAAGTGATTCTAGCCAAACAACGTGGTGAAACGCATATTGGCGAAAAACAGAAAAAATGATTCAAACTCGCGAAAAAGAAGCGACTAGCGCTTATTTAAAGCTGTTGCAATCAAAAGGTGCAACAAGCAACATGCTGTACAAGCGCTCCTTATTTTTAGATCAATTAACAGCTAATCTAGTGAATAAGCCTTTAAATAATCAGGACTACAGCGTAGCCGTGGATGCCGCCATGGAAAAAATTCCGGCTGAAGACTGGCATGCTAATCTAAATACTGCGCGTGAATTTTACCCCTTTTGGATGAAAGACATTAAAGCGATTGCCGCGTTTAGTTCGAATTATGGTTTTGATGTAGAAGCGATTCAATGGAAACCTCTTGCAACTTCATTGAAGTTGTTAACCGATAGTTTGGAACTTGAAAAATTTGATACTTCTGAAAGCTGGCCGCTAAAAGCCTATTCACAGGCCATGCGGTATGAAGGCGCCGAACAAGCCTATGTCGACGGGCGTATTAAGTTGGCAAAAATTTTATTATTACGGCTACGTGACGCACCGATAAAAAATCACAAATCGTATCGAACTGCTGCCGATTTGACCTTACCCTTATTTAAAATTCAAGAATCTAAAAAGCTATTTTTATCGGTAGTGCGGGAGTTTTATAACTTCTGGACAGGTAATCCTAACGCGGCCAGCATGCTCTCCAAAGACTAACTAAAATCACTTGGGTTGTTTCTGGATTCTGCTCTTTATTCCTTGCGTGCAAGTAAGGCATAAGTTTCCACAAGGCCTTTGCCTTTAACATCAACACTGTATTGATCTGAAAAAATATAGCTATCTTTGATTAGACGTTGTGTTTCCTGCGATATCTGAATCGTGTTCGGCTTGCTGGTACTTTCCATGCGACTGGCCAAATTCACAGTATCGCCCCACAAGTCATAACTAAACTTAGCACTGCCTATCACCCCTGCCACGACTGGCCCAGTATGAATACCGATGCGCATGTTTAAATCCAATCCCGTTTTAACGGCGACTTCTTGCAAGGCTATTTTCATATCAAAAGCCATTTCAGCGATGCGATGTGCGTGATCGACGCACGCTACAGGTGCACCAGAAACCACCATATACGCGTCGCCTATCGTTTTAATTTTCTCTACTTGGTACTTTTCTGCCAGTTGGTCAAACCGTAAAAAAACCTGCGATAGCAAATCAATCAACTGCAAAGGCGGCATTTTTTCTGAAAGTTGCGTGAAGTGGATTAAATCTGCAAACATCACGGTTACTGAGTCGTAATGGTCGGCAATACGTATGTCGTTAGCTTTCAGACGTTCTGCAATCGGCGCAGGCAATATATTCAGTAACAACTTTTCTGATCGCGCCTGCTCAAGTTCTAATGAAATCATGACACGTTCTTTTTGCGCTTGAAAATAGCGCAGGACGCCATACAAGATAGAGGCCGTTCCAGTAATATTCATTAAGAAAAAAGCATCTTTAACATTGCTTGGAATCGGCATAGCATTGCCCGCAAAATAATGATTGAGTTTCCATGAAATAAAAGCCAAACCGACGAACAATAAAAACCAGGCTGTAGATTGGCGCGTACCCAAAATCATAAGCGCGCCTACGGGTGATAAAATCGCCCAGATCGCTACGCCACTCGATGCCGCAAAGCCACCAATCACCCATTGCATGACGAACGGCATCAACAGCAGCATCACCAATTGGGTGAAAGTGAAATACTCGTAACGTTTGAAACGGTAAAATAAAAACAGACTTACATATGAAATGATTAGGTAAATGTAAGGCACTGCCGCAATGACAACATAACCATCACCTAAACTAGAAAGTGTAAATATCCAGAAAACACAAACTAGACTCTCAGCAATTACCAATAAAGACATAATCGATCTGCCTAATGATTCAGGCGATGGCGCGGCAAACCTGCGCCAAAATTCACGTGTCAATACATAAGGTGGTAGAAATATAATTTCAGACATATTTTATAGCGTTTTATTCGATTTTTATTTAAAGTCTATCGATACACTATAGCTCAAGATACGCGCTTTTTCTAGGTTGTATTGGTAAATACTAAAAATATGATTTACTCGAAGTGAATGATAAATTTTATTGGGTCGTCGTAAATTTATATGTATTTGAAGTCTGTAGAAGATTTTAGTTAAATTTCAAATATCGTGATTTGCATCAGGACGAGTCAACGGGGCGATTGATTATCCTGCCAATAGCTTGAATATGGCGATTTTTATGATTTATTCAACTTAATATCTTGCATATAACAGACAGTCAAAAAGTAGCATAATCATTATGCTACGAAGTTTGAGTAACGTGTAGAATTACCTATAATGAAGCAATAAACATTCTATTATTTTTAATTTAGTATTTTAGATTTATTAAGGAGTTTTTTATGGTGAAAGCTTCCCAAACCCTAAGAGATATTACTGGCATGGGCTACCATCCAGCCCGCTTAAAAGATTCAGCACTCATTTTAATTGATATTCAAAATACTTACCGACGCGGCTTAATGCAACTTACTAACGTTGAGCCCGCTATTATTGAAGCGAAAAAATTACTCAAAATAGCACGTGAACTTAAGATTCCAATCATACATATTCAGCATGATGCGGGTGTAGGCTCGCCTTATGATCTTACCGCTGACATCGGTGCTATTGCATCAGAAGTTGCACCAATTGCTGGGGAGAAGGTCATCGTAAAGAACTACCCTAATTCATTTGTGCAAACCGAATTAGATGCTGAGCTTAAATCACTTGGCATTAAAAATATTGTATTAGTTGGTTTTATGACGCACATGTGCGTAAACTCAACCGCGCATGGCGCATTTAATTTAGGTTACGCTGCCACGATAGTTGCAAGCGCCACAGCTACTAGGCCTTTATTAAGTACAAATGGAAAAGTATTAAGTGCTGAAGAAGTGCATCTTGGCGCCTTAGCTTCTACACGTGACTTGTACGCCGTGGTGGTTGATGACATTAGTGGATTAGCCAAATAATTTCATTAAGATAATTTATATAATATATAAGACATACAAATATATTTACAAATCCGTAACATTTTGCTTGATTTGCCAGCTTCTAAGGTTTATTGTTTAGTTCGGGCTTAGCTTGCAAAACCCTTTATTTACAAGGGGTTTGCAAGTTTAGGTTGGCTTTCAGTAACAATAAAAAAAGTAACCAAGTAATGCGGTTTACCAGATAGAAACACTATATTAACTACAGCAAAACTAGAGGAGTCAGCATGAGTTTAGATCTATTAAAAGGTATGGGCGTAAAAATCCCTTATAAGGCAAAGTACGATAATTACATCGGCGGCAAATGGGTAGCACCCGTAAAAGGTCAATATTTTGACGTGATTTCGCCAATTACCGGCAAAAACTATACACAGGTAGCACGCTCTAGTGCAGAAGATGTTGAGTTAGCTTTAGATGCTGCACATAAAGCTGCAGATGCATGGGGCACAACCTCAACAACTGAACGCTCAAACATTTTGCTTAAAATTGCTGACCGCATTGAAGCTAATCTTGAATTAATTGCTACGGCCGAAACCATTGACAACGGCAAACCAATTCGCGAAACAATCAATGCTGACATTCCGCTAACCGTAGATCATTTCCGCTACTTTGCTGGTGCGATTCGTGCACAAGAAGGTGGTATTAGTGAGGTTGACAACGACACTGTTGCTTATCACTTTCATGAACCATTAGGCGTTGTCGGTCAAATCATTCCTTGGAACTTCCCAATCCTGATGGCGGCTTGGAAACTAGCTCCAGCCTTAGCTGCAGGTAACTGTATTGTATTAAAACCAGCAGAATTTACACCCGTCAGTATTTTAATTCTCTTGGAAATCATTGGTGATTTATTGCCTCCTGGCACTGTAAATATTGTGAATGGCTATGGCCGTGAAGTTGGTGCTCCATTAGCGAACAGTAAACGCATTGCCAAAATTGGCTTTACGGGCTCTACTGCAACAGGCCGCGCTATTGCAACGGCTGCAGCAAGCAACCTCATTCCTGCCACACTAGAGTTAGGTGGCAAATCACCTAACATCTTCTTTGCAGATATTATGGATGCAGACGATGCATTCTTTGATAAAGCGATTGAAGGTTTGGTATTGTTTGCCTTTAACCAAGGTGAAGTTTGCACCTGTCCATCACGCGCTATTATTCAAGAATCCATTTACGACAAATTTATTGCGCGCGTATTAGAACGCGTAAAAGCCATTAAACAAGGCAGCCCATTAGATTCAAGCACCATGCTTGGCGCACAAGCCTCTTTAGACCAAATGAACAAAATCATCAACTACATTGATATTGGTAAGCAAGAAGGAGCGGAAGTGCTCATTGGTGGTAATCGCAACGTGTTAAAAAACGATTTAGCAGAAGGCTATTACATTGAGCCTACCCTGTTAAAAGGTCACAACAAAATGCGCATTTTCCAAGAAGAAATTTTTGGTCCAGTGCTAGCTGTGACAACCTTTAAAGATGAAGCCGATGCTTTAGCCATTGCTAATGACACAATCTTTGGTCTTGGTGCAGGCGTTTGGACACGCAATGGCACAGTGGCTTATAGAATGGGCCGTGGTATTAAAGCTGGTCGTGTTTGGACAAATTGCTACCATGCCTACCCAGCGCACGCTGCATTTGGGGGTTATAAAGAGTCAGGTATTGGCCGTGAAAATCACAAAATGATGTTAGACCATTACCAACAAACTAAATGCTTGCTAGTAAGCTACAATCCTAACAAATTAGGCTTCTTCTAGTTTAATCGTTAGGTTTCTTAGTACAATAAAGGGCGAGTTATCTCGCCCTTTATTATTTGCAAAGTTGGGTACTTTAATATTAAGTTTTGGAGCATGAGCAAATGAATACAGAAACTGTACAGCGTCCAGCAACGGTGAATGACCCAGAAAAAACTAGGCGCGTTTCAGCCACACCAAGCGCACTAGCATTAATTCATAGACTAACGGCCGAGTTTGGCCCAATCGCTTTTTTGCAATCTGGTGGATGCTGCGAAGGTAGCGGACCAATTTGTATGCCGATTAAAGAATTCAACCCCAGTGCATCTGATGTTATTTTGGGCGAATGGCAAGATGCCACATTTTACATGGGCAATAGTCACTTCACGTTTGCGGAAAACATGCACACGATTTTGGACGCTACGCCGAATTCTAGCGGCTCATTTTCTTTGGATTGCGGCACTGGCTTTGCCTTTATTACCAGTGGGCGCTTATATTCAGATGAAGAGTTGGCAAACCTGCCGCCTGTTGTACGCGTTGGCTTGTAAAAAAGAGTAGGCCTGCAAGGCCCATGGATATTGCCTCGCAAGGCAGTTAATTTAGTTACTTTTACTACCAATAACTATTCAAAAAGCTCGGGTTTTGCCACACCGTAGCCTTGTGCATAATCTACGCCTATTTCTTTAAGCATGTTGATGATTTCGTCATTCTCGGCAAATTCGGCGATGGTATGTAATCCCATCACATGTCCGACATTGTTGATTGATTCAACCATGGCGCGGTCAATTTTATTATTCACAATGGCTTTCACAAACATTCCATCAATTTTAAGAAAATCGACCTCTAAATTTTTCAAATACGCAAAAGACGACAAACCACTACCAAAGTCATCGAGCGAGAAGCGGCAACCGACTTCGCGCAAGGCATGCATAAACTGACGCGCTTTATTCAAATTAGCAATCACCGAAGTTTCGGTAATTTCAAAACAAATTCGGCGCGTGTCAACGTCGTGCAATTTAATCTGCGCCAAGACATATTCAAGAAACCCCTCTTCAGATAAGGTTTGACCAGAAAGATTGATAGCGCACACATAAGGGAAAGCAGCTCCTTTATGCGCAATAATGGCTAGTGCCTCACCCACAACCCAGCGGTCAATCTTAGGCATCAAGTGGTAACGTTCCGCAGCTGGGAGAAAGTATCCTGGCGGGTAATAAGATCCATCCATCGCCTGCATACGAATCAGCAACTCACAATGCAACTCGGCCCCCGGAGTCAAGCTTTGCATGCGCTGAATGTAAAGAACGAATTGATTTTTTTCTAAGCCAAGGTGAATGCGCGACACCCATTCAAGCTGATTATTATGCTCTTTGATATCTTTATCATCCGAGCGATACACATGAATGCGGTTACCACCCTCTTCTTTAGCGCTATAACAAGCAGCATCTACCGTGCTTAAGAGTTCACTTAAATCAAGATTCTGATTCGGTGAAATTTCAGTCAGGCCTACACTAGCACCTACTTTAAAGACCTTATCATCAAAGGTAAAACGATACTCTCGAACAACCTGCAACAAACCCTCAATAATCTCCTGCGCTTTGTCCAAATCACAGCCCATCAATAGCAAAGCGAATTCATCGCCACCCAAACGGGCCAAGGTATCTGAACTACGTACTTTGGCTTTAATATGATTGGATAATTGTTTTAGCAAGACATCGCCTGCCATGTGGCCGCAAGTGTCATTAACAATCTTAAACTGATCCAAATCGATATAGGCAAGGCAATGGATACGGTTTTCCGTAGCGGCATCATCTATCGCCGCTTGTGTCTTGCGGTCAAACTCATAACGATTAATCAGCCCAGTCAACTGGTCGTGTCGCGCTTGAAAGGACAATTGATTGGAAAGTCTGCGCAACATCGTAACATCGTGTAAAACAGTCACAATTGCAAAGGTATTGCCATCGCCATCATAAAGTGGAGAGGCTGATTTACGAATCACGAACTCGGTGCCATCTGCACGTTCAATAATCACTTCTTCCAAAATACTGTAAGAATCTGTTAGCCAACTACTGTTGACTGGCGTGGCTCTATCTTCAGTTTTTAATCTAAATATGGAGCGTAAAGTCTTGACTTTAACTTCGCTTAAATTCACCCCAGCCAGCCGTTCAGCGGCGGTATTCATATACAACACAAACCCAGCCTGATTACTGGTGATTACCGCATCAGCTATCCCCTCAAGCGTCACTTGTGCACGCTCTTTTTCCATCTGCAGTTCATATTGAGAATCTTCAATACGGTCCAGCATGCCATTGATACCATGCGACAAATTGGCTAATTCATCTTGCCCATTTAATTTTCTCACGCGTATTTTTGTATTGGCGGATTGTGCAATGCGCTTTACGTCCTCGCTCATGCGCTCTAAGCGCAGCAATACCATTCGATCGAATAGCCAACTAATACCTGCTAACATCAACGCAATAATTGAGGTAGACCAGGACAAAAAGCTTAGTGTATCTTCACCTTGAGCAAAAATTTCACGACTACTTAATATCGACACCACTAGATTCGAACGCGCATCCGCACTCGTTAACATGGCATAACCTGCAACTTGAGTATCGTTCAAAGGCTTAACAACGACAATTTGTTTTGCTAATTTTTGACGTAATTTGTCATCAAACATATCTTGTGATATTGGCTGAATCGTAAGCCTAGCGCCTATTATTTTTTCTACATGGTCAATCAGTAGCGGGTCTAAATGCCGCACCATAATAAGCGTACCGCGACGCAATCCATTGCCGCCGCTAGGTAATATGTCGATAGCAGAAACAATACAGACACCTTCTGGTGTCCAGAAAAAACCGGACTGGTGAACTTTTCCTGAATCGAGAAACAAACCACCTTTACTGATTTCACGTTCCAGCGTTTTTGGAATTACCCAGGGTTGCCCAGTTGAATAGTCAAAACTACGTTGATATAGAGCTTCGCCTTCAGTGTTAACAAGAGAAATCGCCTTAACTTTTAGGTTGGAAAATATGCCATCGGTGTAATTGGATTCAATATAGCGCGAATCAGGCTGAAGCATATACTGGTAAGTATCATCCCAGTGTGCATATTCACCAACAATTCCACCCAATTGAATTTCTTGTTCTTTTAATAGCTTAATTGCACTGCCAATTTGAATACTCGTTTTATTAGTTTCAAGCTTGGCATAGCCATCGAGCAATACCATTTTTGCAGCGAAAAATAATAATGTAAAAAGCAGTATCATGCCCGCAGCTACCACGAGTAATAGCTTAGCGCGCAATCCAGTAAAATGTTTATCTGCCATTTAAAATTTCGAATAGTTACTGGTTATAAATTTTATACCTGACCAGAACTGCGTTGCTTATATGCTGGTCAGTCAATTTCTATTAATTAAAACCCCAAGCTATCCAGCAGATCATCTACCTGCTCTTGGCTCGCCACCACATCCGCTGCGTTCGGATCTATCTGCGGCCCATTCATCAGGACGGCATGCGTGTCGGGTTCTTTTTTGCCAGCGGTCGCTGGAGAAAAATCAATTAACACTTGAACTAATTGTTTTTCTAGGTCTTGGGCTAAACCTGTGATTTTTTTAATCACTTGACCTGTCAAATCCTGAAAATCCTGCGCCATCATAATGTCCATCAAAAGCGCTTTAGTTTCTGCGGTATTTTTTCCAGTTAAGGTTAAAAACGCTAAGGTTTGCTCCGCCGTTTGGTTGTATTCAGTTTTTAAAGAGGGTTTAGCAAGCACTTCTTTCCAGCGTTGTTCTAAGCACAATGCCTCTGAAGCTAACTCAGTTTGTAACGGGATTGCCGCATCGGTTGCATTTAAAACACGTTCCGCAGCTTGCTCGGTCATACGTGCCACATAAGCTAAGCGATCTCTTGCATCTGGAATATCGGTAGCCACCTGCTCTAAAATTTTCTCTAAGCCCAATCCTCGTAAGCTATCATGGAGCGTCCTAGTAACATGGCCAATACGATTCAGCATCTCATCATTTGGGTTGATAACAGGATTGATAACCGGTATAGGCTCAATTTTTACTGCCTTTTGTTGCAAAGACTCACTCGTCATATTTAAGCTCCCACTTTCTCAAGCTTCTCAAATATTTTTGATAGTTTCTCATCCAAGGTCGCCGCTGTAAACGGCTTAACCACATAACCATTAGCACCAGCTTGCGCCGCCGCAATAATATTTTCTTTTTTAGCTTCTGCCGTTACCATTAATACTGGAATTTTCGCTAATTCAGCATCTGCACGAATATGTTGTAATAAAGTCAAACCATCCATGTTTGGCATATTCCAGTCGGACACAACAAATTCGAACCCCCCTCCCTTGAGCTTACTCAGGGCTGCTGCACCATCCTCAGCTTCATCTACATTAGTGTAGCCTAGCTCTTTTAATAGGTTACGCACAATCCTGCGCATGGTAGAAAAATCATCCACAACAAGAAATTTAGTATTAGGGTTGGCCATGCATTACTCCATTTAAAATATTCGATCTTACAATTCAAAAAGCTTCTTACCGTTAAAAATCATTGCAGGATTAATTCACTCATGGTTTTTCATTGTTCATTATCATGCATCTTCATGCAATTTTTATTGAAGATTAACGCTATAAAAGTAGTGCTTTTCAAAAACTACACACGTAATGCACGTGCGCTATTTGCCATTAAATAATTCAGCACTAATTTAGGTAAATCATTCAAATGTGCCACTTCATGCACACCCCCATGCGCAACAGCTTCTTTTGGCATCCCGTAAACCACACAACTTTCTTCATTCTGCGCAAAATTGTAGGCGCCAGCTTGTTTCATTTGCGCCATGCCAGCTGCACCATCTTTACCCATACCCGTTAAAATTACTCCGATAACATTCTTACCTGCATACTCGGCAGCTGAATCAAATAACACATCGACGGATGGTTTATGACGATTTACTGGCGGTGCATCGCTTAATTGCGTAACGTAATTTGCACCGCTTCTAGCTAACAAAAGATGCTTATCACCGGGGGCAATATAGGCATGGCCTGGTAAAATTCGCTCACCACCTGCGGCCTCTTTTACAGAAATCTGACAGAGCGAATCCAGGCGATTTGCGAACGATTTGGTAAATCCGGCTGGCATATGCTGTGTGATTAAAATCCCAGGACAGTCTGATGGCATTTGCAATAAAAATGATTTGATTGCCTCAGTTCCGCCTGTTGAAGCACCAATAATTAATAATTTCTCACTACTAATCAATGGATTACGTAAGGGTGTAGGCGCAGCGCTCGCATTTTGTGTAGAAATGTGCCGTTGTAATGTTGCAACTCTTGCCTGTGAAGCGGCACGAATCTTTTCAGCTATAATGTCAGTGTATTCGCGCATTCCGTCTGAAATCGACATTTTTGGTTTGGTCACAAAGTCAATGGCCCCAAGCTCCAAGGCCCGCATGGTAATTTCTGAACCGCGCTCAGTTAACGTGGATACCATCACCACTGGCATGGGTCTTAAACGCATCAGTTTCTCTAAAAAATCCAAACCGTCCATCTTTGGCATTTCCACATCCAAGGTCAGTACATCTGGATTCAACTGTTTAATCATGTCACGAGCTATCAAGGGGTCTGGGGCGGCACCGACCACTTCCATATCACGCTGACTGTTTATAATTTCAGTTAACAGACTACGAATCAACGCTGAATCATCTATTACGAGCACTTTAATTTTCATATAAATTTCTCTTCTTGATGGCTGAATATAATCAGCCAACCAAAATCAATCGTTAAAACAAATCAATTTCACCACCCACGTCACTGACTTTAAGTTTGCTTGCATACGCCTCTTCGCGTTTTGCCAAGGTATCGTTGTGCATATTTTTCAGCTTTTTAACCAATACACGACCAGTTTTGGGGAAGTAATAAACTTTTCTAGGATAGATATCCAGCAAATCTTCACTGGTCACGCGTATACGTTCTTCTTTAAGAAACTTCTTAACAAAAGCAGCATTGCGATCCCCCACATTCATGGTGGTGAAGCTTTTCAGAACATTGCCTCCACCAAAAATCTTAGCTTCTAAATTTTCGCGGCGCGCACCGTTACGAAGTAGCTGGTTGATTAACACTTCCATTGCATAAGTGCCGTAGCGCATTGATTCTGAAACTGGGCTATCTTTATCGGCCGCGGCACTGTCGGGTAACATAAAATGATTCATACCTCCGATGCCACTCATGCTGTCACGTATGCATGCTGACACACACGAACCTAATACCGTTACAATCACCATGTCTTTATCAGTAAAGTAATACTCGCCTGGCGATATTTTGGCTGCATTGCAGTCAAACGTGCGGTCAAAATACAGTGTGGTTGAGACCTCTTCTTGTAACATGCTCATACAATTCTTTCTTTCACCTGAGTAGATGAACGCTTATTGCTTTTGCCATCGCTTAATTCATATACCGTTTTTCCACGCAGATGAAAATCATTCGATACATATAAAAAGTTTTCTGAATGTCCTGCAAACAATAAAGCATGCGGTTTCATCAACGGCACAAAATGACTTAGAATTTTTGATTGCGTAGGTTTATCAAAATAAATCATGACATTTCGGCAGAAAATCGCATCAAATTGATCCTGCAAAGGCCATTGTTCATCCAGCAAATTCAACTGCTGAAACGTGATCAAACTACGCAATTCATTACGAACCCGAACAGAGCCTTCATGCGCACCTGTGCCTTTTTGAAAAAAACGCTTGCGCCGTTCATCGGACAATTTACTCACACGTTCATAGGGGTAAACACCACGCGCTGCCGTTGCCAACACATTGGTGTCGATATCCGTTGCAATAATTTCGACTGGGGGCTTTAATGTACTAAAGGCCTCACAAGCCGTCATGGCAATCGTGTAAGGCTCTTCGCCTGTAGAGGCGGCAGAACACCAAATACGGATGGGTTTCTTGAGTCCAGCAAGGTGTTCAGCAAGAATGGGAAAATGATGTTCTTCACGAAAGAATGAGGTTAGATTTGTGGTCAGCGCATTGGTAAATGCCTCCCATTCGACTGGGTTATTTTCACTTTCAAGATTATCTAAATAGGTCTTGAAGGTATCAAAACCAACGGTACGCAAGCGACGTCCAATGCGGCTATATACCATATCTGACTTCGCCTCTGAGAGCGATATACCCGCGTGTTGGTAGATAAGTTTACGCACTCTGGAAAAATCGTTAGCAGTGAAATCAAATTCACGTTCTTCTTGGCGTTGGTCTTTCAGCATTGTCATTTCTCACCATTTCATTGAATCGAATAGTTGGAATCGATTATTCTTTATTTCACATCAAGCGAGCAAAGTAAGTCCTTTCGAGCTTAGCTCGACTCTACTGCTTACTATTAATTAGTCCGAATTCATTAGAAATGATAAAAGAATATGCTCATTTCTAATGTTTACGCGACTAGTTACGGCTAACTAGGTACAGTTAATCAGTCGCTCTTCTTTTTCTATCTGCAGCATCTTTTACTGCAAACGGATGAGTCGACTCTTTATAAATCTTCAGCAACTCAGCGGCTTTAGGCTCACGTGCTACCGCATTCTTAATCGCCTGTTTGGTGGCACGATAATTCCAATCTTGCACGCGATCATCCATATCTGCCTTGTGGCAAATAAACACGCCAACACAGATAAATACATCATCGGCCTCTTCAACAGGAATTGTGCCATCTGCCACAGAATCCATTACCGCCATCGCAATACCGCGCTGCGCTGGCCCAAACATCTGTGTTGATTGTTTGCTGTTTCGAATGGTTACTTTATTGAACATCACGGTGTTTGGTTTCACCATCATGTTAGGCGCCACAATTGCCAGCAAACCGTTCACACCTTCTTTTTGGTCTGTTAGCGTACGACAAAAAGCATCTTCAGCAGCGCTACCACGCGGCCCCATAATCAGATCAATATGCGCAACATTTTTCAAATCAAGACCACTACCATCTGGACGGTCTTCAATCACTAACGCTTCACCAATTAAAACACGGTCAATCACAGCCATTTTTATTCTCCTGATTTCAAAATTTACTGCCTATTAATCAGCAACACTGCTAAGCATTGCCCTCCGTTAGCAGACTAAAATGTATCTGCAACCGATACATTATGCGCTTAACTAAACGCTATTGAGAGTAAAACCATCATCACGTTACGGTTTAATTATGAATTTACCTTGCACATTCGAATTCATAGAATAAACAGGTAAAAGCCTCTTAAATCCCTATCGTTCAATAGGCCGTAAATGACTGTTTTTTTATATAGGTTAGCGATTATTTCGCTTGATTAACTTCAATTTACCAATTTCAAACTCACTGAATGTACTAATTCACTGATAGTGCAAACTCATCGTAAAAATAATCAAAACAGCATAAATCCCACAGGTCGTTAAAATGGCGTAGATAGTTTTAATAAAATAATCCATGAATAATTCTCCTTGCATTCAAAATTGGCGTTATCTCTTATGCGTTATCGACAGATATTTTGCGTTCTGAAATTTTTTACTGCAAAATAAAGTATTCGGTCAAAAAAAAGCCTGACTAAAGTCAGGCTTTTGTGCAATCTTGCGATAACTCAGTAAGGGCTAGCAATCATTTGAAAAGTATGCAGCACGAAATAAATGACCCGACTTAAATTCAAAATTCCACATAACTGTCGCATCCTCCGGGTTTTCAAGGGTTATCTGTGTAATACCATTTCCAAGCTTTGCGACATAAGATTCACCCAAATTCTTAATCGTAGACAAAGTCGTTGTTTTATCAACGTTAAGATTAGCAAACTATAGTTTGTTACTAGCATTGCTAAAGTAAATCTCAAATACCTTTAGCTCGTCACCTTCACCTACAAAAGTGACCGTTGGATAGTAGTAGTAATTTGGCTTTGTTTCTAAACAATCATTTCTAATTTTTTACTGCCCGTCGGTTGTCCAAAACGCTTCAGCATGTCTTGATAACGGATATTCTCTTTAACAACAGCTCAATTGAATGAATAATACTTCAGTATTGAAAATGGGTTCGAATTTACGTTAGTAATCATGCCAAACAAACATAAAAAACTAATCAGCAGAATTTTTTTATTTTTAGACTTGATGCCGCAAATTAATCATAAAAAAAGGGGCAGAATATGCCCCGTTAACTACTGCCTATTTTTCAAGTTGGCAGCGATTCGTAATCGCAATGCATTGAGCTTGATAAAACCGCCGGCATCTTTTTGGTCGTAGGCGCCGTTATCATCTTCAAAGGTTGCAATAGTTGAATCAAACAGCGAGTCCGTTTTACTATCACGCCCAGCAACAATGACATTGCCTTTATATAGCTTCAAGCGCACCCAACCATTGACGGTTTTTTGTGTATGGTCTATCAAAGTTTGTAAGGCAATACGCTCTGGACTCCACCAGTAGCCGTTATAAATCATGCTGGCATAACGTGGCATTAAATCATCCTTTAGATGAGCGACTTCACGATCTAGCGTTATAGACTCAATTGCACGATGTGCTTTTAATAAAATGGTACCGCCTGGCGTTTCGTAACAGCCGCGTGATTTCATGCCTACATAACGGTTTTCAACTAAATCCAAACGACCAATACCGTGTTTGCCGCCAATTGTATTTAAATGCGCTAATAACTCATGTGGTTTTAGCGCCTCTCCGTTCAAGCTCACTGGGTCGCCATTTACATACTCAATGTCTAAATATTCGGCTGCATCAGGCGCTTTCTCTGGGCTTACACTCCAACGCCACATGCTTTCTTCTGCCTCGGCTGCAGGGTCTTCTAAATGTCGGCCTTCGTATGAAATATGCAGCAAATTAGCATCCATACTGTATGGGCTGCCGCCTTGTTTATGCTTCATGTCCACCGGAATACCGTGTGTCTCTGCATAGGCCATTAGCTTTTCACGGCTTAGTAAATCCCACTCGCGCCAAGGTGCAATAATTTGGATATTCGGGTTAAGCGCATATGCACCTAACTCAAAACGCACTTGGTCATTGCCTTTACCCGTTGCTCCGTGGGAAATAGCATCTGCATTGGTTTCACGAGCGATTTCAATTAAACGTTTTGCAATCAAAGGACGTGCAATTGATGTGCCTAATAAGTATTCGCCTTCATAAACCGTGTTAGCACGGAACATTGGGAACACAAAATCACGGACAAACTCTTCACGCACATCGTCAATGTAAATCTCTTTAACGCCTGCCGCTTTGGCTTTTGCGCGAGCTGGCTCAAGCTCTTCACCCTGACCTAAATCGGCTGTGAACGTGACCACTTCAAAGTTGTACTCATCTTGTAGCCATTTCAAAATAACTGAGGTATCTAGTCCGCCTGAATAGGCCAATACAACCTTTTTAATCTCTTTTTTTGCATTACTCATTACACAATTCTTTCTAATTTACTTAATTTATTTACGAATATTACTAAATTATAAACAGATCAAAGGCAACCAGCACACTTACTAGCCCCAATGCGCCAAGTCCGCCCAAAAACAGCCAATCTGTCACCAACTCGTACTTATCCGAATATTTATCGTGTCGGATAGTCCAGTATGACATCCAAGTACTTGCCAGAAAAACTAGCGTATCAATTGCCATCAATTGATCTACCCAAGGCGATATATTGTTTTTTGGCACCAACTGCACTAATGAAATAACGGTAACACAAACACCCACCATGGTGGCAGCAACAGGCAGAATGTGATAGCTAATATTCTTTAGTCGCCACTTAGCTTACTTTATCTAGTAGCAAATATTCCATCAAAGCCTTTTGCACATGCAAGCGATTCTCAGCTTCATCCCACACAACACTTTGAGTACCGTCAATCACTTCGGCTGAAACCTCTTCGCCGCGATGGGCTGGCAAACAATGCATAAACAATGCGTCTTTTGCAGCCACACGCATCATTTCGGCATCCACTTGCCAATCGGCAAAGTCGCGCAGACGCTCTTCGTTTTCCGCTTCAAATCCCATACTCGTCCACACGTCGGTGGTGACTAAATCTGCGCCTTTTGCCGCATCCATAGGGTCCGCAAACACCTCAAAGTGATCGTTGCCATATAAATTTGCCCGTTCAGGTTCAACTTCATAGCCTGGTGGCGTGGAGACATGCACATTGAAATCCAGCAATTCAGCCGCTTGAAGCCAGGTATTGCACATATTATTACTATCGCCAATCCAAGCCACAGTTTTACCTTTGATTGAGCCACGATGCTCAATATAAGTATAAATATCCGCCAGAATCTGGCATGGATGATACTCATTGGTTAAACCATTTATTACCGGTACGCGCGAGTTGGCGGCAAATCGCTCGATAATATCTTGTTCAAACGTACGTATCATGACAATATCACTCATACGTGAAATCACTTGCGCAGCATCTTCTACTGGCTCACCACGCCCCAATTGCGAATCACGCGTATTGAGGTAAATGGCGGAACCGCCTAGTTGATGCATGCCAGCCTCAAATGACAAGCGAGTTCGCGTACTGGCTTTTTCAAAAATCATCACCAAGGTTCGATCCTGCAAAGGCCAATATTGCTGATAAGCTTTAAACTGACTTTTAATCCAACGCGTGCGGGCAAATACATGCTCAAGTTCGTCGCGATTTAAATCATTGAATTGTAAAAAATGTTTGATTGGTTTCATGGTATTACTAATTTCATCTGGTTTCTAGTCAGGTTTTCTGTCAAATTTTGGTCTGATTTTATTGCGCCAAAAATGTTTTAATGTGCTGAGACAATCGGCTTACCAACTCGTTAGCTTCTGCTTCATTCATCACCAGCGGCGGCAATAAACGCACTACTTTATCGGCTGTCACATTAATCAGCAATTTATCTGCAAGTGCAATTTTCACCAAATCGCCGCAAGGTTTATCGAGCTCAATGCCTATCATCAAACCTGCGTTACGAATTGCAACCACGCCTTTGATAGATTTAAATTCTGCAGCAAAGCCTTCACGAATTAAATTGCCGATTTTCTCAGCATGCTCACGTAAACCTTCTTGCTCAATAATAGTCAGGGTAGCCAATCCAGCCGCTGTTGCTAATGGATTTCCACCAAAAGTTGAACCATGCTTGCCGTATGTAAATACCTCCGCCGCCTTACCGCGTGCCACACAGGCACCAATAGGCACACCTGACCCTAAGCCTTTAGCTAAACTCATGACGTCCGGCAAAATATTAGTATGTTGAAATGCAAACCAGGTCCCTGTGCGGGCAATACCTGTTTGCACTTCATCTAGCATCAACAGCCAGCCATGCGCATCACAAATTTCACGCAAGGTTTCAAGGTAAGCTCCCGCATCTTTTGGAATATTAATGCCACCTTCACCCTGCACTGGCTCGACTAGAACGGCCACCACATTGGCATTACGTGAGGCGACTTGTTTGACGGCCTCAATATCATCATAGGGTACGCGAATAAAGCCGCTGACCAAGGGCTCGAAGCCTGCTTGTACTTTGCGATTGCCCGTTGCCGAAAGTGTAGCCATGGTACGGCCGTGGAAGGATTTATCCATAACAATAATTTCAGGGGTTTCGATGCCTTTATTGTGCCCATAAAGACGGGCTAACTTAATTGCCGCCTCGTTGGCCTCACAGCCTGAATTACAGAAAAACACTTTATCCATGCCTGAAATTTCGCACAGTTTATCTGCTAAAGACTCTTGTTCTGCGATGCCGTAAATGTTTGACACATGAATCAGCTTAGCGGCTTGCTCGCTAATGGCTTTCACTAATTTTGGGTGGGCATGACCCAAACCATTGACTGCTACACCAGCAAGCGCATCTAAATATTTGTCACCTTTATCATCCCACAGCCAAACGCCTTCGCCTTTAACAAAGGTGACCGGTTGACGTGAATAAGTATTCATTAAGTGATTTGACATAGAGGTTTACTGTGCGGTGAAAATATGGGATTAAAATTTATAAGCTATAACCGTGTGAGATTAGCCGAAAACCTTATAAATGGCAAGTTTTGACAACTAAAACAAGGAGATTATGAGTATTTAGTCCTATAATTTTCACTTGAAAAAATTGGTAATTTAGGCAAAAATCGCCTCCCTTGAAATTTTAACTGCCGAATAACGCACTATGGCATCTTTAACTTTAGCTTCGCAACATGAAATTCAGACGCAATTGCCGGTTGCTTGGTACGCGGACCCGAAAATTTATGCGCTGGAACAACAACATCTATTTGTTAACGCACCACAATATCTTGGTCATGAGTGCATGGTACCCAATGTGGGGGATTATCACGTGCTTGACTGGACAAGTGAAGCTAAAAGTTTAGTACATCAGCAAGACACCATTAGCGTTATGAGCAATGTATGTCGCCATAGGCAAGCGATAATGCTAAACGGCCGAGGCCAAACTAAAAACATCGTTTGCCCCTTGCATCGCTGGACATATAATTTAGAAGGCAAGCTATTAGGTGCGCCGCATTTTGCACAGAATCCATGCTTACATCTCAATAATCAAGCCTTAACAAATTGGCAAGGCTTACTTTTTGAAGGTAAACGCGACATAGCCCAAGACCTAGCTAAGCTTGGTTGCAAGCAAGACTTTGACTTTACTGGCTACATGTTAGACCGTGTCGTCGTAGAAGAATACAACTTCAACTGGAAAACATTTATTGAAGTCTATTTAGAAGATTACCATGTCGGGCCATTCCACCCTGGGCTTAATCAGTTTGTGGATTGTAGCGCCCTGAATTGGGAGTTTGGCGCTGAATATAGCGTGCAAACTGTGGGCTACAAAGTACCTTCAAGCAGAACAGACTCAACCATTTATCAGCAATGGCAACAGCAAGTCGGCCGATATCAAGGCACTGATGTGCCTAAATACGGCGCGATTTGGATGGTCTATTATCCGTTTCTGATGATTGAATGGTATCCTAATGTACTGGTGGTTTCGCACATCACCCCACGCGGTGTAGACGCTTGTAGCAATGTGGTTGAATTTTATTATCCTGAAGACATCGCATTATTTGAACGTGAATATGTGGCAGCTCAACAAGCGGCTTACAATGAAACTGCATTGGAAGACAATGAAATCTGCCAACGCATGCACGATGGTCGCCGTGCCTTATATGCACAGGGTATCGATGAACGCGGCCCCTATCAACACCCAATGGAAACCGGCCTTGAACATTTTCATCTTTGGTATCGTAAACAACTTGAAAAACACATTCGCTAGCCGAAAATTTTGAAGCCTGCAAACACGAATCTACTCGGCTTTAAGTTACCTAATCTCGGCAGTTTCTGGATGCTGGTTGCCGCCTTGGGCTTTGCTATTATGGGCGCACTGGTTAAAATTGGCGCGCAAAAATTCAGTAGTGCAGAGCTGGTTTTTTACCGCTCGATATTTGGCTTAATTGTCATTTGGCTATTTATTTTCGCCAGAAAACTACCGCTTGCCACGCCGTTTATTGGTAAACAAATATCACGCGCGCTGGTGGGGTTTGCTTCACTTGTATTGTTCTTTTACGCGATTGCGCATTTACCCTTAGCGACAGCTATTACATTAAACTACACCTCGCCATTATTTTTAGCCTTATTCACGCCGTTTTTACTGCATGAAAAGCCAAAAAAAATCATATTTATTGGCCTGCTGATTGGTTTTGTCGGCGTTAGCTTATTACTTAAACCCAGTTTTCACAGTGCAGACTGGCTTGCGGGTAGTATGGGCCTGCTTTCAGGCATTGGCGCGGCTTTCGCCTACATTCATGTTAAACAGCTTGGAAAATTAAACGAACCTGACTGGCGTACAGTTTTCTATTTCACGCTAATTTCTAGCCTAGGGGCAGGCGTTTGGATGCTGTATGACCACTTTAATGTTATTGAATGGTGTGACTTGCCTCTCTTATTAGGCTTGGGCGTTTCTGCCACCATTGCACAACTCGCCATGACCCGCGCTTATCGCACTGGCAACACACTGGTTGTGGGAAGTTTAGCCTATGTCACCGTCGTATTAGCCAGCCTATTTGGCATTCTATGGTGGAATGAACATTTAAGCTTGGATGCTTGGCTGGCGATTGCCTTAATTATTTTAAGCGGTGTGATTAGCGTACGCACCACGCGATAAAGCGTTTGAAATATTGGTACTTATGCATCAAGCAAACCACTACGCATGGCAATCAATGCAATCTCTGCTGAATTATTCGCATTGAGTTTTTGCTTGATATTATAAAGATGCGTACCCACCGTGCGTGGGCTTAAAAACAGCGTTTCCGCAATTTCGTTGGTTGTTTTACCTTTGGCTAGCGCCATAAACACCTCAAATTCACGCGGAGATAGCACATCGACTGGGTTTTGATCGCCTGAAAGTTGCTGTATCGCCATCTGCTGGGCAACATCAGCTTCTAGGTATTTTTTGCCGGTTGCCACAATACGAATGGCCTTAATCATTTCTTCCGCTGCGCTACGTTTTGTTAAATAACCCATCGCACCTGCATTTAGTACACGCTTGGGATGCACCGAATCTTCATGCGCAGACAGCACTAAAATTTTAGCAGTACTGTCTTTAGCAAGGATTCGCTCAATCGCCTCCAACCCACCCATGCCTGGCATAGTAATGTCCATCACCACCACGTGTGGCTTAAACTCTACAAAACGTTGAATCGCCTGCTCGCCGCTATCGGCTTCTGCCACCACTTTGATTTCTAAGTCTGTTTCCAATAACATCTTAAAGCCCATACGCACTACCGCGTGGTCGTCAACTAGCATGACATTTATTTGGCTCATTTGTTTTTGTCCATTATTGAGTGAGGGATGTTGATATAGAGCGTTGTTCCGAGTTTCGGTTCAGATACCACATTAAAACTGCCATGAAAACCTTGCACACGCTCACGTATACCGAGCAGGCCAAAATGCTGCGTTTGGTCTACTGCACTTAGAATCATGCCGACGCCATCGTCTTTAATGGTCAACTCAAGCCCATTAGCCTCCACCAGCAACTGAATATCAATCAGCTTTGCATTGGCGTGTTTTAATGCATTATTAATCGATTCTTGTACGATTCGATAAATATTAATGTTGAGTGTTTCGCCTAATTGGTCGAGTGCACCTTCTAAACTCAGATTAAAACGCATTTCAGGATGCACTTTTTGCCAATAATTCACCGCATCGCGTAGCGTTTCTGAAAGGCCGAGATTATCCAGCGCGCCAGGGCGCAACTTACGAATAATGTCATGCATGCCATCATATATCTGGTTAGCCGCCGCCACAATGGTTTGTGCATTGCCCGCAATATCGGGCGATTTATCTTTGGTTTTATTCACAATCGCCACTGCAAAGGTTTTAATAGCGGTCACGTATTGCCCTAACTCATCGTGAAGTTCTCTGGCCAGACTGCGGCGCTCATCTTCAATATGGCTTTGAATCAACTGGGTCAATTGACGATTCTCTTCTAATTGCCGTTCCGCCGCCAGCGATTCCGCCATGCGGTTTAAGCTGTGGCCAATGCGGTCAAATTCCGGCAATTTAAACGCCGGCAGACGAGTCTCTAAATCGCCATGTTCCATGCGGTTGATGGAGGCTAAAATCGGTTGAATTGGCCTTAAAGAATAGCGTAAAAGTGCATACACCATAACATTCAACAACACAAAAAATCCTAAACCAACCCACATCAATTGACTAAAGCCTGACCAAGCCTCGCGAATAGAGCCTGCTGAGCTGGAGCTCACCACCAAAGTGCCGTAACGTATTTTACGTTCCACAACTTCAGTTTTAGGGCGCACCAATTTAGCAAACCATTCCGGTGGGCGAATATCGCTTTTAAAGGTCGACTCGGGAGACTCGTAAAGCAAATTGCCGCGCATGTCGTAAAGCGTAATGTGGCTACTACGCACATAGCCAAGCGATTGCAAAAAACTTTGCAACACCTTATGCGTAGCACCGTACTCTGGATTTAGCGCAGAGCTCACAATCACAGTGTCGAGCAACTGAACGGTAACGCGACTGGCCGCCTCGACCCGTTCGCGGATAGAAATGCGTGTATCGTTCACCAATATGGTGCCGACTACCGAAATAAACGCTAAAGATAAAAGCGTAATCAATAAATTTAGACGGAATTTCAGGCTCATACGCATAAAAAAATTGCACCGTTTTGTAGTAGGTTGTCATGACAAGTTAACATGTGTAGAGTTTAACAACTTTATACAAATCGCAATATAGTGTTATTCATGAGATGAGAAACATATGCACACAGAATTCATTCTAGCGGCGGCCAAGAACATACAGCAATGTATTTTGGCGAATGAAAGCACGCTGGAATCACTAGACCGTGAAATTGGCGATGGTGACCACTACATCAATATGAAGCGTGGCGCAAATACCATCGTTGAATTAGAAGCAGAACTCACCCCACTTAAGCCAGACGAAGCGCTCAATAAAATTGGCATGAAGCTATTAAGTACGATTGGCGGGGCCTCTGGCCCATTGCTCGCCAGTTTTTTTATGAGCATGGCAAAGGTACTAAAAGAAAATGGTGGCGATTCACATGCAAAGATTGCGGCCGCTTTTTCAGCGGGCGTGCAAGCCATCATTCAGCGCGGCAAAGCTAATATCGGTGAAAAAACCATGCTCGATGTGCTGATTCCAGTCGCCCAGCAATTTGAAATATTGGCTACGCAAACCAGCGACGTGAACTTAATCAGCAAAAGTTTAATTCGCACCGCAGAACAAGGCATGCTTTCAACCAAAGATTTAATAGCCACCAAAGGCCGTGCCGCTGGCTTGGGTGAGCGCGCGATTGGCCACATTGACCCTGGCGCCAAGAGTTGTCAGCTAATGATAGAATCCGTTTGTAAGTTAGTGTTAGAAAAATAAGGGAGTCGTCACATGAAAAAATTCATTAATAATGTTGACAATATCTTAGTCGAAAGCCTTTCAGGCTTTGCCAAAGCGCATAGCGACTTAGTCGAACTTCATCTTGAGCCTAACTTTTTAACCCGAGCAAACAAAGCGCAAAATAAAGTGGCGATTATTTCTGGCGGCGGCTCAGGTCACGAACCACTGCACGCAGGTTATATCGGCTATGGCATGCTCGATGCCGCCTGCCCAGGACATGTGTTCACCTCGCCCACCCCAGACCAAATGCTGATGGCGGCTGAAGCTGTGCATGCCGACAAGGGCGTGCTGTTTATTGTCAAAAACTATGCTGGCGATGTAATGAATTTTGAAATGGCGGCAGAAATGTTGCCTTTCGAAAACGCTACAGTGCTCACCAGCGATGACTGTGCGGTAATTAATAGCACCTACACCACAGGCCGTCGTGGTGTTGCTGGCACCGTGATTGTGGAAAAATGCGTTGGAAGTTTGGCAGAAACTGGCGCAGATTTAAAAGCCTGCAAAGCACTGGGAGACAAAGTAAATAAACAGACTGCCAGCATCGGCGTTGCGCTCACTAGTTGCACAGTACCTACGGCGGGTCGCCCCACTTTTGATATAAACGAATCCGAGCTTGAAATAGGCGTTGGGATTCACGGTGAACCAGGTCGCAGACGCGAAGCCATGCGTGAGGCAGATGAAATTGTCGGCGATTGTGTGGAAGCGATTTTGACCGATTTCAAAATTCGCGACATCCATCCCACCAATAAACATGAAGCCTTATTACTCATCAATGGTTTTGGCGCAACGCCGCTGATGGAGCTTTATCTGATTTTCAACACAGCTGCTAAATTATTCAATCTGCAGGGGTTTGAAATTTCGCGCTCCTTAGTCGGCAACTACACCACTGCGCTCGATATGGCGGGCGCTTCCATTACCTTGTGTTTATTAGATGATGAAATCAAGCAGCACTGGGACAGCCCCGTTCACACAGCGGCGCTGAGATGGGGGAAATAATTAGAAATGCGGTAATAATAATGCGAGCCCAAGCCACAAACCCAACCATATCTACCTTATCTAACTATCACTAAACAACAGCATTTTCTGTTTGCTTGATATTCATCAAAGCCGCAAGGTCAAAGTTTACGTAAATTTACATTCCAATTTTTTAAAACCCAAAGAAGAACGTAATGGCGAATGAGCTTTTTAACAACGGCAGTCATATTTGCGTCAAATTTAATGACCTGTCCGATACTGACGTTTCTTCGTCTGCGGTGCAATCAAATCAATTTTTAATTGTCAGCGATGGCCATGGCGCCTTGATAGACCCCGGTGGTAATATGACGTACAACCCATTGATTATGGGCATGAATAAATATTTTCACTTTCGCAAGTTGCAGTATATTCTAGCGTCACACCAAGACCCAGACATTGTCGCCTCTATTAATAAATGGCTAGTTGGCACGGAATGCAAAGTGCTTGCGCCTGCCATTTGGGAACGATTTTTACCGCATTTTTGCAGTGTCGGAAATACCGAAGGCCGCATTATCGGCATCCCCGATAAAGGCATGGATATAAAACTAGGCAATTCTATTATTAAAGCCATCCCAGCACACTTTCTGCACTCTGAAGGTAATTTTCAATTTTACGACATCACCAGCAAAATACTTTTTTCAGGTGACCTTGGTGCATCCTTGGTCGACCACGACTTGGCAGCAGCACCCGTCACTGACTTTCAAGCTCACTTACCCACCATGCTGGGGTTTCACCAACGTTATATGACCTCAAACAAGGCTTGCCGCTTTTGGGCTACCATGGCGCGTACCTTGGATATTGAATCGATTGTCCCGCAACACGGACGAGCCTTTGTAGGCAAAGCGATGGTCAATCAATTCATCACATGGGTTGAAAATCTACAGTGCGGTATTGATTTAATGACACAAGAGAATTACAAAATTCCTTAAAATTAAATAATGACATGATTACCAACCCTGCGGAATTAGCAGAATTCATGCTGGATTGTTAACTTCCATTTTAATCAGTCTGCTTTATGGCAATTAAATTGATATGCTATCAGGCAGAAAAGGGCCCACGGCGGACACTAAATTAAGCTACAAAGATTTAGATTGAAGCTTTTATTAATGTTATGGCTGCATTTTTAGCTCGATTTGCGGCTCCTGAGCCAGGACTTATTCTTTCTACTAAAGCGGCAC
>NZ_JABFRA010000088.1 GCF_013141425.1 Methylotenera sp. | reverse complement strand
TTACAATTTTATATAGCCAGTATTTTTGTTGGCACGCACATTGCATTTAAAGAATCATCGTAACCACTTTGGAATGAATGTCATGTTATATAAGCCAAGCATAGAATTAGAAGAAGATTATTTTTTTACGGCCGATCAACTACGTGAAATAGTTGCAGTGGCAAGCAACCAAGAATCACTTGATTTTGACTTAGATGAACCGTTTGTAATTGACGAATTGCAAATCGATAAAATCTATTTAAGTTTATAGTCGAATATATATAAGGTTAGTGCCGTGCGATTTCATCTAAAACTTATGCTTTTACTAGTGGCTACATTACAAAGCAGCCCGTTAATAGCACAGAATATAGATCAAGAATCTTCTGGATATTACGATTATTCTGCCCCTGCCCCCGTGCAAACAAGCATTACCTGGCCAATTTTGCCAGGTGAAAGCGTTGAAGACTTGGCCGCTTTGTTTTATCCGCACAATAAACGTATGCAGCAACGATTTGTAACAAAAACGCTGCAATTAAGTCGCGACATAAACCCCGCACTTGATGCATCCGACAAAGCAAATCAGGCGAGTTTAATCGTCATTCCTAATATCAAAATTCTGGCCAAGCAAACTGGTGGCATCAAGCGCGCTTCATTCATAAGCAATGTTAAACATCCACCTTCAAGACCTACTTTAATTAAAACTTACAATATTGAACAAGAAGATAAGTTTGAAATTAGTCCCAAAATACTGGCGATATTCGATGAATTAGTCAAAAGAAACGCACAATTCAAACAAGACTTACTCAGGCTAAATTTAAAGCTAGTTGGCTTACAACAAAAATTTATCGGGCTAAAAGCAGAGCTGTTGAATTTACTTGATAAAGCCCTAGCTTTAGCTACACCGAAAAAAATCGCTATCGAACCACAAAAACAGGTGAATGAAACTAGCCACCATGTTGATCAAAAGACCAAAAGCTCGCCTGCTACTGCAAGCCCTGTTGATCAGATACCGCTTAGCCCAGAAAAAACTTTCAATCCTGGGCGGATAAGTGCCGAATCAAGCAAATGGATATTTTGGACTTTATTATCGCTACTGTTTTTAGCTGTAAATAGCGTATTAGGAATGTACATTTACAGAAAACTAAAACTGCCTCAAGCTGTTCCAGCGATTGCACCTGTCGAAATTGAGCCAACTGAAAACAGTAATAATTTGGCAGAGCAGGTCACCGTCAACAGCCATTCGTCGGATGCACCGATTCCACAAGAAGAATTCTCAGGTAGCATTCCACACGCAACACCTGAAACTGTTGTGGATTTAGAAAAGCAGGAAGAAATCGAACTGGTGCTAGAACAAGCCAAAGTCTATCTCAGTATCGATCGGGTTAAAGAAGCCATTATGTTATTAAAAACCCAAATTCAAGAAACGCCCAAGGCGGCCTTGCATCTTTGGTTTTGTTTATTAGACATTTATCGCAAGCATAATCAAAAAGAAGAGTTTTTGAGCGAGGCTAAAGAGTTTCACGAAAACTTTAACATCATGATGCCACAGTGGGAAAAATCGAGATTCCCCGTATTGGCGGCTTCAAGCCTAGAAGAATTGCCACATATTGTAGAAAAATTAACCAAACTTTGGACGACTGAAAGTCGATCTACTGAAGACATGCCTGAAACCAAGAGCTATTTAAACGAACTATTACTGGATAACCGCAATACCGAGCGCACTGGCTTTGGTGCAGAGGTTTTTCATGAAATCCTATTGCTACGTGACATTTTAGAAGAGCGTTACAAATTATCGCTTTAAAATTCATTGAATATCAATCAAGCGCTCTGTTTGCAATGCACTACGATTAGTTATTCTAAAAATATGAAGCAGATAGCTTTTTGTGTACCAAGCTTTTTGCCTCAACATGCCTAAAAGCGACATCTATTTAGACTAAGTTCTTCTAATTCCAGAAATAAAATTTTAAAATTCCTACAGCAAAATAATTGATAGATATAACCTTTCAGGCTATAGTGGTGCTGATTGTGGAACTTGTTAAATTTTATGTAAAGGTCTAATTGATGGCGGCACTTCGTCCCGTTTTAATGATTATTGATGACGATCCTTTAATCACGGATACGCTACATTTTGTTTTAAGCAAGCATTTTGAAGTATTTGTGGCTGAATCACATGCCCAGCTAAAAAGCTTACTACAACAATTGGATAGCCCGCCGGCTTTAGCATTGGTTGACTTAGGCTTACCGCCATCACCACATACGCCTGAAGAAGGCTTTAAAGTCATTAGCGCATTACTAGCGCATTCTCCCACCATTAAAATCCACGTCTTGTCTGGCCAAAGTGATGAAGCCAATGTGAAGCGCGCATTGACTTTAGGTGCGGTTGATTTTATTGCCAAGCCCTGCGACGTTGAAAAACTAAAAGACATGTTGCTGCAGTCACTTAAAGTGCAAGATGTTGAACTGAACGAAATTAAAGCCGAGCAAGAATTTGATGGCTTACTGGGCGACAGCCTGCCGATGCAAGCCCTACGCATGCAGATTACACAATTTGCTGACTCACCTTTTCCAGTGTTGATTGAAGGCGAATCTGGCAGCGGTAAAGAACTGGTTGCAGGTAGTTTTCACCACGCAAGCAAGCGCGTACAGCACCCTTACTTATCGGTCAATTGTGCGGCTATTTCACCACTGCTAGCCGAATCGATTTTGTTTGGGCACACCAAAGGTGCTTTTACTGGCGCGATTGCCGCACATGCAGGTTACTTTGAGGATGCCAGTGAAGGCACGCTATTCTTAGACGAAATCGGCGAACTGCCTTTAGAGCTACAAGCCAAATTATTGCGCGTGCTAGAAAACGGTGAATACCAACGGATTGGCGAAACACAAACGCGAAAAAGTCAGGCGCGGATTGTCGCGGCGACCAACCGAGATTTACGCGCCGAAGTACGCGCAGGTAAATTCAGATCAGATTTATATCACCGACTAAGTGTGTTTGCCGTTCATGTGCCGCCAGTGCGTGAATTGGGAGAAGATAAACACTTATTACGCGAGCATTTTACTGAGTTCTACGCCAAACAAATCGGCCAAGTGCCGTTTTTGTTGGATGAATCTGCAAAAGCACGCTGGCTAGAATACAAATTTCCAGGCAATGTACGCGAGCTCAGAAATGTAGTCATTCGCCTTATTGCCAAGTATTCCGGTAAAACTTTGAATGCAGCACAATTAGTCGAAGAGTTTGATTTGTCTGAGCCAGAAACAGATGGCAATGCAGAGACATTAAACTTAAATGACATCAGTAGCATGACCGCGCAGGCCCAACGCCACTTGCAACGCCAAGCCAATGTAAGTTTAGACGCCGTATTAAAAACTTGGGAACGAGCCTACATTGAGGCGGCCATGCAAATGACGCATGGCAATTTAAGCCAAGCAGCGAAGCTACTTAATGTGAATCGCACTACCCTATACAGCCGCATGAGTACCATTGAAGAAAACTAGCCTATAAAATTTAAAGATAAAATTTAGAAAAAACTTAATCCTACGAAAAACACTACGGAAAAAAATTGTATTACCCCCACTTTGGCTTAAAAGAGCCGCCATTCAAAATCACCCCGAATACGGACTTTTTCTTCTCGGGCGGCAATCGTGGCGCCGTGTTAGACGCCCTTGTTTACGCCATCACGAACGGTGAAGGCATCATCAAAGTAGTGGGCGAAGTAGGTAGCGGTAAAACCATGCTATGCCGCATGCTGCAAACCATTTTACCCGATAAAATAGAGAGCATTTACCTCGCCAACCCTAGCGTGGCACCTGAAGACGTTTTACACGCCATTGCTTTTGAGTTGCAACTGAAATTACCCAAAAATGCTGACCGTCTAAAAGTCATGCAAGTGTTGCAATCACATCTGCTAAATCGCCACGCTGAAGGCCGCCAAGTGGTAATTTTTGTTGAAGAAGCCCAAGGTATGCCACTGGCCACCTTAGAAGAAATCCGACTGTTATCAAATTTAGAAACCAAACAAGATAAATTGCTGCAAATCGTTTTATTTGGCCAACCTGAATTGGACGCCAATTTGAGTGAACCTCACATACGCCAGCTACGTGAACGCATCACACATAGCTTTCATTTAGAGCCTTTGGGTACAAAAGATATTGGTGATTATTTAATATCACGCTTACGTGCTGCGGGTTATCATGGGCCGCACTTATTTTCAGATTCCTCCGTTAAAAAACTCTCAGTCGCAGCAAAAGGCTTAGCAAGGCGTGTCAATATATTGGCAGATAAGTCATTATTAGCCGCTTTTGCCGACAATGCCTATCAGGTGACGCCCAAGCACGTAAAGGCCGCCATACAAGACAGTGAGTTTGGCCGCAACAGCACAAATTACAAGCACTATTTTATAGGGGCAATTCTGTTAATTGCTTGTCTGACGGCGATTCTTGGCTATACTTGGTGGAAGAAACAGCCGCCTCCAAAAACCTCAATTAACATTACCAATAGCCAAACCGAAGTAATTTCAAGCAAATTACCAACCCAAAAATCTGAGGTCACGGTGAACTTAGATAAAACAGCTTCGGTAGAAACAAATGCAGGCAACACCAGTTCGGAAAATAATCCAACAGCGATTGCCAAGACCGAAACTCAAACAGCCATTATTCCAGCCGAAGCCACGCCTACGTCTGTAGCAAGCACCACAAATCAAACATTAGCCAAAAATGCAGGCCAACCCGTGCAGCCGGCATCACCACCTGTTGAAACCATTGTTACAACAGCGCCCTTACCTGCCAAGGTTGCAGCCACAGCAATAACCAGCAAGGCGCCTGAAAAGCCAGCTGAATTACCAATAGAACCGCAACTTACGCTGCTTGATAAACGCTTAGCTGTAACAAAAAAACTATTATTGGATAGCCCGCCTAGCACAATCACACTGCAAATAAAATCATTACCCACGGATGAAAAAATGAAGGCTGAGCTTGACCGGCTTAGCCAACAGTTAGAAATTGACAACATTTATTTGTATCAAAAAACGCAGAATAATGTCTTATATACCATTATGCTTTACGGCGAATTTGCACAGCGAAGCGAAGCACTAACCGCTTTGCAAAATCTACCGACTTCAATTAAAAACAATAAACCTTATTTGCGAACTTTTGCCGGCATCAATAAAGATATTGAACAAACGCAATAAATATAACGCGTAACTTATTGTAAACATTTAATATTCTTTGCATATTTCTTGCATTTTTTGAGTTATTATGCAAAATGTGAAAATGAATGTAATTTAAAGCACTAAGTTGGGAGTAATTAAATTTTGGCAAACTATAAACAAAGAGTGCAGCAGCTAAGCATAATGCTTGTTTTGGGCATGTCAGCATGCGCGCATCAATCAAAAATTCAACCCTCAAAAGGCCATATTGATGGGCAAAATACAAACCAAACACAACCTGAAATAGCATTAACCACAGAGAACTCCAACGTTAGCAAACCGGCCACCGCCAACATCCCAAAGCCCGTGACTAACAACACTTACTTGCCACCACCCAAACCAAAAGCGAAAGAGCAGCTTTACAG
>NZ_JABFRA010000101.1 GCF_013141425.1 Methylotenera sp. | reverse complement strand
TACACTGAGTTTTTCGCGTTAGGCTGGGCAACAAAGTAAGATAGGCCCAATGCAGATCTATGCCGCTCCAGAATATATTGTCATATTCGATATTTGCTAATTTCATTACTGCCCACCAAGTAATTTGCATCTAACAGCATGTTTTAAGCGTTAAATTTAGAACTTAACGCAAAAATAAACGTGTTTTGCTGCGTATTTATTAAATTGGATTCAAACTGACTAGGAGCAGATAAATCAAGCTGAAGTTTAATCTACCAACATTGCAAAAACAATCTATTTTGTAATAGCTGCTTGCGTTGTAAAAAGTAAGTCATTCGCCAGCTAAAACTATTTGCTGGCATCTATTACTAGCTTTAATCGCAATTCGCCGTATAATGCCAAAAGAAATATCAGCCCCTATGCCAACCAATCTGCGTAGCGGTCCTTACCCTTAATCTTCTTGATTCTCAAATCACTTGAATGATTATTACATTGCCTTCCTCGATTGGTTAGCTTCAAAAGTTATAGGTCGGCTTAAATTCCAAGCTGGAGCTTTATACTTTGACAACTGAAACAACCCTTAACTTTAACGAGTTAGGCTTAGCAGAACCCATTTTGCGTGCGATTAACGACGCGGGTTACACCACACCAACCCCAATTCAAGCTAAAGCGATACCGCAAGTATTAAGCGGTGGCGATTTACTCGCCGGCGCACAAACCGGCACGGGTAAAACCGCTGGTTTTACCTTACCAATTTTGCATTTGCTCAGCCAGAAACCTGCTGAAAATTTGAGTAAAGGTCGCCCACGCTGCCTGATGCTAACGCCAACGCGCGAGCTTGCAGCGCAGATTGAAGAATCGGTAAAAACTTACGGTAAATACCTGCCGCTGACTTCTACCGTGATTTTTGGTGGTGTAAATGCCAACCCACAAATCGCCCGTTTAAAAAAACCACTGGATATTTTAGTCGCCACGCCTGGCCGTTTGCTGGACCATGCCAATCAAAAAAACGTGGATTTATCGGGCGTTGAGATTTTAGTATTGGATGAAGCAGACAGGATGTTAGACATGGGCTTTATCCGCGACATTAAAAAAATATTGGCAATGTTACCTAAACAACGCCAAAATTTATTGTTCTCAGCAACTTTCTCAGACGAAATTAAAGCTCTAGCCGATGGTTTGTTGCATAACCCGGGTTTTGTTGAAGTAGCACGCCGCAATACTGCTTCAGAGCTGGTGGAACAAACCGTGCACATGGTTGCACAAGGCCATAAACGTCAGTTGATGAGCCACCTCATTCAACAAAACGACTGGAAGCAGGTGCTGATATTCACCCGCACCAAGCACGGCGCGAACCGTTTGGCAGAAAAACTGGTTAAAGATGGCATTCAATCTGCGGCAATTCATGGCAACAAAAGCCAAGGCGCTCGCACTAAGGCTTTGGCGCAATTTAAAGACGGTAGCATGCGCGTGTTGGTTGCAACCGATATCGCCGCACGTGGCTTGGATATTGACCAACTACCGCAAGTAGTAAATTTTGAATTGCCAAATGTACCAGAAGATTACGTGCATCGCATCGGCCGTACAGGCCGCGCAGGCAGTAGTGGTGCAGCGGTTTCATTGGTCGATCGTGAAGAATTGAAGCTATTGAAAGACATTGAAAAACTGATTAAACGCGAGATTCCAAAAGTACAGGTTGAAGGCTTTACTCCATCGGACAAGCCTGAACCTGAGGCGCCCCGCTCAACGCAAGCCCACGGCAGACCACCCCGTGGGCATGGCCAAGGTCAGCAACGTAAAGCGCACGTGCAATCCGCTTCAGAAAACAATGGCAGCAACCCGAGTGCTGGCCGTAATCAAAATAGAAATAACGGACAGCGCAATGGTCAGGCACAAGGTAGAAGCCCTGCTGGATTAAGCGCAGAAGGTCGCCCACTGCAAAATAGCCCCAAACCTACGCAAGGCCAAAATACAAAAAACTTGTCGGAAGCAGCACGCCATCAGGCCATGCCACAGACTTCATTATTTGTGCCCCCTAGCCCAAACCGTCGTCCGCCAAATCGCCCGAATGAAACACGAGGCACGGGCCGAACAAATACCAACCCTAACAGCACGCATAGAAGCGGTGGCAGGGGTCGGTAAATCATGTTTTACAAAATAGAGACGGCCAATTTAGCGAATGAAACAATAAATCATTGGCACCGATTAAGCTGGCATTTCTGAAAATTTAAAAAATAGATTAAAATTCTACCCATAGTATTTTTACAAACATTGACTTAAAACAGCACAAGGACAGCACCATGCAAGTTGCAATGAACACAGTAGTAACAATGACTTACGAGCTAAAAAATTCAGATGGCGAAGTGCTGGAATCCAGCGCAGAACCAGTAGCTTACTTGCACGGTGGATACGATAATATTTTTCCTAAGGTGGAAGAAGCGATACACGGTAAAAACGTGGGTGATACAGTCATTGTTGATTTGCAACCTACAGATGCCTTTGGCGAATACGACGAAGAATTAGTGCAAATTGAGCCAGCCAGTGCGTTTCCTGCCGCAGAATTAAAAGTGGGTATGCAATTTGAAGGCGAAGACGAAACAGGCGATGTGATTTTATACACCGTGACTGAAATCGCAGATGGTAAGGTAGTAGTAGACGGCAACCATCCTTGGGCGGGTGAGCGTGTAATTTTTAGCGCAACCATCACCGCTGTGCGCGCCGCCAACAAAGAAGAAGTGTCACATCAACACGTACATGGCGCAGGTGGCCATCACCATTAACTAATTTTTTGTGGGGGTATCGCATGAAACTTTTCGTGCTGAAAGCCTTAAACTGCCTTTTTTTCGGGAGCTTACTGGCGTTTAGTCAGCATTTACTAGCCGATGATTCATACAAATGTGGTGGCCGTTATCAAGATACTCCTTGCAAAAATTCTCTGAAAGCTAAACCTAGCACGGCTAATTCCGCCTCCAAAAAATCAGCCACCCTCCTTGTAAAGACTAATTGTCAACAGCGTGGCGAAGTAGCTAAATCAATCGCCAGCTTACGCGATACCCGTAAAACGGAAGCGCAGCAATTGCAATCCACCACGGATAGCGATTTGCAAGCCCTGATTCGCGATGTGTATAACCGTGGCGGTTCTGCCTTACAAGTGCAGTCCAGGGTTGAGCGCGAATGCATGCAGCAGATTGCAAAAGATAAGCTCACTAAAAAACAATGGGCAGAATCAGAAAAACTACGTAGTGCTGGCGAGGATAGTTTAAACGAAAGCAACCCAAAATTAGCGACTCCGGAAAAGGCGGAAATTACTGAAACATTTGCGACGTTGGAAGTAGCCGAGCCTGAAGTAACAACGCAAAACCGAACCGCAACTAAGCCTGTACAAGCAAGTTTACCCGCACAAAAAGTCCAAACATCTCCTGCGGAACCAGAAGTTAAAACCACGCCACCCGCATCGATAAAAGCAAAAACCGAAGCCAAAGAGGCTGTGCAGGGTGATGAGTTGGGTATCTGCAGCGCGTTTAAAGCGGGGTTGGAGAATATTGCAAGTGAACGACGTAAAGGCGGTGATGCCGCAACATTAAAAGAGCTAAAGCAACAACAAAATCAACTCAAAAATGAAATGAAATCTGCTGGTTGTTAACCGTCTCTATTAGCCTGTGATTTGCTTCAGTTTATACAGCAATTCCAGCGCCTGCTTAGGCGTTAAATCATCTGGCTGAATCGTTTCTAGTTCAGCAACAAGGGGGTGCACCAGCGCAGGAGCTTCTACAAATGCTGTACTAAACATGTCGGGTTGATGGCTATGTTGAGCAATTTGATTATTCTCAAGTTGTACAAGTTTTCGTTTTGCGCTTGCGACTACTGACTTGGGAATACCTGCCAGTTGTGCCACCTGCAGACCGTAACTTTGGTTGGCGGCACCCTCTTCTACTTTGTGCATAAACACAATATTGCTACCATGCTCAACCGCATCAAGATGCACGTTTGCAGCTTGCTTAAACTCATCAACAAGCCGCGTGAGCTCAAAATAATGCGTAGCAAAAAGTGTAAAGCTACGATTTTTTTCTAAAAGTTGTTTTGCCACAGCCCAAGCTAAACTTAAACCGTCAAAAGTGCTAGTCCCACGGCCAATTTCGTCTAATAACACCAAACTTTTATCGGTAGCGTTGTGTAGAATATTCGCTGTTTCCGTCATCTCCACCATAAAGGTCGAGCGACCGCCTGCCAAATCGTCAGATGCGCCAATACGCGTCATAATACGGTCAATTTCACTAATTTTCGCCGAAGTTGCTGGCACGTAGCAACCACAATGCGCTAGCAATACAATCAAAGCCGTTTGACGCATAAAAGTGGATTTACCTCCCATATTGGGCCCTGTAATCAACAACAGTTGCCGATAAGGATTTAAGGTAACGTCATTCGCTACAAAAGGCTGTGAAATATTTTCTACCACCGGGTGACGGCCATTCACAATTTGCAAACCAGCCTCTGTGGTAAATTCGGGGGCGACGTAATTCAAAGCAATGGCGCGCTCGGCAAAACAACATAAAACATCTAGGCTAGCAACCGCACCGCTATTGGTCTGCAGGGCAGCGATAAATGGCAGTAATTGCTCTAATATTTCCGCATACAACAGTTTTTCACGTGCAAGCGCACGGTCATTTGCGCTCAATACTTTATCTTCAAACGCTTTAAGTTCTGGTGTAATAAAGCGCTCTACGTTTTTAAGGGTTTGGCGGCGGCGATACTCAGCAGGTGCCGTTTCAGCTTGCGTGCGGCTCATTTCGATGTAGAAACCATGCACGCTGTTGTATTCGACTTTTAAATTGCTAATGCCCGTGCGCGCTTTTTCGGCGGCTTCATATTGCAATAAAAATTCACCGTGATTGTTCTGCAATGCGCGTAATTCATCGAGTTGTGCATCGTAGCCATCCGCAATGACGCCGCCATCGCGTAGCACCGTACTTGGCTCTGACTTGATAGCAGTCGTGAGTAAACTCACTACCGCATCTGGTGCAGTCAAGCTAGCCTCGAGCGTTTGTAGCAGGCTAGTTTGGGCATTTTTTAATTGCACCTGCAAAGCTGGCAACTGTTGCAAACTCATAGCCAAACCTGATAAATCCCGTGGCCTGGCTGTTTTAAGGGCAACTCTTGCCGTAATGCGCTCTATATCGCCAATGGTTTTAAGCGACTGCAATAAATCAGAAGTTACCTCTTGTTGAATCAACTCAGCAACGGCCTCCAGTCGCTTAGCTACCAAATTTCGGTCTTGCAAGGGATGATGCAGCCAATGGCGCAGCAACCTCGCGCCCATAGCCGTTTGTGTGGTGTTGAGTAGGGAATACAGCGTAGGCGCAGCTTCTCCGCGCAAGGTCAGGTCAATTTCCAAGTTGCGGCGAGTAGCGGCGTCGAGCTGCACATAAGCACTTGTCACTTCAATGCTAATCGCGTTGATATGCGGCAAGGCTGTGCGCTGAGTATGCTTTACATAATCCAGCAACGCGCCTGCAGCGCAAATTGCTGGACGCAAATCAGCACAACCAAAGCCATTTAAATCAAGCGTGTTGAGTTGTTTAGTAAGCGTATTAAACGCACTGTCAAAATCAAACTGCCAAGTCCCTAAACGTTTTTTAGCAACTTTACTGGCAGCTAGCGCTGCATGCTGAAAATCATCTGCCAATAAAATCTCGCTAGGCGCAATACGCTCAATCTCTTGTGCCAGCAAGCCAATGGCTATTTCACTCAAAATAAACGTGCCAGATGCGAGGTTTAAGCGCGCTAAACCAATCACCCCGTCAGCTTGATATAGGCTCAATAATTGACTATCACGTGTGTCTTCCAGCAAGGCAGTATCGGTTAAAGTACCTGGCGTTAAAATACGTGCCACTTGCCGATCTACAGGGCCTTTACTGGTTGCAGGGTCGCCAATTTGCTCGCAAATTACCACTGCTTCACCCAATTTAGCCAATTTGGCCAAATAACCTTCAGCCGCATGATACGGCACGCCTGCCATTTTGATCGGAGCGCCATTGCTGCTACCACGATGCGTAAGCGTAATGCCTAGCAAACGCGAAGCTTTCTCCGCATCCTCAAAAAATAATTCGTAAAAATCACCCATGCGATAAAACAACAGCATGTCAGGATGTTGCGCTTTTAAGCCAAGGTACTGGCGCATCATGGGCGTATGGTTTGAAATTGGGCTGTCTTGAGTATTGCTCATTATCGAAACAGTCAGTGAGGCTTATCTGGCAAAGTATTCGGCGATACTTTGGGCGGAAAAATGAATTCACCTGGATGATTATTCAATCTGCTTCCGAGATTACGTAAAAGCAGTCGCCATTGCTTAAAGCGCACTTTACGTGACTTCATGGCGACATACAAAGCTAAGCTAAAACTCACGGTAAGGTTTACTAATCCAATTAACACCAGCGCCAAGGCCGCGTAGGCTACCGCTTGCCAGCTCAGCATAAAATTTAAGCCAACTGCAGAAAATCCGACAAAAGCGGATGAAAAGGTAATATGTCGAATGTCGAAAGGCAAACCAAATAGCACGCCGATGGCTGTCATGCCGCCCAACAAACAACCAAAGTAAAAGTTTCCCGCTAATGCGCCTAGATTATTTTCAACATAAGTCGCAACGCGATCTAATCTCGCTACGCCAAGTAATTTTTGCAACCAATTTAACGCGCGTAAGCGTTGCGGGATTTTGTTATAGATTGCCAGATTGTCGTGATAGCCAGCGATTAACCCTGAAAAGAACAAACAAACCCCGGCAATCGCCGCATAAAACAACGCACCGCTATTGGCAGGATCGATATCGGCCAATAAATGCTGGGCTTTTTCAGGGCTGATAAAATGCTGTCCGCCAAAATGAAACACGCCCCAGGCGATTAACATGGCGACGGGAATCGCCAACACCACATTGCCAAAAATGGCTGCCGCTTGACTGCGCATGGTGCATGCTATCATGGCGACTAATTGATCCATTTCTTTGGATTTTCCATCACTGGCATCAATACTGGCCGCTATAGCGGCCGCAGTCATGGCGGGCTGCTTGGTTGCCACGGTAAAATGCAGAATATGAATCAGAATGAAACCCAAGCCGTAATTTAAACTAAATAAAATTGCTTCTGTAAGCGGTGCAAAATGCTGCTTGGCCAGCAGGATCTTAAGCATGGCCATCACCGCCACAATGACACCTGCGCCCATCGCTGAACGCATTAAGGCAAAATAATCACTACGGTTTTCGGTAATGTAATGCTCACCCGTGCGGCTGGCGTTTTCTGTTACACGCAGCGCCATTAACTCCACATTCTCTTGCCAGTGCTCACTTAAATCATTTTTATGGCATTCGCTATACACCAGCGCTTTAAATAACTGCACTACTTCTACATTTGCGGCCCTGCCTGCGTTCAAATGGTGGATGATATCGAGCAAGGTATCTAAACGCTCAATTTGCTGCGACATACGCTGCAACAACAAGGTGAGCTGAATACTGGTACCCGTTTGCGTGCTATTGCGTCTGATTTTATTGATAATGGTGTTGCATTGGTCAAGCATTACCAAAATATGTTTAATATCCGCCGCATCTTCAGTATCACTCGTCACATCAGTATGTTCAGCCATGCCATTGCGGGTATTGCTACTAGTTGCAGCTAAAAACTTAGCTAACTCAACATGCTGTGTCACAAATGGTGAGTCATGCAGTTCAAGATCAGGATGATTGCGTAAAAACTCAGGCTCTAACCCTAGCGCGGCAATGCGGTAAGACAGCACCTGCGTTGCTTCCAGCAAATTTTGTCGGCATGGCTCCGTGCTGGCTTTATCCGCATCTTCAAAGCGAATAGTAATAATTAACTGCTCCCAAACTTCGTCAGGAACCGCTAAAACCCATACTTCATCGCTTTGTTTAGCAAAAAAAAGTGCAAATAAATCAATTAAATAAGAACGATCAATCGCCTCAGGTAAAAACTTATGCGAAAGTCGCCGACGCATTTCGGTAAAAAACCCCGAAAACGCCGAATGACGCGCCACTAAAAATAAGGAGATAGGTTTATGTTCGCACAGTAAGCTTAATATCGCTTGGCGAAGCTGACGCGCCTTTTCAGGATTAGTATTGAGTAAATAACAAAGTGCTTGAATCGATTTAACCGCCACGTCCACCTGATGCGCCTTGGGCGGCCGAATTTCTGCAATCAGTTGGGCGATAAAATCTGCGGTTGACTGCGGCGACTGCATACATTCGCCGTTATGCCTTGCAAACACTTGTTCTAGCATCGTTATTTAGGTGTTTTCAAATCTTCTGTTAAATGTGGGCTTAACGTTTGTAGTATTTGCGCAAACACTTTTGGGTTGGCCGCAACGATATTGCCGGTTTTTAACCAACTTTCATTGCCTTCAAAATCGCCCACAATACCGCCTGCTTCTTGCACAATTAAACCGCCCGCTGCAATGTCCCAACTAGATAAATTAATCTCAAAAAATCCGTCTGTCCAACCCGCCGCTACATAAGCCAAATCAAGCGCGGCTGAGCCTGGGCGACGAATACCCGTGGTTTTTTTAATCATGTCTTTCAGCATCGCCAAATACGTGTCCAAATGTGTGAAATCACGAAATGGAAAACCTGTTGCAATGAGCGAATCTTGTAATTTAGCGCGACTGGTGACACGAATACGCTTATCGTTCAAAAATGCGCCGCGGCCTTTGGTCGCGGTAAATAAATCATTACGCACTGGATCATAAATTACCGCTTGTGTGAGCAGCCCTTTTTGCTGCAAAGCGATTGAAATACAATATTGCGGAAAGCTATGTAGAAAATTAGTCGTGCCGTCTAAGGGGTCAATAATCCAGATGTTGTCAGCCGTTTGATTACTTTCTCCACTTTCTTCACCCAAAAAGCCGTGGTCTGGGTAGGCATCTTTCAGCACATCAATAATCGTTTGCTCGGCTGCGCGGTCTACATCGCTCACAAAATCATTGTAAGTTTTAGATTGAACAGTGAGCGAACCGACGTCTTGCGAGGCACGGTTAATAATAGCGCCCGCTTTGCGCGCGGCTTTAACTGCAATGATGAGCATTGGATGCATAACGAATAATCTTTAAAGAACTGATAAAATGCTATTTTAGCATTATTAGGCGCATCCCCAAATTGTCACAGACCATATTTAATAATATAAGGGTTGTTCTTTGCCAAACTAGCCATCCAGGCAACATTGGCTCAGCCGCGCGCGCCATGAAAACCATGGGCTTGAAGCATTTGTACTTAGTTAAGCCCGACAAATTCCCCGATGCACACGCCACCGCCCTCTCTACTGGCGCGGCAGACTTGCTTGAAAATGCCATTGTGACGGAAACCTTAAGCGAAGCACTTACTGGCTGCGCCCTCGCCATTGGCATGAGTGCGCGCAAACGGCAAATTTCGCACGAGCTAGTGAATGTGCGAGAGGCCGCCATGCGAGGCAGTAAAATAGCGGCTTCCCAGCCTATCGCTTTGGTGTTTGGCACCGAGATGAGCGGTCTTTCCAATGCGGAATTAGACTGCTGCCAACTACTCGCTATGATTCCTGCTAACCCAGAATACAGCTCACTGAACCTAGCCGCTGCAGTACAAGTAATGTGTTACGAAATCCGCATGGCTATTCTTGAAGGTAAGCTAGAAGAAAATACAACTGCAGAATACGCCACCAATGAAGCATTAGAAGGCCTATACGCACACCTTGAAGATACACTTATCAAAATTGGTTACCTCAACCCCAAAGCGCCAAAAAAACTCAGTGAGCGGATACGCCGCATCTACGCCCGAGCTAAACTGGAAAAAGAAGAAGTGAACCTACTTAGAGGGATTTTGACGTTAACCATAGATCCTAAAAAGCATAATAAATATTAAATTCAACGAATAGCATATTCACATAAAACTGGACCCGCTCTGGTCCATATTCAAACCAAGCTTATTTTTGTATGATGCAACGATGAATAACACTTTGAACTGGCAAGGTATTGACCTTAATTGGGCTTACGCAGATTTGCTGTCACATATCACGCGTCAAACCAGTTGTGTCCATCGCGCGCGCGATGTGTTGCACGATGCAATTGTGTGCTTTGCTTTATCCAAAAATGAATTTCGCCATACCGCACCTAAGGCTTATCTACACGGCATTGTCAGCCACTTGCTCGTTAATGATTTTCGCTATTTTGCCCGCCATTTGAATGATGAAATCATTGACGCGCAATTGCATAAAGCCGAACTTAGTATCGCCTCAGCCGAGCACTTGGCTGAAATCAGGCAACGCTTGCAACTGTTACAAAGAATTATCGACACGTTGCCACCGCGTTGCCGTGAGGCTTTTTGGCTGTTTCATGTGGAAGAATTAAGTCAAAAGCAAATTGCAAGCAAACTCAATATCAGCGTGAATATGGTTGAGCGCCACATTATTCGTGCAATGCTCGATTTGCGCGCAGCAAAACATCATTTAATTTAAGTTTTGTTGTCCATGTCAGCTCAATTTTCAGCGCAAAGTAAAGCACCCTCCAATATTAGCGAAACCGCCGCCCGTTGGTATTTGCACATGCGCGACGCCGCGGTTGACGCGCCAGAACATAGCCAATTTGAAGCCTGGTTAATGGCAAATCCAATGCATCAGGCAGAATATGAAAGCATTACAGAAACAATGAAAACGCTGAGTTCTAACGAGCAGCTAGCAACATTAGCCAACGCCTTAGAACAAAAAAAGTCTCAAAACAAACTAGCGCGTCAGCATAAAGTTAAAAAAGCGATGAGCGCAACTTTTGCAACATTAGTGCTAGGTTTTGGCGCATTGTTTTCAGCGCAACAATACCAACACTGGCAAGCAACGCCTACCATGCAAATGGCCGCTAACAACCCAGTAGACAGCATTACAACACAAACCCTAGACGATGGTAGCCAAGTCACATTAAGCGCCAATAGTGAAATGCAAGTGGTGTACTATCGCCATCAACGCCATGTGCAACTTGCAAAAGGTGAAGCCATATTTGAAGTCGCCAAAGATCCAAATCGCCCATTTGTCGTAGAAACCAATATGGCTAAAATTACGGTACTCGGCACGCACTTTGCGGTCAATCAGTTCAGCCAATTTGTACGCATCAGCGTAGATCATGGTCGCGTGCAAGTTGAAGCAAAATTCCCAAGCAACCCACAAGACTAAACAAAAACGCCCGAACCAGCGCTAATTTTAACCAACCAGCAAGTTGCAGAAATCTCGACCACACACGCACCAACCCTGATTAAGCGCAACGCGAATGACGCCTTTAGCTTCAAAACTGGCAAATTGGTATTTGATACAGCAGACACGCAAGAAGTTGCAGAGACGCTCTCACGTTATCGTCAGCGCCCAGTCATCGCGCAAGGTCAATCTAAACGCGACATTTCTGCCGTGATTCAAATTAAAGATGCGGAACAGTTTTTACAAGGTCTCCCCAATATTGCGCCTGTAAAAGTATCAAACAACGCGACAGAAACGCGCATTATTAGCCAAACAAAATAAAAAACATTTCATTCTCAACATCAGGGTTTTGCTCGCTCAAGCGATATAGCAGTAATACAAAATAAATTCGCGAGGGTTTCACCTTGAAACACAATAAGAAACATAACAGCAAAAGCACTATTGCGGCCAGTATATTTGCCAGTTGGGCGTTACTGGCTTGGCAACCCAACGCTGTTGCAGCAGAACTTAATACGCAACTGCCACAAGAACAAGATTCAATTTCTTTTGCGCCCCTACAAATCAGTCTCCCCAGCCAACAATTAAGCACCTCGTTAAAAAAACTGGGCGACATGGCGGGGTTAAATATTGCCTACAGCAATGAATTACTCCTCGGCAAAACCGCACTAGCCATACAAGGAAAAATGTCCGCTAAAGAAGCTTTTCAAAGGTTGCTATCAAACTCAGGTTTAGAAGTAAAGGTCGAAGGCACTACGGCCTATATTAAAAAAAGTGTAGAAAAAATCAGCAATACCAATGAATTCAAGCTCAACAAAATCCAAGTACGCGCCAAGCGCTTTCATGAAATTGGCCCTTTGCGCGGATAAGCACTCACCAAAGAAGAAATTCCTGGCAATGTACAAAGCATTACAGGTAAGCAAATTAAAGATGCGCATGCGGTGAGTGTTGCTGACTTACTGAACTCACAATTGCAGTCAGTAAACGTGAATGACTACCAAGGCAACCCCTTTCAAATGGATGTCATTTACCGCGGATTTACTGCAAGCCCACAAATTGGAACCGCTCAAGGTTTGAGTGTGTTTTTAGATGGCATTCGCGTCAACGAACCCTTTGGTGATGTAGTGAACTGGGACATGATTCCCATGAATGCACTCAGTAGCTTTGATGTGTTTCCAGGTTCAAATCCAATATTTGGTTTGGGTACATTAGGTGGCGCATTTTCTACAAAAACCAAAAATGGCTTTGAAAATTCTGGAGTAGAGGCAGAGGTACTCGCAGGCTCGTATGGGCGTAAACAATTTTTAATGTCGGCAGGGGCAAACAATGGCGTGATTGGTGGGTTTTTAGCACTTAATTTATTTAATGAAGATGGATGGCGTAAAAACTCACCTAGCAAAGTAAACCAAATTTTTGGTAAAGCCAGCTACAGAACTGAAAGTCTAGATTTAAACTTTAGCACTTTAATTGCCAGCAATGATTTAGTAGGTAATGGCTTAGTACCTAGCCAAATAAGTAGCAAAGATTACGCGGCGGTTTACACTTCGCCCGATGAAAGCAAAAACAAACTGCTGCAATTCCAGCTAAGCGGTTTGTGGGATGTATCTGACACCTTTAACGTTACCGCCCAAGTGTACCGCCGTGATAGCAAGCGCAAAGCGAGTAATGGTGATGTTTATACGCCAGACTCTCAAGATACATTTACCAAGTCACGTAAACTAAACTCAGGTGAAACGCCAATTTGTATGTTGCCAGATGCTGATAAAAACGGCCTACCTGATTTTTATGTTGACGAACAACTCCCCGATGGACAAGGTGGATGGGATAACTTTGGTACACAGTTTGTGCAAGATAATATCGATAAAGCAGGCATTCTTACAGATTTTACCTCAATTATAAGTACTTTTAATATGAAATTAGATGATAAGTTTGAGGCGTATTTAAGGTCGCGATTTAATAATCTTTTATATTTGCAGACTATTGCACCTGGAGGAAAAGAACTGCCAGTGTTGTCGAGCCCTGATATTGATATTGGCTTTGGATTGATCCCCCAATATAACGAGGATTTACTTACTTTTACAGCGTTTACTAACCCCAGTGATGGTGTGGCAAATTATATATCAGATGATGGCAGTAAAAGGTATGTGCTGCATTTTGCATTACCAACAAACCCTGGTTGCTTTGCAACTGACAATACTGCATATCCAGATATTCGTGTTGGTGTTATGCAAGATTTAACACCTACTGGGTCTATTCAGAAACGCGATGGGGCCGCTGATACGAGCAATAGCAACACTTTCGGTACGGCATCTGGTGTTATCGATGGCACCCCTACCTCTATCATCACTAATACACAGATTGACCAAATTACTGATGGTGGTGCTGTGCAGTTAAACTGGAATACGGACCACCATAAATTTATGGTGGGAGCTTCGTTAGATAGATCACACGCTAAATTTAAGAGCGGGCAAATGTTAGGTCTGTTAGATATAAATCGGAATTCTTATTTAGACCCTGCAAACATAGGCCCAGAATTTACCGCTGCAACGCAAGAAATACCCAACAATAACTTTGAAGGCACTTCTACTACCAAAAGCTTGTACTTTAGTGAAACATGGAGCCCTGTAAAGGCTTGGCATTTTACTGGTGCTGCCAGATATAATGACACCACTATAGGCAATGCCTTACGAGTAAGAAATAATGCAGATATACCAATTGGTAAAATATTTAATAGAATCCCCAATATTAAGCTACAAAACCCCGATGGAAGCTATCCTGCGCAAGCTTACTATGCGCCAGATGTAAGCTTGTTAAAAGATGCTGAAAAAGAAAAGTTTAATTACTACTCACTTAATCCATCATTAGGTGCTACTTGGCAAGCCAATGAAAGCTTAAATATATACGGCAATATCAGTAAAGGTGCACGCACGCCATCGGTGGTTGAATTGGGGTGTGCATTTGATAAAACTCCCGTTGTAACTTACGTTAACCAAGATGGAACGAACCAGTACTCAGCACGCAGTATTGCGGAACACCGAGTATGTAACCTGCCAACTACGCTATCAGGTGACCCTTACTTGCCACAGGTACGCTCAACATCGTTTGACGTTGGTATGCGTGGTAAGTGGGGCGATAACATCACGTGGAATTTAGGTGCATTCCGCACCAATCTTAAAGATGACATTTACTATGTAAGCGTAGGACCAGAGCAAAGCTTTTTTGACACCATAGGTAAAACCCGTCGCCAAGGTTTAGAGGCAGGCATTATTGGCGAAATAGGCAAAGCAAAATTACGCCTAAATTACTCACTGACAGATGCTACGTTTCAATCATCTTTCAATATGCTAAGCCCAGACAATAGCAGTGCCAACTTCATCAATCCACAAGCCACTGACATTTATGGCTCTATTCGGGTTGAGCCAGGTAACCGTATGCCAGGTGTGCCGCTACATAATTTAAATGCCAGTTTTGATTATGACATTACGCCAGATTGGAAAATGGGCGTGACCGCAGTCATGCATTCACTCTCATATGTGCGTGGTAATGAAAATAACAAACATCAACAAGGGGTGAGGGTTGCTAGAACTAAGCTATTTAAAGTGCCAGACCCGAACGACCCTGAAAAAGAGATAGAAGTTTTTGCATCTGGTTTTGGTTTACCTACTTCCAACCCTGGCACAGTGCCTGGCTATGCCGTATTTAATTTTCATACTAGTTATAAGCTAGATAAAGGATTAACGCTAGGTTTAAACGTTGCCAACTTGTTTGATCGTAAGTACTACAGTGCAGGTCGTTTAGGGGTAAATCCTTTCTCTCCTTCTGTAAATGGTGCAATAGGAGTAAGTGGTTATAACCATAACTCTAATGATTGGCTGGCCGCTAACTTTTTAGCTCCTGGTGCCCCACGCGGCATTTGGGCAACGTTGAATTATGAGTTTGGAGCAGAGAAATAAAATGTCTGTTAGCCCACCTCAGGTGGAGGAGTAATGGTTTCGGTGGCGTGGCAATATAGGTTGGTCTCTAGGTATGTTGTGCAACCTGCCACAATAGGCGCCCACTTCACTTGGCTTACTCTACATTTATCCTAAGCCAAGTGAAGCTATATTTTTGTGCAGGTGATTCATATTAGGCGTGCTCTGCAGGCCGCATGGATATTGGCTTGCAGAGCATGTACTTGAGGGCTTGAATCGGATGTCCGGTGCTTGTGGGTTTAATTGATATAGGGCTGGCTTTTAGCTGTGAAAGCTGTTCCTGCATAAAGATGATGGGTTAATGCAATGAGTCCAGTAAATTCACGTGGTTTATTCATAAATCAGGCTTTGCCAGCTGAGCTTGTTCAGATCATTAGCGAGGTGAATGAGTATGGATTTTATGCGATTGATTTTGCAGACTTTGCGCCTGATATTCAAGATACGGTTGAGCTGATGTATGTGGCTAATCTTTGGGCTGCGCGTGCTAATTTAACGGTGGCGTTTAATTTTGATTACAGGATTTGTGTGTTTGAAAAGCGGGGGCTATAAGCATTATTAACCCGTATATAATATGGGGCTAGTGCATTTCCAATGCTTTTCTTGCATGCTCTCAAAGTACCATAGCGCTGTGCGGTATTGCTATCATAAACCGCTGCATCAACCTGACTTAAACACTCTTGGACTGCTAAGTGCAGACTTTTTTGCATCTGGTCTTTCAGCAGCATCTGCCAGAAGTTCGTCTTCTGTAATCGCTGAACTACAAATGGTGAAGATAGCACAGCAATCATTCGACTAGCCACTTGCGCATTACCCGTAATCAAATAACTCACCATACTTAGTCTACGTTATCTAATTGTCCTGCTTACTTTTTTATCGATGTATTCTATAGCTTTGCTAAATATAAGCTGTACGTTTTTAAGCCCATTAAAACAACCGTCATAGCAAGTTATGGCATAATATCGATATGTTTAATCATCTAAAAGAAGATATTTCCATTGTATTCGAACGCGACCCTGCGGCGCGTACGCACTGGGAAATACTCACCACCTACCCTGGCGTTCATGCCTTATTAATGCACCGTTTATCGCATTGGCTATGGGGACAACACTTGTTTTGGTTAGCGCGTTTTAATTCACATATCGCGCGTTGGCTTACTGGGATTGAAATTCACCCAGGCGCTAGTATTGGCCGCCGTCTTTTTATTGATCATGGAATGGGCGTAGTGATTGGTGAAACCGCGGTGATTGGTGATGATTGCACGCTTTACCATGGCGTGACGCTTGGTGGTACTTCTTGGAATAAAGGTAAACGCCACCCTACCCTTGAAAATGGCGTGGTTATTGGTGCGGGTGCAAAAGTGCTTGGGCCAATTACAGTGGGCACTGGTGCAAAAATAGGCTCCAATGCGGTGGTGGTGAAAGATGTGCCAATCAACGCCACTGCGGTTGGGGTGCCTGCGCGCATATTGGAAGAAGAAAAAACTGGCAAAGAAGAATTCGAAAAGAATAAGCTGTTTACCGCTTATGCTGTGGCGAATGTAAATGATCAATTTAACCCAGAAGCTATAGCAAAATCTTTACAATCCTTGCTTGCGCAAAGCACTGCACAAGATGCAAAAATTGCTGAATTAACACTTAAATTAGAAGCACTTAATGTTGATTTAGTGACGGATGCTGAAGTTGCATCCGCATTTGATGTCAAGCAACCTGCAAAAACCAAGCCTTCCAAGTAAACCTAAAATCAAACCTTTACGCTTTTAAAATAAGTATTAGCGTTAGGTGAACTTAACGCACTAATAGTTGACCAAAGTTATCAGGTATTATAAAATAACTGAAATTACTAAAGGTGCTTAAGACATGAAACTCACGACAAAAGGCCGTTTTGCAGTTACCGCAATGCTAGACCTAGCGTTGCACGAGACTATTGCTAACAACGCAGCAAAAAATTCTGCAGATAATGCCGTAGTCGAAATCAAACCCGTGACACTGGCTGGCATCAGTGAGCGTCAGGACATTTCGCTTTCCTATTTAGAGCAACTTTTTAGTCGCTTGCGTCGCCAAGGCTTGGTGAATAGCGTGCGCGGGCCCGGTGGCGGCTATAGATTAGCTAAAGACTTAGCCAGCATTTCAGTGGCAGAAATCATCAACGCAGTGGATGAGCAAATTGACGCAACACAATGCGGCGGTCAAGAGAACTGTAAAGATGAAGGTCGATGCATGACGCATGACTTATGGATGACATTAAATAACAAAATTTTAGATTATCTTGCGGGCGTTAGTTTGGCAGACATGGTGGAGTCACAAACATCAGGCCAAAAAGTAACTATCATGCCAAGAGCGAATCATAATTGCAGCAGCGAAAAAGTAGCGAATATTGAGGCTAAGGTCGCTTAATACGAGCTGAATATGACGATGTCCAACATATATTTTGACCACAATGCGACTACCGCGCTGGATAACGGCGTGTTGCAAGCCATGTTGCCTTGGATGCAGCAACAAACTGGCAACCCAACAAGCCGTCACATATATGGTCGGTCCGCACGCGATGCAATCGAACACGCCAGAGCTCAGGTGGCTGAGGCTTGTGGTGCGTATAGTTCACAAGTGGTATTTACCTCCTGTGGCACAGAAGCGAATAATTTTGCGGTTAAAGGCATTTCAGCGATTAAACCAGCCTCCACAGCCAAGCAAATTCTAACGAGCGCAATTGAGCATCCATGTGTAAGTCGCCCAGCAGCGGCGATGCAACAACTCGGTTATATCAGCCGAAAAGTAGAAGTGGATGCTAACGGACAGGTAGATTTAGCAAATCTTAAAACGCAGCTAAAAAGCCCAACCAGCTTAGTTTCTGTCATGTTGGCTAATAATGAAACAGGTGTAATACAAGACATTGACAGCATTGCCGAAACAGCACGTATCGCAGGTGCGTTTGTGCATACCGACGCCGTGCAAGCCTTAGGTAAGATTGCTTTGAAATTTGCGGATTTGAATGTGCATGCCATGACGATATCTAGCCATAAGATTCACGGCCCACAAGGTGCCGCAGCGCTGATTTTAGATAAAAAATTAGACATTCAACCACTACTGCTTGGTGGAGGACAAGAAAAAGGATTACGCAGCGGTACTGAAAATGTGGCGGCAATTGTAGGCTTTGGCGCTGCCTGTGAATTAGCAATGCAAAATAGAGCTCAGTTTGCAGCCCATACCATGGCATTACGCGAACAGTTAGAGCTAGGCTTAGAGGCCTTGAATGTGAATATTTTCGGGCAAACGGTTGCACGTATCCCCAATACCAGTTTTTTTGCGATAGACGGTATTGAAGGTGAAACGCTGGTGATGGCCTTGGACCGCAAAGGTTATGCGGTTGCCAGCGGCTCTGCTTGTTCGAGTGATAGCTCCGAGCCGAGCCATGTGTTATTGGCAATGGGCATTCCCGCCGATTTAGCACGTGGTGCGGTTAGAGTGAGCTTGGGTGCACACAATACGGCTACGCAAGTAAAGAATTTTTTAGCCACATTAAGCAACGAGATTTTAAGGCTGAAACAAATGTCAGCCATTGCAGCTTAAGTTTAAAAACCTAAGCTAGTAAAACGTATTACTTAAAATATGCAAGGATAAATAAAAGAATGTCAGCCTCAGTAGAAATGCCAGTATCAAAATACGCAGAAGATAGTGCGCATCCAATTTATTTGGATTATTCAGCGACAACTCCTGTCGACCCACGTGTGGCCGCGAAAATGATTCCTTACCTGACTGAGGATTTTGGCAACCCAGCTTCTCGTAGCCATCCTTATGGCTGGACTGCCGAAAAAGCGGTAGAAAATGCACGTGAAGAAGTGGCTAGATTAGTCGGCGCAGACCCACGCGAAATTGTCTGGACCTCAGGTGCAACCGAATCGAACAACCTAGCCATTAAAGGCGCCGCGAATTTTTATTCGGCAAAAGGCAAGCACATCATTACTGTAGCTACAGAGCATAAAGCAGTAATTGATACAGTGCGTGAACTTGAACGACAAGGCTTTGAAGCGACTTATTTACAACCAGAACCAAACGGTTTACTGGATTTAGAAAAATTCAAAGCGGCAATTCGCCCAGATACAGTATTGGCTTCTGTGATGTTGGTGAACAATGAAATTGGCGTGATTCAAGACATTACCGCCATTGGTAACGTTTGCCGAGAAAACGGCGTTATTTTTCATGTAGATGCCGCGCAGGCGACCGGAAAAGTACAGATTGATTTAGAAAAGCTGCCTGTAGATTTAATGAGCTTTAGTGCACATAAAACATACGGCCCTAAAGGCATTGGCGCTTTGTATGTGCGTCGTAAACCACGCATTCGTATTGAAGCGCAAATGCACGGTGGCGGTCATGAACGAGGCATGCGCTCTGGTACATTAGCAACGCATCAAATCGTTGGCATGGGCGAAGCTTTCCGCATTGCGTGTGAAGAAATGGATTTGGAAAATGCACGTGTACGCCGCTTACGCGATAAATTGTTACATGGTTTAGAAACGATGGAAGAAGTTTATGTAAATGGTGACTTAGAACACCGCGTACCGCACAATTTAAATATCAGTTTTAATTACGTGGAAGGTGAATCACTGATTATGGCTGTGAAAGGCATTGCCGTATCAAGCGGTTCTGCTTGTACATCGGCCAGTTTAGAGCCAAGCTATGTATTACGCGCTTTAGGCCGTTCTGACGAACTAGCACATAGCTCGATTCGATTCTCAATCGGTCGTTTCACAACAGAAGAGGACGTTGATTACACCATCGCATTGATGAAAAGTAAAATTGATAAATTAAGAGAATTATCCCCATTATGGGAAATGTTTAAGGACGGTGTGGACTTGTCAAAAGTTCAATGGGCCGCCCACTAAAGGAGTACGTAAAATGGCATATTCAGACAAAGTTTTAGACCACTACGAAAACCCGCGTAACGTGGGTACATTAGATAAAAATGACCCAAACGTTGGTACGGGCATGGTTGGCGCGCCGGCTTGCGGCGACGTGATGAAGTTAATGATTAAAGTAAATGACAACGGCATTATTGAAGATGCTAAATTTAAAACGTATGGTTGCGGTTCAGCCATCGCATCAAGTTCTTTGGTAACCGAATGGCTAAAGGGTCGCACGATTGATGAAGCTTATGCCATTAAAAACTCAGAAATCGCTGAAGAGTTAGCCTTGCCGCCAGTAAAAATCCACTGCTCTGTATTGGCTGAGGATGCAATTAAAGCGGCAGTTGCTGATATTAAGGCGAAGCAGTTGGCAGCAAAAGAGGCAGCATAATAACTGAATGTCATTCTGACTAACGTCAGAATCTCGCTTAATATCCACCAGATTCCGACCTCTGTCGGAATGACAGAAATAGGAAAAGTAATCTTTATTATGGCAATTACACTGACACAAACCGCTGCGGATCGCGTTGAAAAATTCTTGGCCAATCGCGGCAAGGGCATTGGCTTACGCTTGGGCGTTAAAACAACCGGCTGTTCTGGCATGGCTTACACATTGGAATTTGTCGACGAGTTGCATCCAGAGGACACCTCTTTTGAAAGTCATGGCGTTAAAGTCATTGTTGACCCAAAAAGCTTGGTATACATTGATGGCACAGAGCTTGATTTCACGAAAGAAGGATTGAATGAAGGCTTTAAATTTAACAATCCGAATGTGAAAGATGAGTGTGGCTGTGGAGAAAGCTTTACAGTGTGACGCAAAACTATTTTGAATTGTTTGCTCTAGAAGCAAAATTTAATATTGAATTACAAACTCTAGAAACTAATTTTCGTAAAATTCAGGCCGAAGTACACCCTGACCGCTTTGTAACAGCACCAGCCCCTGAAAAGATTAAATTCATGCATTTGGCTACACTAGCGAACGAAGCATATCAAACTCTAAAACATCCAGCAACCCGCGCCAAGTACTTGCTTGAATTACAAGGTATTTCCGCCATTAGCGAAACCAATACGGCAATGCCTACGGATTTTTTAATGCAGCAAATGGAATGGCGCGAAGTCTTAGAAAACGGCATTGCAGAAAAAGAAGTTGATACCCTAGAAAACCTAATTCAAGAAATAAAAGTTGAAGTAAAAAGCTTACAATTACAATTAATTGAATTATTCGATGTTAAAAAAGATTTCACTAGCGCGACGGATGTCACGCGTAAACTCATTTTTATGGCTAAAGTTTCTGAAGACATCAAACATGCAATTGAACGACTAGACTAGTCAACTAGCAAACACAATTTATTATTGAAATAAAACATTATGGCCCTTCTGCAAATATCCGAACCTGGCATGAGCGCCGCACCGCATCAACACAAGCTGGCGATTGGTATTGATTTAGGCACAACAAACTCACTGGTTGCTACTGTGTTTAGCGGCATGAGCAAAGTACTGCAGGATGAACATGGTCATGCATTATTACCTTCTGTTGTGCGATATTTACCGAGTGGCGAAGTTGTTGTTGGGCATGAAGCGCAAGCACAACAAAGTGCAGACCCAGTAAACACGGTAGTTTCTGTGAAGCGTTTTATGGGGCGTAGCCTAAAGGATATAGCTGATCGAGCGCATATCCCCTATCACTTTGTTGATAGCGCCGATACAACGAAGCACTTGCAAATTCAAACACGTGCAGGGCTAAGAACCCCTATCGAAATCTCAGCAGAAATCTTAAAAACACTTAAAGCACGTGCAGAGAAATCTTTAGGTGGCGAGCTTACAGGTGCTGTGATTACTGTTCCCGCCTATTTTGATGATGCACAACGTCAAGCCACTAAAGACGCGGCAAGGCTCGCTGGTTTAAATGTTTTACGCTTATTAAACGAGCCTACAGCAGCCGCTGTGGCTTACGGTTTAGATAATGCAGCTGAAGGTACATTTGTTATTTATGATTTAGGTGGCGGCACCTTTGACGTCTCTATTCTTAAACTCACCAAAGGCGTGTTTGAGGTGCTAGCAACCAATGGTGACTCAGCACTTGGTGGTGACGATTTTGACCACCGCATTTATTGTTGGGTATTGGATGAAATACGAACAAAAGTGCGTGAAAGTCACGGACACTTTAACCCGCTCAATGAGCAAGATACGCGTTTATTACTTACTAAATCTCGCCAAGCCAAAGAATGGCTAACTGACAATCATGAAGCGCAAATCACTTGTCGCTTAAGCGATGGTAGCTTTGTTGATGTCACACTAACAGCAACTCAGTTTCTAGAATTGACGCAGCATTTAGTCACAAAAACGCTCTCCCCCACACTCAAGGCAATGCGTGATGCAAATCTTGGCATTGAAGATATTAAAGGCGTAGTGTTAGTGGGTGGTGCAACACGCATGCCTCAGGTAAGACACGCCGTAGAAGATTATTTCCAGCAAACACCCCTCACTAATTTAGACCCAGATAAAGTCGTCGCCCTCGGTGCGGCAATACAAGCCAATGCATTAGTGGGCAACCGCAGTGAAGAGGATTTATTACTGTTAGATGTCACACCACTGTCATTAGGCTTAGAAACTATGGGCGGCTTGGTGGAAAAAATCATTCCACGAAATAGCACCTTGCCTGTAGCACGTGCGCAAGACTTTACCACCTACAAAGATGGTCAAACTGCTATGAGCATACAAGTGCTGCAAGGCGAACGTGAACTGGTGGCAGATTGTCGTTCATTAGCGCGTTTCGAATTACGTGGCATTCCACCAATGGCCGCTGGAGCAGCACGCATCCGCGTGACATTCCAAGTGGATGCTGATGGCTTGCTTTCAGTCAGTGCGCGCGAACAAACTAGCGGCATAGAGGCGAATGTCGTAGTTAAACCATCTTATGGTTTAACAGAAGATGAAATTACCCAAATGCTAAAATCTTCGTTTGGTAGCGCTGAGACCGATAAAAAATCCCGCATGTTGGCTGAAGCGAGAGTTTCAGCAGGCGCAATTATTCAATCAGTCAAATTAGCTTTAGCTGCTGATAGCAATCTGATTAGCGATGTAGAAAAATTAGCGATTGAAGCTGAAATTTTAAAACTGGAAGCCATCGCAAAAACTGAAGATGCTGCCGCAATAAACAAGGCCGTTGATAGTCTAAACCATGCGACTGAAGCATTTGCAGCTGCGCGCATGAATGCAAGCGTGAGTCGCGCATTGGCAGGTAAAAACTTAGATGAAGTGAATTTATAAGATACTGAAACAAGTTCAGCATGACAGAAATTAGGAATAAAAATGCCACAAATTATAGTATTACCCCATATAGAGCTTTGCCCAGATGGCGCAGCGATTGAAGCTAGCACTGGCGAATCAATTTGCGATGTGCTGTTAAATAACCACATCGATATTGACCACGCCTGTGACCAAGCGTGTGCTTGCACAACATGCCACGTCATCGTTCGAGAAGGTTTTAAGTCTTTGAACCCTTCCGAAGATAAAGAAGACGATTTGCTTGATAAGGCATGGGGCCTAGAACCGCACTCGCGCTTATCTTGCCAAGCGTTAGTGGGTAATGAAGATTTGGTTGTAGAGATTCCAAAATACAGTATCAACATGGCCAAAGAAGGGCATCGATAAGTAAAATATTACTGATACAAAAAATATGGGCGCTTCTTAGCGCCCTTATTCATTAGAGATATAGCTTAGTTAGCCTCAGCCAAATCCAATTCTACCGTTTCTTCTTTTTTGTGGTGCAACGGTACTTTTTTCAGTAATACTGCAATCGCAAAAATCACAATGGCACTTAACACTGCCGTTAAAAAACCAGTCAACGGAACCATGATAGCGGTATATATCATCAACCAAAAGTGAAATTGACTTTTCATTTCAATCACTTCTTGAATCTCCTTCCATTTTACCATGCCTGAAGCCACGTACAGCAAAATGCCGCCAATACAGGCCATGGGTACTTGTTCCAGGTAGGTTGCCAAATAGGCAGCAAGTAACAATTTAAAACTGAATTTCGCGATGCCAGCTAATGGGGAAACTGCGCCTAAACGGATATTAACTGCCGTTCTGGCCAAAGCCCCCGTGTGCGGAAAGCCATTAAATAGCGGCGTAAATATATTCACCATACCCTGCCCCCATAGCTCTTTATTTGGGTTGTAAGGTACGCCAGTGTTATTTGCCATGCGATCTGCCATGCGGCTACATAACAAGCTTTCTACCGCTGCCACAAAGTAAATCGCCACTGCAAAATACAATAAATCAAACCAAACTTGGCCTGTGGTCATATCTGGTAATTGTGGTGGTGTAATTACCCAGAAGTCGGTTGGAATACTGCCGTATTTATCTTTAATGAGCACTAGGCCTTTGTCTTTCCAGAACGTTGCAGCTGCCAACCAGCCTAAGCCCAAACCGAACACGGGCGCTGGAATAAACGTAGAAATTTTAATCAGTACTTTGCAAATCGCAAATGTACTTAAAGCGACAATCACCGCATAAATATTGGTTTCGCCAAAATATTCAATAGTCTTTTTAATTTGACCAATGAAGTCATAGCCGATTTTATTGTGAAAACCAAACACCTCTCCCATTTGCGAAAATGCAATTACCACAGCAATGCCTATTGTGAAACCTACCACGATAGAATGCGGTACTAAAGTAACGATTTTGCCTTTTTTCAACAATCCCGTCAGCATTAATAATGAACCCGCCACAATAGAAGCTAACACCAAAAAACTGTGATTATAGGTAGCCATTAAACCCGCAATAATGGGAATGTATGCCGCCGTTGGACCATACACCTGATATTTACTACCACCAAACAATGCGCCAAGCAAACCCGCTACTGCACCACCGACAATACCCTGCTCTGGGCGCAAGCCACTGGCCATGGCAAAACCCATCGCCAAGGGAATAGCAACCATTGCCACTACCAAACCAGCGGTTAAATCTTTGATTATATTTTTGGTAACATTCCCCTTGGCTAAATCTTCATAACGACCATCATTGGGATTAAGGTAAAATTTGAGTGTGCGCAACAACGTGCTGGTATCTTGCCTGTGGCTCATATTAAAAACTTTCAGGGGTATCAGTAATTGAGTTGAAATCGATAAAGGCCGCATTATACATTGTTATGTACAGAACAGCCTCACCTAGCACTAGCATGGTTAAAGCGTGTAAGTCTCAGGCAAAAACCGCACTTCACCCGTTGCTAGGTTGTAAATACCACCGACCATGCCAATTTGCTTGGCCGCCAGCATATCTTGAATAATGTCACTGCTATGAATAATTTCATTGATTTGCACTTGCACATTCAAAGCGCAAACATTATCAACAAAACGCGTATTGCTAGAGTCGCGTTCATTAGCAGTCGTTTTTTCTAAGCGCACTGCAGGCCGAATCAAATTGATAATTTCGCCGATATGGCCTTCTCTAAAATTATCACAGGCAGCCTTCACCGCCCCACAATCGGTATGCCCCAACACTACAATCAACTTACTACCCAAATACTTGGAGCTAAATTCCAAACTGCCGATGACCTTATCAGAAGCAATATTGCCCGCTAATCGAACACTAAAAATATCGCCAAGTGCCTGATCAAATAGCATTTCCACTGGCGCACGAGAATCACTACAACTCAACACTGACGCAAAAGGATGTTGACGGTCTTTGGTAATACTCACCAAACTCATCATGTCTTTATTCACCGTTAAGCTATTTGTAAACCGGTGATTACCTTCAATCAAAATATCCAGTGCCTCTTGTGGAGACATTTTGTCGCGATTTAATAGGGGATGTTTATACATGCGAATTTCTCGTTTAATGACCAAGCAAATTATACCTGATTCAATAAAAAAGCCCGCTACTGGAGCGGGCATAAAATGTGTGGCCTGATAGCCAACAAGGAGAAATTAACTACATTTCTTTAGAACATCCATTGCGCACGCATAATCAATGCTTTTTCATCATCTACACGTTTATTATTTACAATGATACCGCCTGTTGCACCACCAATCACGTCGTTAAAGTCTGTAGTAACATAATTCAGCATCAAACGAGTATTTGCAGTTGGTAAGAATTTTACACCTGCAGTCCATGAGTCAGCTTTTGCAAAACCTGCAGCTTTAGTATTAATTTTAGCATCCGCTGTACCCACACCATTACCAACACCAGAAGCATTGTAATCCGATGCATCAAACTCACTATAACGTAAACCTAGCTCCCATAACCCACCCTTAAATGTTGTTGGGTCAAAGTCATTTTTAGGCTTTAAGCCACCAAATGCACCACCTTTGTAAGCATCTGCATACGCTTCACCAGTAATGGCCCACAAAGCTTCTGCGTACCAATTCTCAGTATCAAGGTCGTAGTTGCGTTTAACACCACCAACAGCTGCTTGAGTTGAGAACTCGTTGTTTTGTTGCATCCACTCAGCTTGCACTTTGAATGGGCCATACGCAACAACACCTTCTAAACCTAAACGACTACGGTCAATATTGTTAAAACCACCAGCTTGTGAACCAGTATTGATTAATACAGGCGCTCTAAAGAACGTAGCTCCTCGTGCTTCAGTACGTCCGGCTGTGCCGATTGTAGTTCCTGTTGCCGTACCACCACTAGTTACTTCAGGTAGATCACCCTGAGAGAATGAAACACCTGCGTGTAAGACCATCTCTTTATTGCCCATAATTTCAGCAAAGTTAGCTGTTACACGACCGATGATATCTTTACCATCTTCACGGATATCGCTCTCAGCATTTTTTAAGCTACCGTTTGATGCTGCTAAAGCGTAAGTCACACCAGTAAACGGTGCGCCATGTACCATTACACCAATTTCTTTAGTTGGTGCCAATGAGTTAACAAATGAGCGCTCCATAAAATCTATGTTATTTGAGCTAGTTAACTCCTCCAAATTCATTGGCATTTTGAATTGACCAAAACGAAATTGTACTGGCTTCCACCATGCAACGTTCAAGTAACCAACATCTAAAGTTGTGGTATTACCAAGATCAGCCACCACTTCGCCTTCGTAATAGTCTTTCCATGCAGCTTTAAAACCTAAGCGTGCGCGGCGAATATCAAAGGTATCTGCTACGCCATTGGTATTAGAGATAGAGTTGCCAGTTGTTAGAGTTGCATTTCTGTCACCATCGTTGTAATCAAAAAAGCGATAATCGGCATGTACACGGCCATTGATAGCCGCTTTGAACTTACCATCGCCACTTTCAAAACTCAAACCATCTTTATATTTTGCTGAAACAGCATTGGCTTTCTTGGCTTCAGCAGCTTCTTTTTCGCCTGCACGGCCCTTCATCAACAATGCGCCTTCTTCTTCTGTCAATACACCTTTTGCAACCAATGCATTAACAATGTCATCCGTCGAGTCTGCCATTGCATTTGCGCCAAAGCCCATCA
>NZ_JABFRA010000126.1 GCF_013141425.1 Methylotenera sp. | reverse complement strand
ATGTTATATCAGTGAACAAGCTTCAATTTTAAATATATTAGGTATATTCATCATGCAAAACCAAATCAATCAAAATGAAATCAATATGCTACGCACCGAATTAGAACTGCTCATGCGTGAACGGCAATCATTATTAAAAGTAACAGGGGCTGCCGCGGGCCTAATTGCCGAAATGAATAGCCATGACTTACCAATTGCCACGATCGAAGCTGCGGATTTATTAGCCACGACAATTAATGGATTAAATGAAGAAACCTTGCAAGACGCATTAAATGCAGTCCACGCTGAAATTATTGAATAGAATTAATAGATAAATCTTAAGTAATCCGAATGAATGAAATTTAATTTCACCTGCTTGGTTTAAGTTATGCATAAATTCGCCAAAGCATTAAACTTCCCTTCAAGGTTCATTACAACTACCACTATCATTGCCTTATTACCTTCATTTTTTACGTCATGTAGCTTTCAAAAATATAATGCGCAGCCTTTAGACCCTGTAGCAAACACCATCAGATTTGAGAAAAAAGAACCTACTGGTTACGATTTTCAACAATTTCTGCTAAACAATGGCTATCCAGCGAATAGCCTACCCATTCAACATTGGGGTTTAGATGAGCTAACTTTCTGTGCGCTTTTTTTTCACCCCAGCTTAGATGTTACGCGCAGACAATGGCGCAAAGCGCAAGCGGCTGAAGCTTTTGCGGCTGAAAAACCATTGCCAAGCTTGAATGGATCAATTGCACATAGCGACGATTCAGACCCGGCAAAAAAACCTTTTGCTCTTGGCTTAAGCATTGATATACCGATTGAAACTGCAAACAAACGTAACCTGCGTATCGAAAACGCCCAGCATTTATCACAAACAGCCAAATTAGAGATTGCCCAAACAGCGTGGCAATTACGACAAAACATAGCACAAACACTTGCCGAATATCAACTTAACCAAAAGCAGCTAGGCATTACTGCCTCAGAAATAGCGCTTAGAAGAGAAATAGTGGCTATGTATGAAAAACGTGTAAGTCTGGGCGAGGCTTCGAACATCGAGCTAAGTACGGCAAAATTACAACTGCAAACAACCGCTTCAGAGCTAAGTAATAAACAGCAAAACCGACTAGTTCTACTCGCAAAACTGGCAAATAACTTAGGTTTACCGCTGGCTAAGGTAGAAGCCCTGCAATTATCCACGAATGACACTCAAAAAAACTTACCCGCAAGCATACCGACCAAACAATTGCAGAACACCGCATTATTAAACCGCATCGATATTCGCATTGCGCTAGAGCGCTATGCACTGGCTGAGACTAAATTAAAGTTAGAAATAGCAAAGCAATATCCAAATATCGTGATTAGCCCAGGATACACCTATGAATTTGGTGATAACCTTTGGTCACTTGGCCTGTCAAGCTTGATCACCTTTTTAAATAAGAACAAGTTGGCCATTGCTGAAACAACGCAACTACGTGAGGTTGAAGCTGCACAGTTTGAAGCTTTGCAGACTAAAGTTCTTTCAGACACATCAATTGCCAATGGCCTGATAGCACAAGCCCAGCAATCGTTAACAAATCAGCAAGCTTTAGCTGAACGGCAACAGGCTTATACTAGAAGTGCAGAACGCAAATTCGCCGGAGGCGAGATTGATCGATTGGAGTTTGCTTATATCAAATTAGAAAACATCGCCGCAGAAAAAAATCTAGCCCTAGCAGACCATCAGCTGAATACAGCAATCCATGAGTTAGAAAACACGCTACAGCACCCAATGAGCACCTTAATATCGAGTGAAAAATTTGAAAACGCGTCTTTAGGCCAATGAATTAGGGTGTGTAGGTAATTAAGGGGAGTTAAATGAATCGTAAAATCGCCATTATTCTTGGTATACAAGCTTTTATTATCGTCATGCTATTTTGGCTACTTGTCTTTTATGGCAAGGATGAATTTGAAGCACTAACTCAGGCACAAGAAGAGGAAATTGCAACACCCAACCTTGTCACCAGTAAAGAAGGCATTACCGCTATTAAGGTCAATTCTGCTACGCAAATACAAAGTGACATTAAAACTAGCCCCTTAAAAGCCAGTATGCACCAAGCTAATATCAGCACGTATGGTAGCGTTTTAAGCATTGATAGCTTGATTGACCTCAGAACGAGATATTTAGCAGCTAAATCTGAAATCGAAGTTTTACGCACTTCTTTAACGCAAAATAAAAACGAATTCGCACGCTTGCAAAGCCTAAATCAAGACGATAAAAATGTCTCCGATAAAGTTGTAGCGATTTCCGCCAGCAATGTAAAAGCCGATGAAGCGAGAATCGCCGCTGCGGAATCCACTGCAAAAAACCTTGCGGATAGTATGCGTCAACAATGGGGTGAATCACTGACTATACAGGCCACTCAGCCGAATGTAAGTGAACTGTTGCAGAACCTCATCGCCAGCAAGGAAGTATTGATTCAAACTACACTTCCCTTTGATGCTGCCGAACCGCGTGAAAATAGCGGCATTATGATTGCGCCTACCGCTGCACCGTCGCATACTATTCGAGCTCACTATATTTCTCGCGCGCCTTTTAGTAACCCTACGATTCAAGGTAAAACCTACTTTTACCGTGCAGTTTCAACAGAACTCCGCGCTGGAATGCAGATTAATGCCATTAACGCCACCTCCAATAAAAGTGTTCCTGGCGTCATTGTGCCGAATGATGCCATTATCTGGTATGCAGGAAAACCTTGGGTATATCGCAAAACTGCTAAAGAGCAATTTAGCAGATTGCCGATTAAAACAGACATTGAAGTAGAAACAGGTTGGTTTTACCAAGGCAACCTAAAAGAAAATGATGAAGTTGTAACCAGCGGCGCACAACTCCTGCTTTCAGAAGAATTCAAATCGCAAATTACAAACGAGAACGAGGATTAAATCGCCATGATGTCGGCATTAGTCCGTTTTTCAATTCGCTTTAGTGGCGTTATTATCGGCTTAACCATAGCGGTCATCCTGTATGGTTTATACAGCATGTCACGCAGTAATTTGGATGTATTTCCTGAGTTTTCGCCAACGCAGATTATTATTCAAACAGAATCACCAGGGCTTTCTGCTGAATTAGTAGAAAGCATCGTCACGCAATCAATTGAAACCAGTATAGCCGGTACGGTTGGCATTGAGAGCATGCGCTCGCAATCGATTCCCGGCCTATCAATTATCACCATCATTTTTGATGAGAACACGGATATCTATCGAAATCGACAAGTGATTGCAGAGCGCTTAGCCACACTCAATAACAAACTACCCAAAGGCATAACACCCAACATCACACCACTTACCTCTTCCGCCAGCACTGTGCTTGGTTTCGGCTTAACTTCAAAAACACGTAGTTTGACTGAAATTCGCACCTTGGTCGATTGGGTGATTGTGCCACATTTATTAGCTATACCAGGGGTCGCTGATGTCAATGTGTTTGGTGGAAAAGTAAGACAATTTCAGGTGCAAGTTGACCCAGAAAAAATGATACGTTATGGCATCTCACTCATTCAAATTGAGGAGGCTGTAAAAAAAGCCACGGGCGTGCGTGGAAATGGCTATATTGAGAATAAAAATCAACGCATTGTTATTATTACAGAAGGCCAAGCCTCATCACCCGATGAATTAGCGCGTGCCACCTTACTTTATAAGAACGGGCAAACCATCCGACTTGGTGACATTGGCAAAGTGGTTGAAGGAGCCGCGCCCTCCATCAGTTCAGCAGCCATTAATGAAGAGACTGGCGTTTACCTTTCTGTGCAAGGGCAATTAGGCGCAAATACACACGGTGTAACCCTTGCGATTGAAAGTGCATTGCAAGAGCTAAAACCTAGTTTAATTAGCGAAAATATCACCCTACACGAAGGCTTGTTTAGGCCAGCAAACTTCATTGAAGTGGCTATTGAAGGTGTGCGTCAAGATATTTTAATTGGCTCAATATTAGTCATTGCTATCTTATTTTTATTCTTATTTAATTTCCGCACGGCTTTTATATCGGCAACAGCCATCCCACTTTCCCTACTCACTGCGATTGTTGTAATGAGCTACTTTAACATTGGGCTGAATATCATGGTGCTCGGTGGCTTGGCTATTGCATTAGGTGAAGTGGTCGATGATGCGATTATTGATACCGAAAATATTTTTAGACGGATTCGTGAAAATCGCCTGCTGGCAATACCCTTGGCTACACATCGCGTTGTGTTTGAAGCATCGATGGAAGTCCGAAGTTCGGTCGTTTACGCAACGGCGATTGTGGCGCTGGTGTTCATGCCGCTACTCACCTTGGGGGGCGTAGCTGGTAAATTATTTGCTCCTTTAGGGTTTGCTTACATTGCGGCGATTGTTGCATCCTTAATCGTTGCCCTCACGCTTACCCCAGCACTCTGCTACCTACTTTTAGGCAATGCCAAACTCGATACAGAAGATCCGCCCATGATACGCATTATCAAAAGCTGGTATGTTAACGTGCTGTATCGTATCGAAAAACATTACAAACTGATTATTGCGCTAAGTTTTATGGTGATTTGCTTAGGTTTGGGCACACTACCTTTATTCAAGAATCAATTTATCCCAGCCTTACATGAAGGCCACTTTATTATGCACATGACAGCGGTACCTGGCACATCAGAACAGGAATCGCTGCGTATAGGCAAAAAGGTTTCTGCACTTATTCGCAATATCAAAGGGGTAAAATCAGTCACGCAATGGGTGGGTCGGGCACCAAACGGCGCTGATTCATTTGGCACGCATTACAGTGAGTTTGAAATTGAGGTCGGTGCAATTTCAGGTGAAAGTCAAAGGCAAATTCTAAACCGAATTCGTGAAGAATTAGCTGGTGAAGAAGTCGATGATGATAGCGATGGCATTGCGGAAGCGGGTTTTGTAGGGGTTAACTTTGCAATCAATACTTTTTTAACAGAACGTATTGAAGAGACCATTTCTGGCTACGCCGCCTCTACCGTGATTAATATTTACGGCCAAGACCTAGATGCCCTCGATCATGATGCCAACGCTGTCGCGAATATCGTTAGACGCATCAACGGCGCAAATGACGTGTTAGTGCAATCGCCGCCTGGAACGCCGCAATTGGTCATACGCTTACGCCCTGAAAAAATGGCACAATTGGGTTTACAGCCAACCGATGTGCTAGACAACGTCCGCGCCGCCCATGAAGGCACGCCTATCACCCAAGTATATGATGGCAATCGCGTCATCGGCGTAAGTGTCCTGCTCGACATGGAAGCGCGTGATGATGTGCAAGAAGCAGGCGATCTTCCGCTATTTAATCCAGAAGGAAAATTACTACGATTACGTGATGTCGCGGATATTGTGCAAGAGAATGGCCGTTCTAAAATACTGCATGCTGGAGCCAAGCGCATACAAACCGTCACCGCTAACGTTAATGGACGGGATATCACATCGTTTACTAAAGAACTCAAAACAACTTTAAAAAAAGAGCTTAGCTTATCGCCAGGCGCTTATTTAGAATTTACAGGCGCTGCAGAAGCGAATGCAAAGTCTAGAGAAGCCTTGGTCTTACATTCACTATTAGCAGGAGTAATCGTATTCCTGATGTTATATATTGCCTTTGGCCGATTGCGTAATCTATTACTCACCTTTGCTAATTTGCCTTTTGCACTATTTGGTGGTGTACTGGCTATTATGTTCACAGGCGGGTGGATGTCAATTGGCACACTAGTCGGTTTTGTTACCTTATTTGGTATCACTCTGCGCAACTCCATTATGATGGTGTCGCACTATCAGCACTTAGTAGATAAAGAAAACTGCGTATGGGGCTTAGAAACCTGCATACGAGGAGCTTCTGAACGGCTGCCTTCTATTTTAATGACGGCACTGGTTACTGCGCTGGGATTAATGCCCCTAGCCGCAGCCAGCGGTCAACCAGGACGGGAAATCGAAGGCCCAATGGCAACCATCATTGTCGGTGGCTTAATTACCTCAACAATCTTAAACCTATTGATTCTGCCAACCATTATGTTGCACTTTGGTAAATTTGAAAATCAACAAAAACTAGCAACGCAAAGTTAAATTTTCCTTCTTAGTATAAGCAAGTAAGAAGCTAGCGCCTTTAAAAATCAGTCGTATTTTATGTACTTAAACCGCGGGTCGTCATTTGGCGTCCCAGTGAGCACACCACCTTCCAAAGCGGGTTGCCAAGCAATAACTGCTTCTATTTTAGTCGCCAATTCAAAATCTTTGTCAGTAACACCTTTTGCATCATGCGTGCATAACTTCACAATCACAAAAGCGTAAGAAACCGTCAAATCTGGGTGATGCCAAGCGGCTTCGGCCAAATGACCGATGGTATTGACCACCATCAGAGTTGCTTTCCAGCCACTGGTTCTATATTTGCGGCGTATCCAACCATTTTCTAAATACCAATGCGGCAATTCTGCCTTTAATTTAGCCTCAATCGCTTCATCGGTATACACGGCGCCTGATGACATAACCCACTCCTTTTAATCGACTAAACTTTCAATATTTTCTGCGGTAATATGCAGCCCATTATCAGCCAATTTTTGCAAAACTAGGCCATCCTCAAATAGACTGAAATCTGCCTTATTCAGTATCCAAGTCTGATATTTTTGCCCCTCAACGTAATGTATAAATTGCGTGTCAATCAATTCATCGTCAATTAAATGCTGAAGTTTATTCGGTCGCTCTTTTTGATAGGTAAGCAAGCATTTAGACTTCACTAATATCAGCTGTTCAGCACCTAATTTATTCGCCAGCCAAGCACTTAAACTATCTGACGTGACATGCCAATTTTTTAGAATACTTTCGTCTGCCATCACCATTTTACTTGGCAACCAAACGGTGGCGCGATGTTGCCATCCACGTTCGGCTATTTCCAATTCACTGCTGGCTGTAACAAGCGTTGGATTCAAGCCCGTTAACATGAGTCCGAATTGATCCATTGCCAATAAGGCCATGTGATGCGCGACCGCATCACTCACGTTTGAAATTTGCTGTGCCTCACGTACCGAATTAGCAAATAAGCCTCCGCCAGGCACTATCACCACTTTACCATCGCTAAATTTAACTAAAATTTCTAGCCATTTTTTTAACTCTGGCGCCCCGAGTAAACTGCCCCCAATTTTCACTACCCACATATATAATTGTCCGCTATATCCAACACTTTTACGATAATATTAAAACTTGCTGCTTGTTTTTATAGTTGCATCAAACAATTAACTTATACAGCACGTTTAAAAAACCGCATCACGCTTAATAGACTTGAAGCTTTATCTAGCGTTTCAGCATACTCTTTTTCCAACTCGGAGTCTGCAACAATGCCGCCACCTGAGTAAAAGCTAATTTCACCTGCATCGCCCTTTTTAGCCACAAATACAGCAGTACGAATAGCGATATTGGTATCCATGCTTCCATCAAAGCCAATATACCCAAACGTACCGCAATAGGTGCCTCGACGATGCGGTTCAAGTTCTTCTATTATCTGCATGGCACGTAATTTTGGTGCCCCAGTAATTGAGCCTCCTGGAAAACAACCGCGCAATAAATCGATGGCCGTTTTGCCTACTTGTAGTGTGCCCGTAACGATGCTGACCAAATGATGGACATTAGAAAAACTTTGCAATAAAAATAATCGGTCTGCTTTTACCGAGCCAATCTCGCAGTTTTTACTAATATCATTCCTAAGTAAATCAACAATCATTAAATTCTCAGCCCTATCCTTTATGCTTGCTTGCAAGTCTTTTGCATATTGTTGGTCTTCTTGCTCATTATCAGACCGTGGCCGAGTGCCTTTTATGGGTCGAGTCTCCACATGCCTACCAATCACCTGTAAAAAGCGTTCTGGCGAGCCTGAAAGCACCTGTAACGCGCCAAAATTCATGTAGGCCATAAACGGGGCTGGGCTAACTTCTCTAAGTTTGTTGTAGGCGGCCCAACTATTACCACGCGCATTCGCCGAGAATCGTTGTGCTAAATTCACTTGGTAGCAATCGCCTTCGGCAATGTAATCTTTAACCTGGTTAAACGCCTGCGCATATTGATTAAACGTCATATTGCTCGACACGGGCGAGGTTAACGCAAAGTCCAGGGTAGCAGGCAACGTTGGGTTATCAAATAAGTTGCACAGCGCTGCCCAGTTTTCATGTGTCGCTTGCTGAAAACCATGCGATACCAGAAAAGCGGTCTGCTCCCGATGGTCAACCACTACCGCCCAATCATAAAGACCAACCATCATGTGCGGAACATTTTCATTTTTCTGAGCGATGACTGGCAAGTCTTCAACTTGACGTGCTAAATCATATGCAAAATAACCTACGGCACCTCCACTAAAAGGCAAATTATTTTGCGATGCCTGATAGGGAGCAATCAAATCATTGAGAATTGAGAATGGGTCCTCGTGACTGACTGTAACTTGTCCATGCTGTCTAATTTCAGAAAACGTTGTGGCGTCGTTCTCAAACGTGCAAACCGAAGCAAAGGGCTCGCCGACAATAATATCGTATCGACCGTATTCACTTTTTGGTCGCCCACTATCCAAAAAGATGGCCCATGGCTTGTGCGCAATCGGCGCAAACAAACGTGAACTATCCGGGTGGTAATTTAAGTGGTGTATTAACATTGGCTGGCCAGTCTGGCGACTGCATAAGCTGGGAAACACAATGCCGCCATATTTCTGGTTTTATCGTTATCTGCATCAATAAAAGTAGCAATAGACTCATACCTAAAACCCAATTGCTGGGCTAATTTCGATACTAAAAAATCTCCAGCTCCCGCGCCAATGACACTCACACCACGACAATCACCTAACGTTGAAATTTGCCGTAATACAGCCTGTTGTATCTGCTGCAATTGAGCAGATCTAAATGCGTATGCCAGATTTCTCCAAGCACTAATTGGCGCATCTTGCGCATCCCAGCCTATCATCCGCGCGATGCGTCTGGCACTGGCCTCCTCGCTCTTTTCTGCGCCATCTGCAGTTTCAGCCATATTTTCAGCTAAAGGCAAGTCGCCTGTTAGTGTGTAAACATCAGCCGTCGTTGCAAAGTGCTCTGCAGCAACATTCGCCAGTTGGCCATTAAAGGCAATTTTTTGTGCAATTGCCATCAAAGGTGTACGCACGACTCCCGTATAGACCAGCTCATCGTATTGCATACGGGCGCCATCATTAAAGCCCAGCACGAAGGGTTTACCTTCTGTTATCAGGGCAATGTCTGTTGTAGTGCTGCCAATGTCAATAAATAAGGCTTGTTGCGCATATGTGGCTAGATACTGCAAACTTGCAAGCCAATTCATTGAGGCAATATGTGTCGTATTTTCTGCCACTTTCTCAAACGAAATAAAACCTTTTTCACCAACAAAATATCGGATTTCACCCACTAACTTTTGCTGCAATAAAGTAACTATTTGCATAACCCCAGCATGCCGGTTGGGGAAAATATCCGCAAGTTCGCCCGTCATCGTCACTGCATGCTGAATTGCTAAAGCTTGAGTAGCATTGAAAGTATTTAACACTTGATCAATCGCCAAATCCAACTCTTTTAAACCACGCCACAAGGCGCAATACACTTGGCTGGCTGCAAGCACCTTGCCAGATGCGTCGATCTGCACCGCTTTTAAGTGTGCGCCTCCTACATCCCAACCGAGGGTAGTTAAATTATTCAAAATGAATCTCAACAATATTTCGTTGCAAAACAGGTAATTTAAAATTGGCTTGCAAGATGCAATCTAATGTGATTTTGGCTGGATTATATCCAATCGACTCGCGTAAACCTACATAGCTACTGGTGAGGCGTGGGTTAATGTCAATAACAAAAATCTTATCCAACTCAGTGTCGATAATCACGTCAACACCAACATAACCAAGGGCATCAGGCAGAATTTTAGCGATTTTTCTCGCGAGCGTTTCAAAGCGCTGCCAGTAAGTTTGCAATCCATTTACACTAATGCTAGCTAATCTAAAGGTATTATTCTCCCCGCAAATGTGTTGCTGATTACAACTGAGCAACCAAGCTTTTCCATCACGACAAACCATCGAAAAACTAGCTACAATACCTGTTTGATACGGTTGAGCAAAGTAATGCAGGTATTGATTATCTTGTTTAATCCATTCACGCAAAGTCTCTAGCGTATCAAACAATCGCACGCCTTCACAACCAGCGCCGTCCTCAGGTTTAGCGACCCACTTTATTACAGATAGCTGAGTCATTTCATCAAAATAACTTTGCACCAACAAATCTTCACCCGAATAAACAGGCAAAGTATGAATTTTGGCAGTTTGTAAAGCCTCAAAACTTAAAGTTTTACTGGTGCCAACTAGCGTGGCGTCATAACCACAACCAAGTAAAATGGATCCATTTTCTTTAATCTCAGCCGCCAAACAAAGCTCAGTAAGTCCAAGCAAAATACCGTCTGTTTCAGGCGCAATTAACCAAACAAAATCCGTTTGTTTCAAGGCTTTTTTAAATGTCTTTTTAAACTCTCCTGCTAAAACCGCTGTGTTTTTATGAGCGTAGATTGAAGCGCCAAGCCTGACATCATGCAAGCATGTAATCTGGTATTGCTGAAGCTCGCGCAAATCTCGCAACAGAGCGTCGCGCATCAAGGCACCTTCTCTTGCCAGTGATTCTGGTAGAGGTTCATCACTAATGCCACCACCAGTGATAAACTCACACACCAATAATTTTTCTTGTTTTACTTTCATGAGTTCTGTAATGCAAATAATTCCAGTAATTGATTTATTAAACGGCGTGGTCGTACATGCTAAAAAGGGTGAGCGGCAACTTTACCAACCGATGGCTTCCCTGCTGACCGACTCAAGTGAACCACTTGCCATTGTAACTGCGCTACTAAACCTATATCCATTTGCGCAATTATATATCGCTGACTTAAATGCCATTCAGAAATCAGAAAAAACTTACTGTATAAATTTTCAACTCATTGAATCGATTGTCAAAAACTTTCCTCAATTAGAAGTTTGGCTAGATGCAGGCATTAGTAACCAGAGTGAATGGTATATTTGGCAAAAACTGAAGGTCAGACTAGTGCTTGGTAGTGAGAATTTTTCTCACCTAGAAGATTATCATTCCATTAAACAACAGAGTAAAAATTTCATCCTATCGCTCGATTTTATGCCAAAAGGCTATCAAGGCCCACTGGAATTACTCGACAACACTGAACACTGGCCACAAGATGTTGTTCTTATGTCATTGGCTAATGTAGGGAGCAATCAAGGCGTTAATTCTACCTTGCTGACTGAGACTCTTGCCCGAGCTAAAAAATTCAATCTCTACGCGGCAGGTGGTGTTCGAAATATCGATGATTTACTATGGCTAAAAAAAATTGGCGTGCAAGGCGCCTTAATCGCAACGGCATTACAAAAAAAGCAAATTTCAAGTACACAACTGGAGTGTTTTGCAAAATAAAAAAGCCCGAAAAACGAGCTTTTTAGAATTACGATTGAAAACTTAAATTACTCTAAGTTAGCATGAATCGCACGCATGCCTTCTTCAGTTAAGCCTTTCGCAAAAATCAAGTCTGCGATGGCGGCTTCAAGGAAAATCAGAGTCGAAAGCTCAAATTGTGAGCCCATTGGCATACCCTTAGTCAATGGGAAACTGTTGTCATTACCTACTTGAATGACTAAATCCGCAACATCGGCCATTGGTGAAGATTTTTTCATAGAAATCACAACCAGTTTAGCACCTACTGATTTTGCTTTTTTCACGAATGGCAATAATGTTTCCGTACCACCTGAACCTGAAACTAAAATCAATAAATCGCCAGATTTAATGGCTGGAGTTACAACTTCGCCAATCATGCTGACGTTATAACCCGCGTGTACTAAGCGCATCGCAAAGAAACGCGAAACCAATAAAGAACGGCCAGCACCACCAATAAATGTGCGGCCTGCAGCTTCAACCAGTTTTAATAATTCAGCTGATTTTGAATTGTCAGTTTCAGCCAAAATGCTGGTTAATTTGTCTAAGATTAGTTTTTGACTACTCATGATTTTTCCTTATCAAATAATATAAAACAAAAAACCCGACACATTGCTGAGTCGGGTTTTAAATTACTCACATCAATAATTGCTTATTGACTGTTAAAAATTAAGCGTGAGCGATTTTTGTGATTTCAGCAGCTGCAGCAGATGGATCTGCAGCACCGTAGATTGCTGCACCAGCAACAATGATTGTTGCGCCAGCATCACGTACTTGTGCAGTTGTAGCAGCTTTAACGCCACCAGCAACTGAAATTTCAACGCCTAAGTTCAAAGCAGCAATAGCAGCTAAGTCAGCAAATGGTGTTTGACCAGCAGCTTGTTGATCTAAACCAGTATGAATACCGATGATGTGAGCACCAGCAGCAGCAACTTCTTTAGTTTTAGCAACTTTATCAGCCACGTTGATTAAGTCAACTTGAGCTTTTTTACCGTATTTGTTAGCAACATCGATTACGCCTTTGATTGTACCGATATCTGAAACACCTAAAACAGTCACAATGTCAGCGCCTGCTTTGAAGAATGGCTCAGCTTCGTAGAAACCTGCATCCGCTGTTTTCAAATCAACTAAGATTTTGTTGTTTGGGAATTTAGCACGTAATGTTTCAAGTAATTTGATACCGTTATGCTTGATGCAAGGTGTACCGATTTCAAGAATATCTACGTTTGCCGCAGTTGCAGTTGCTAAAGCAACTGTTGCGTCAAAATCTAATGAATCTAATGCAAATTGGGTTAATGCCATGGTTCTTCTCCGATTAATTTATTATTTACGAAATTTACTACAAATTTAATACTACTTAACGCTTCGGGCAAATACTAACTTTGCTCCTCAAAAGTCAGAGGGCTATGATAATTAGCCCGTGCTATTGTGTCAATGCTAAATAACAGGCAACTGCTATTATTTGGCATTTATTACAACAGCCTTACAATTTAGCGCTTAAAGCTGCTTCCAGTTTATTCTGGTCAGCAACGAAACCGCGTATACCTTCAGCCAATTTTTCTGTCGCCATTGCGTCTTGGTTTAATTCAAAACGGAATTCTTCTTCAGTCAATCTAGCTGGTGGTGTTTTTGTCGCGCCATTATCTTTTAACACTTGCACCAAGGTGCCTTCAGTTGCGGCCAAATCTTGCAACAAGTTTGGTGAAACTGTTAAGCGATCACAGCCAGCCAAAGCAATCAACTCACCTGTGTTACGGAATGAAGCACCCATCACAACAGTTTTATAGCCGTGCTCTTTATAGTATTGATAAATAGCGCGCACAGAAACTACACCTGGGTCTGTCTCTTGCGTGTATTCTGTTGTTGGGTTTTTCGCTTTGTACCAGTCTAAAATACGACCAACGAATGGTGAAATCAAGAATACACCCGCTTCAGCACAAGCACGAGCTTGGCCAAAACCGAACAATAATGTGAGGTTACATTGAATGCCTTCTTTTTCAAGAATCTCACCCGCTTTGATGCCTTCCCATGTTGAAGCCAATTTGATCAACACGCGGTCTTTGCTTACGCCTGACTCTTCATACAGCTTGATTAATTTACGACCTTTAGCAACCATCGCCTCTAAATTGAATGACAAACGCGCATCTACTTCCGTTGAAATACGGCCTGGTACTTCTTTGGTAATTTCAGCACCAATCAACACCGCCAATTTATCAGCCGCATTGTCAATTTGTTGCGCCTTAGTACCACCCTGTGCTTTAGCGTAGGCAATCGCAGTTTCAATCAAAGGTGCATATTGTGGCAATTGGCTTGCTTTTAAAACTAAGGATGGATTAGTGGTTGCGTCTACTGGTTTCACTGCTTTAATCGCTTCTACGTCACCCGTATCAGCCACGATTGTAGTGATTGCCTTAAGTTGATCTAATAAATTTGCCATTACTTGCCTCCTGAAAATTATTTTCCTGAAAATTATTTCAAAGTGAACGAGCCTCTCAAACCATTTAGCTGAACATTCAACCAAAATAAACTTGAAACGCCTGAAGCCTTATTGAAAAGTCTTATATAAAATCTAGTGCAACATTATATCCGATAATTTGCAGACTGTCGTTATCCAAGCTTGTTATTCCTGTTCATTACTGCGGCTATTTAAGGAAAATTCGCTTCATTGGATTGAATTTCTAACGGAAACGCCAGCGTAAATTTTGATCCTTGACCCAGCTCACTTTCTGCCTTAACAGTACCACCATGTTTTCTAATAGTAACGTCTACAAAATACAAGCCCAATCCTGTCCCTTCTGAGGCCTGATTTTTTCCTTCCGCACGACTAAAACGGTGAAATATTTTTGCAATTTTTTCAGGCTCAATACCAGGCCCAGCATCCGTAATTGTTAATATTGCTTCATTATTACTTTCCTGCAAACCAACCTCTATCACACCTTCAACTGGTGAATACTTCACAGCATTCATTAGCACATTGGTTACAGCACGTTGCAATAAGCCAAAATCGCCTTTTATCCATAGATTATCAGTAGAAATTTCGGTCTTAAAACTGATTTCTTTTGTTTTAGACATCGCGTAGGTGTCATCTAAAGACTGCTGAAGTAAGCTTGCCAAATCCAACACTTGAAATTTAGCCGCATTCGCCATTTCTGCACGAGAAGATTGTAAAAAATTATCAGCCATTGCCAATGACTTATTCAGCATATTGGAAATGCGAGGCAAGTTTTTATTGGCTTCTTTCTCATTTAACAACATGATTGCCGCTCCCAACGGCGCTCGCAAATCATGTGAAATAAACGAAAGCGTATCGCGCCGTTCGCTATGCAAATCGTGTAAATGTTTTGACGCCAGCCGTACATTTGAAATACGAGAACGCATCAAATCTTTGTCATCGGCATATTCCAAATCATCCTTATTTACACCTAATAAGGCCAAATCCGCATGTAGACTTTGCAAGGCCGTTTCTAAGTAAAGCTGGGCAGATTCGAGCTTACGCCAACTCCAAATCGGGTATGCCAATAAAATAGCAATCAGCGCACCCGCTGGCGGTATCCATAAATTAAACAACTGAGGTAGAGCTACTGCGCTTGCCATCACAATAAAATAATAAAAAATAATGGCAACTAGCGATTTTAAAGGACTTAATTTTGGTAAAAAAAGTAAGGGGATCACAGCTAAAATCATGCTTAGTATGCAAGTTAGCCAAAACGGCGCATCTATAATTAACCCAGAATTTCTCATCGCCTCGATGGCGTTTGCATGGAACTCCACTCCTGGCATCGGTTGCAAATAAGCGGACACCGGTGTGGGCAAAACATCACCCAACCCAACCGCAGTTGCCCCTACCAGTACGATTTTGTCTTTAAAAAAATGTAACGGATATTCTCCACTCAACGCCTTGATATAAGATATTCGCTGAAAATGATTGGGCGGCCCTAGAAATTTAACTTTTCTGGCGTCTAGCGCAATCAAATCACTAGAAGATACATTTGATTTATTTGTGGGGAATAAAGCAATACCAGGGGGCAATTGTTTAGCCGCCTGTAATACCGCCTGCGAGAAATGTGGCAAACGGGCCGCACCCAATCCTTCCCACAAATTAATGCTACGCGCGATACCATCGGCATCTAATGGCACATGTACACTACCAAGCGCCGCAGCATGCCCTGCATAGGCTGCCAAGGGGTCGCTTTGTTTGATGGGAGAACCTTTGTAAGGCTGTTCAAATAAAATTGGCAGCACCACATTGCCGGCTTGCTTAATTGCTTCATCCAGCACGCCATCAGCTTCTGAATTACTCAGTTCTGGCTCGGAAAAAATAATATCTAAACCGATGACTCGCGCCTGCTCTTGCTTGAGTTTATTCACCAAATCAGCATGCACAATGCGTGACCAAGGCCAACGTCCAATACTCTCCAGACTCGCCTCATCAATCGCCACAATCACTATATCGGCTGGCGCGGGCTTAAAAGTTAAATAGCGCCCTAAATCGTAATGAAGATTGTCAAATCGAATAAGTAAGCCGTTATATGTCAATAATACGGCAATCAATGTCAGTATTATGGCGGTAAAAACACGGTCACTTAACTGGCGAAGCTTGAAATACACACTGTCGGTTATTGCAATTTAAAAAATAATGCCACAGTTTTTAACGTGAAAAACTTCTGACGTTAGAAAATTTTTGCGGCTTACCTTCAGAAATGACCGCGACACGCCAAAAATATTCACCACGGCCAAATGAATGCTTGAATGATAGTCTACTTTCAAAAGATTGCAGTTCATACAAAATATCCTCAAAATTCGAGTCACGCGCAATTTGCAGTAAATAACTATTCGCCCCAGAGACTGGCGTCCAAACAAACTCCGTAGGCGCCAGAGGAATCACCCCGCCATTAAGCGGCTCTAACAATTCAAATATTGGCTCTGGCGGCACAGGCAACCGAACTTTCACCTCAAATGCATGAATTGCATCAATGCCCTGCAAGCCATGTTGGTCTTGAGCCCTTACCTTTAAGTAATACAAACCATCCGCCAAATCCGCAAAAGTTAATTTTCCAGACTGACTGGTTTGTTCTTGCAAGTTTTTTGTAAACGCCGCATCTGAGGCCAGCTGACTTACCACAGCAGCAACACCCTGCTGAAGTGGAATACTTAACTCTACAGGGTTATTTTCTAGCAATTTAGGCAGTTTGCTTACATCTGGCGCAGCGGGCAATTGAATCGGCGGCGAAGGTGCTTTACCTTTTTCCGCCACACTCCCATAACCTTTTACAATTAATATTTCTTGAACTAAGCCGTTCTCAGCTGCGCTAAACGCTACCTTACCCTCTAACGTTTCTTGTAGCGCAAAATCGCTTTCAGCACCCACTCGGAATTGCGTTCCACGCACGGCAGCAACCGCTGAAGGTGTTTCTATCTTCAGACTATTGCCAACTGCATGTTCTGGATTTGCAACAACCTCCGTGCGCCCTTTCACCAATTTCAAATGCGTCACATAGGTTTCCTTGCCTACGTATTGATAACTGGCCTGAATACTTAAATTAGAATTTGGTTGAATATCTAAATTAGAGCCATCGGCAAAGAGTAATTTCGCAAGACTATTTTTGCCAGTTTGCAGCCCCTCGCCCTGCCCTAATAAATCACCTTTATTAAGTTTACGCGCACCATTTGTAGAAACACCCGCTGCGACAACATCACCATACACCAGCAAAACTTGCGCACTGGTTGGTATTTTTTTTAAGAATTCAACTGGAATATGAATGATTTGGCCTGGTTGCAATTTTTTAGCGAGCGGATGCTGGTTATATTTTGCCAACGCTACAATATGCGCACGTTTAGTTAAATATTTTTTAAAAATCGTTTCATAAGAATCTTTAAGACTAACTTTGTATAACCACACCTCTTCCAAATTAAGCTTTGCTGACGAATTGATAGTTTCTGGTTTTACAACATCTGCGATTGAACCGAAGCTAATAAGAAGTAACATCAAACCAAAGTAGCTTAATGTCATATTTAAAGCCCAATCGTTTAAAGCTAGATTTTTTAAAGAGGTTGATTTCATTGACGACTACTCAGCTCTTTCTAAACGATAACCTTGCTGGTAAATGGAGGAAAGTTTCCAGCCAAACTCTGGGGTTAGCTTTAGTTTGGTACGCAAATGACTGACATGTACATCGACTTTGCGCGTTTCAATGTCAGCCGTCGAGCCCCAAACCACTTGCATCAAATGGGTTCTAGATAATAGCACGCCGATATTCTTTAAAAAATACCAAGCCAAATCCAACTCTTTATCAGTCAACTTAACTTCTTCACCCTCCAACAGCACATGACGTTGTTTTGTGTCAATTTTTAAGCCTCCAAATTCACCAACAGTCGCCTCCGCAAAATCAGGTGCGCTTCTTCTCAATAGCGCATTAATTCTAGCCATAATCATCTGACGACTTGCAGGTTTAACGATGTAATCGTCTGCACCAGATTCAATGACCCGTACAATGTCATCTTCTTCACTTTTGCCCGTTAAAAAGATAATCGGCGGCAATTTATTCGATCTGAGTTTAATGCTCACCATAACATCGGGGCCATCCATATCAGGCAGTGTCCAGTCAAAGATGCATAGGTCGTATTGTGAATTCGGAAACTTACGTAAAAAATCTAAGCCAGTCACAAAGTGATCGACTTCAAAATTAGCCTCTATCAACCATTCCAGAATCGCTTCGGCGTAAGCTAAATCGTCTTCTAAAAAAGCAATTTTTTGTTTTTTACCTACGTTTGACATTGTCTAAATATTCCAAAATATTTTGTTCTTACTTTTAATACCAAAAGATATCCAAACTATTGATATCACTAGATTATCATCTAAAAGTAACATTAATTTACATTCGACACAATATACCCAAAAGCATAACTAAGGCCAATATTTAATCAAAATTTCTCACTATTTTACTCAAAAAAGTCAGCCAATAACGTTGCTACCGTTAAATCCGCACTTGTTCCAGGGTTGATTTTACGCTGTTTAAGTGAAGCATCCCACGCTAATAGTTGTTTTTGCATTAACTTAGGATTTTCAGTCGCCCAATAACTGACTTCAATCTCGCGTGCTTCCTGCATAAGTTGTTTAGCTAAAGGTTCGCCATATTTTCGGACAACGTGTGTATCAAGCTGACGTGCCAAATAACTCAGATAAAGGCCCGTGGTTGCCCAAGTCTGGTTTTGCCCGCGATTATTAGCGTGTTGCCATTTTGCTAAACCTTCACGATAACGTAGCCGGCCGAATTCAAGAACATCGGAAAAATTATTTGCATATTGGCTTGCAATAAAATCTCGCTCTTTTGCCATAGTCATCATCTCAAGCAAGGTGACATTAGGCTGCTGATGCACATCGTACTTACTTACTTCACCCAGACCTGCAGGATTAGCCAATACAATCGCCTGTGCCGTAAGACTCGCATCTTGCACTGAAAGCGCATTTAATGCGCTTTTCAAGTTTTCTTGAAAAGTAAGATTTGATTGCCCATTTAAAGCGGCCTCTATCATGGGTGCACAGAGCAAAATGATGCCTAAATTAGTATTCACACCTACGGCATTACGTGAAGCCTCAACAGCGTTGAATACACGCTCGCCTATAGTTAAACCAGGCTGAGCAATGACGGCGGCTGAAGCATCTGCACTTTTTATAAAATCATGTATCGTCATGCCATGACCATCGGCAAACACATGCACGTTACCTGGCTTTAATGCCCGTAGTTCTGACATGCAGGCATGATGATAGGCTTGCGAGATTTGCAGTTCGGTCACTGAATATCCAAACGCACATTCTTCAAAAAATCATTTACCAATAACGCGGAAATGTCGACTTGAGCCACACTTTGCAAGCCTTTCCAAGCGGGGATACTATTGACTTCGAGCACGAAATATTCACCGGTGTTAGCTTGAATAATATCCACGCCGCAGTAATTAATATCAACCGCGGCAGCCGCTTGCAAGGCAAGCGAAATCAACGTTTGATTCGCATCGAGATTTACACTTTCACAACGCCCTCCAGCCGCCACATTATTCACCCAGCTACTGCCGACTCGCTTCATCGCGGCAACCACTTTGCCTGCAATCACAAACACTCGATAATCATGTGGCGCATTCGCTGTTTCAATGAGTTGCTGAAAATAGTAAACACCATCAACAAATTGTTGCATGGGCACAGGTAAGACTTGGTCTGCCAATAATTTACGCACCCCCAAACCTTGTGAACCAAACAAGGGCTTTAACACTAAAGTTTGATTTTGTTGTTTGGCTATTTGACGTAATTGCTCAACTTGAGTTCTAGACTCGCTTACCCAAGTGGCGGGTGTAGAAACACCATTTTTCTGCAACAAAAAGCTGGTCATCGCCTTATCAACTGTGCGTTCAATCGCTTTTACATCGTTATAAATTTTAACATTGAGCATCGACAGTATGTGCAGCACATTCAAGCGTGTAGTCACTTGCTGCATAGTCCCGCCAGAAATGCCTCGCACAAAAACTGCGGGCGGCAAGGTATCAAAATGCGGGATTTGGATAGTAGGAGAAGCAGAATTTGGCTTAGAGCCATAAAGATTAATAATGCAGTCTTGTAAGGAAACAAAAACTGCATCGATGCCGTGATTAGCAAAAGCTTCTTTTAGCCGAGCACCATGCCAACCTGGGTCATCAGTAAATATAGGGATTTTCAAAACAACTCGCTACTTAAACACTAATCCGCGAATGCTAATTAGCAAATGATAGAGCAATTAAGTCTGCGTTCAATTGTCCGCCCGTAAAAACATTGCCCGTCTGTAAGTTTGTTACTGTGACTTTAGCTGGGCTAAACAGCATGGCATCAATCTTATAAAAATCCATGTTGTAGAATTTAAAAACCTGCGCAAAAGTTTTACCGTAATCTTTAGAAGAACTGCTTGGTAAATTGGCAGCAAGTTCAGCGGCAGCCGTGTCATCACAACGCACCTGCAAGCTAACCTCGCCACCAAACAGAATCGCATCATTTGTACGCCCCATGGCTGTCATAAAGTCTTTAGATACTGGCGGTAAAACTGCCACACCAGAACCACTGATGATATTGTCTAAAGGAAAATGAATGGCATGCGCTTTATGAAGCGCAACTTCTAATACACGGCCAACGATTTGCACCACGCCAGCAATGCTAGTCGTTGGTGTCAAAATAACGGTGAGTTTTCCCGCTGCAATTTTTGTATCACGAACGATTTTCTCAATGACTTCCACTGGTGGAATCTTGTCCGTTTCCAGCACAATGCAAGTACTCTCTGCCTTGTCGGTATAAGCAAGCTCTTTGAACAACTCCTCACGCTGTGCTAATGCGCGTGCAGGCCCAGAACCTAAAGAAAAGAATTTTTCATGACTCAAGGCCCAGCCTGCATACTGGCTTGCTAGGCAGGCCAATACTGGCTGAGCAGACTTCACCTCGATGGCTTCCGAAAAACCAGCAAAACGTTTGTCTGCTTGAAGTTTTACCTCGCCCAAGCCACCCAAGCAAATTTCCGCTATCAAGCGCCCCGCTTCTGCACTTCCTGCATATTGCAAGCCGGCATCAACGATAGTACAGCCTGATTCATGTTTGAATAGACCCAGTCGCAACGCGTCTGCATTTGTCACTAATTCTGCCACTAATAAATTAGCTTGCTGATTAACACTAGGCAGCGTTAAGTTTTGGTCTATTGTTTTTTGAGTCATCTATTCATTTCCTTTTCTAGCCATTTCTTCTTTTAGCAACTTTCTTTTAAGTACTTCCGCTCTTTGAATTACTAGCTGATGCGCCAAGTCGGCAGTTTCCGCCTCTGCCAAAACAGAGCAAATGGGTACATTGAGTGAAATATTAACACCAGACGTCGCAGTTTTAACATACGGAATATCTGCAACCCAGTTAGGCCAATCAAAATTTGCGGGAACCGTCAAATCTTCATCGGCAAAGATTATAAGTTCAGCCTTAGCTAAAGGGTTATCTGGCAATTCAGACAACACGCCTGAACAGCCTTGAATATGTACGGGTAGCAAATTGGAATATAAATTGAATGTAGCACTTAGGCGCGGGTTCAACTCTAGAATCCACAAAGTTTCACCATGAAGAATTGCATCTAGGCTATTGATGCCGCGCAAACCAAAGGCGGTTGTCAGTTGCTGTGCCGTATGCATGAACGATTGTTGTGCGGCTTTCGGTAAAATTAAGTTGCTGACTGCTCCAGCAAACCGATAAGGCAAGTCCATTGTTGGCGCGACTAATTGCCGATTAAAACCAATGGCTTGCGCACATACCCCATCGGCTACAAACAATAATGAAACGGGCTCACCGGCGACTTTAAGCTGATAATAGTCACCCGTTCTCGCTTGCGTGGCCTGCCGAACATGCGTGCCTCCCGTCCCTCCAAGTCTTTTAGATAACCAGAGCTCGTTATATTCTGCAATGCAATCCAAGCGCTCAAAGTGCGTCAAAGGATGTGGAATAGCCAGATCATTCAACAGTTTAAAGAAATCAACACTTTTGGATTTTTGCAGAGTTTCAGGCGTGTTCCCTACTAGAGGAACGCGCGCGGCAACCCAAGCAAGCAAGTCAGGCTGGGCGTCAAATAAACTGCCGTATAAAAAGCCTTGAACCTCATTTAGATCGATTTTTGAGAAAACACGTTTAAAATCATTTGCATCTACGCCTTGCTTATCAAACTGAATCTGAAAAAACTGTGCGGCAAAGCGACGCGTATCGGCATCGGCAAAGGCATCCAGCGTAACAACCTTATACCCACATACGTTTGCAGCTTGTGCGTAAGCACGCACAGAATGAGCGGCAATGATAAGCTTGTTAGGCACGTGTTTGGTTCAAACTTCGCGCCATTTCAAATGCAGCCATAAACTCTAAATAACAGGGCTTTTCAGATGCAAGCATCTGTTTCAACAAATGATGTTGTGTGGAATACTTTAGGTTACCAATTGCCAGCGCACCAATACCAACAACACTCAAACCTTCAATCGCTACGCCATCAGCCATCACATCAACTCCGTCAGCTCCGGTTGGTGCAACGGCATTGACATCGGCAATAATCTTTAATGAGCTTGATTGCTTAATCTGAGCCAGGCTAATTACACGAACTCCTGCAGCGGCGGCACATAACGCAACATCAACATCGTGCAATAAGCCTTGCTTTGCGGCATCATTTGAACCGTCCGCAAAGCCAATTTGTGTGTCATAACGCTGATTGTAGTTTTCAGCCTTTTTGCTTACATCATCCAAACTTTTATGCCCAACCAGCGTCACTTTTGCACCTAAATGCGCGGCAATTACCGCTGCACAGCCGCCAACTGGACCAGTCGCACCAAATACCGCAATTTTTTTACCGTCAAGGTTCGTTTGAAAGTGCTTTTTAAGATGGAATTCAACTTTAGCCACCATCGCCGCTGCCGTAGTAAATGCACCTGAAGGGTCTGCGAAAGCCGAAATTTGAAACGGAGGAAACATCGCCCTTTTTGCCACATCGAGCATGTCCATCGCCAAATCGATATCACGCCCGCCAATAAATAAAGCCTCACGCTTAATCCCAGAAGGACTACGTGAAAAAATAGCATCCTGTGTCAATCCAGCCACTTCATTCAGGCCAGTCGCTGTATAAGGCATAATTTTGTCAAAACCCGCGTCATAAGCCATGTTTACATCAAACGGACTGGCGTTTTTTGCGGCTGTAAATAAATGCAAAATGCTGACTTTTTCCATAATTGATGTCTCGATAAAACGTTAAAAAAAAAATTTATAACCGCATTAATTTATTTGTAATATTTCTGCGCCACGGTTATTTGCCGAGCAAATCGCCCAAGTTAAATTTGATTCTACAAAAGTAATTTTCAGTTGCTGCAAATAACTCTCCGCTATTTGCAAATTTTCAAATACAGCAAAACCAGTCGGACCCCAAGAACTCTGGCCAAAGCAAGCAACACCCGATGCTTCTAGGTCTTGTAACACAGCCCCAACTTTTTTACTCGCATAGCGTCCACCTTGTGCAGGGGCAAAGTAATCGCCAATATGCTCTTGCAGTAATCGAACACTGCCACCAAATGCAGTTAAATCATGCTCAAGCAAGGCTGGCATAGCTTGCATCAATACAGATCGGCACAAATGTGCCGCTAAATTTTCAGAAAATACGGGTAGTTGTTTAAACGCTACCAATTCTTCATCCCCATGAATCCCTAGCTGACTATTATCAAATATCAATAAAATACGCCAGTCTTCAGGAAAATCATAGCGCGCCAATAACGGCGGCACTTTTAATGAAGAAGTGATTGATGTCGCTAATGACTGGGCATTTACAGGCGAGGTACTAAGTGTATTTGACTTTCTCCCACCATCAATCAATAAGCCACCAAATTTGAAAGCGCCAATACCTATGCCGGAGCGACCACCACGACCCGACAATTCAGCTATTTGATCTACACTTAAGTTTAAACCATATAAACGGTTAATTGCAGCACCAATTGCTAGGGCTAGCTGCGTTCCTGAACCCAAGCCAGAATGTTCGGGTATAAGTTGCTTAACATTAACATTTACGGCTTGATTTAATTTAATTTCGGCGATGAGTTTTTTCGCAATACCTAGCACAGGCGAAATATGCAGGCCGCTAACCCTCAACTCTTTGGAAGCGCTAACGGTAATATCAAGACTAGGAGATGTAAGACTTAAACCAATACTGCCAAATTTTCGTCCTAGTCCACCATGCAAATCAAAAAAACCCATGTGCAAACGCGCGGTACTTTTTACTGTAACTTCTGTAGTGATTTCTTTTGCCATAAGTTTTGTATCGATTATTTTATCTTTGCTTATTAATATTTTTCGCTTATTGCTATTCTAAACGGCATATTGCTATTTTTAAGATTCTGAATACATTTTAGCTGACAGCAAAGACTTTTCATATGTTAAGCCTATACATACACATTTTTTAGTCAAAAGCGCTTATTTTCAGGTGACAGCGCCACGTTATTTAGGCAAAATGTAAACTAAATGTTAAATCAAAATTAACTCCCTGCACTAACATCTAAGGAACTATCATGTCAGCCCACGTTATTCCATTTGAAAATCTCAGAAACATAGACGTACCTTCAGTTGGCGGTAAAAACGCTTCATTAGGGGAGATGATTTCGCAACTCTCTGCAAAGGGCGTACGTGTACCCACAGGATTTGCAACCACAGCAGACGCCTATCGTGAGTTTTTAGCTCAAAACGGCTTGGACGTTAAAATTAATGCGACGCTGGATGCGCTGAATGTAGATGATACGCAAGCACTCGCCATCTGTGGCAAACAAGTGCGTGAGTGGATTATGAATGCGCCTTTTCCAGCCGCCCTAAATCAGGCGATTGAAGAAAACTATAAATTGCTAACGGCCAAATCAGGTAACGGCGCAACTTTTGCCGTACGTTCATCAGCCACAGCAGAAGATTTGCCAGACGCCTCATTTGCTGGTCAACAAGAATCCTTTTTAAACATTCAGGGCTTAGACAATATTCTGCATGCGATTAAAGAAGTATTTGCTTCTTTATATAACGACCGTGCAATTTCCTACCGAGTGCACAAAGGTTTTGTTCACGCTGATGTAGCACTTTCTGCTGGCGTGCAACAAATGGTACGCAGTGATATTGGCTGTGCTGGCGTGATGTTCACCATTGATACCGAATCAGGCTTTAAAGATGTTGTTTTCATCACATCAAGTTACGGTTTGGGAGAGACTGTAGTGCAAGGTGCGGTAAATCCTGATGAATTTTATGTACATAAACCAACGTTGGCGCTAGGAAAACCTTCTATTGTGCGTCGCACCATGGGTTCTAAGCTCATTAAAATGATATTTAGCGATGCTACTCGTGCGGGCAAAAGTACGCACACCGTTGACGTTGATACCGCTGACAGTGACCGTTACTCACTTTCCGATGCCGATGTATTGGAATTAGCGCGTTACGCTACCACTATTGAGGCACACTATGGCTGTCCGATGGATATCGAATGGGGCAAAAATGGCGTAGATAACAAACTTTACATTTTACAAGCCCGTCCAGAAACAGTGAAATCACAAGAAACGCTCAACAACGTTACTGAAACTTTCAAACTTAACAAGCATAGCGAAAAACCGTTGGTAGTGGGTCGTGCCGTGACACAAAAAGTAGGCGTGGGTCCAGTACGCATCGTACTCGACCCCGCAGAAATGCATTTGGTGCAACCAGGGGATGTGCTGGTAGCAGACATGACAGATCCAAACTGGGAGCCAGTAATGAAACGCGCCTCTGCTTTGGTCACTAACCGTGGTGGCCGTACTTGTCACGCGGCTATTATCGCGCGCGAACTAGGCATTCCAGCGATTGTCGGTGCAGTCAATGCCACCGATGTATTGCGTGAAGGTGAAATTGTGACCGTATCCTGTGCGGAAGGCGAATCAGGTTTTGTGTATCACGGTGCGATTGAATATGATGTTAGTACTCAAGCACAAGCTACCCTATCCCCTGCACCATGTAAGATTATGATGAACGTGGGCAATCCAGACATGGCGTTTGGCTTTGCCAAAACACCTAATGACGGTGTTGGCCTAGCACGTTTAGAGTTTGTGATTAATAACATGGTCGGCATTCACCCGAAAGCGATTTTAAACGCTGACGCCATGCCAACTGCCATTCAAACAGTCATTAAAAACCGTGCGCGTGGCTATGCATCACCCAAACAATTCTACATTGATAAAGTTGCTGAAGGTGTGGCAACTATTGCCGCGGCATTCTACCCAAAACCAGTGATTGTGCGTACTTCTGACTTTAAATCCAATGAGTATAAAAAACTGATCGGTGGCGAAATTTACGAGCCAGATGAAGAAAATCCAATGATTGGCTTCCGTGGCGCTGCACGTTATATGGCAGAAGATTTTAAAGAGTGTTTTGCCATGGAATGTACAGCCATGAAAAAAGTACGTGACGAAATGGGCCTTACCAACGTCGAGCTAATGATTCCATTCGTACGCACCTTAGATGAAGCTAAAGCAGTAACCGACATCATGGCAGCCAATGGCCTGAAACGCGGACAAAATGGATTACGGCTCATCATGATGTGCGAAATTCCTTCTAACGCATTGCTGGCTGAACAGTTCCTTCAATATTTTGATGGATTCTCAATCGGCTCCAACGACCTTACCCAACTCACATTGGGTATGGACCGTGATTCTGGCATCTTGGCAGACGGTTTTGACGAACGAAATGACGCAGTGAAAGTGTTGCTTAAACTGGCGATTAGCACCTGTAACCGCTTAGGAAAATACGTGGGGATTTGTGGTCAAGGCCCTTCCGACCACCCAGATTTTGCTGAGTGGTTAGTCGCTGAAGGCATACAATCAATATCACTTAACCCTGATACAGTAGTTGCTACATGGCAACGACTCACTAAAAAATAGAAGGTAAATTGTGATGCTAAAACGTACCGTTTTTTTCATCTCAGATGGTACTGGCATTACCGCTGGCGCCTTGGGTAAACTGCTGGAACATTTTCCAGGCACACAGTTTACTCAGGTTCGACTACCTTTCACAGACACGCTAGACAAAATCAAACTGGCCCAAGAGGCGATTCTAAATGCCGCAGTCGAAGATGGTGGCAGGCCCGTTGTCATTATGACGCTAGGTAACCTGGAACTAAGAAGTACCCTAAAGGAATCAAACGCCTATTTCATTGATTTGTTCAATACTTTTATTGACCCATTAAGCTTGGAATTGGACCAAAAACCACTTCGAGGCGCGGGTATTGCACACAGCGTAATGGGCAGTAAATATAACGACCGTATGGAAGCCGTTAACTTTACCTTAAATCATGATGACGGCATGACCAACTCAGGACTAGAGGAAGCGGACGTCATACTAATCGGTGTTTCACGTTGTGGAAAAACGCCCACCAGCGTTTATCTGGCCATGCAGTTCGGCATCAAGGCGGCTAATTACCCATTGATCCCAGAAGATTTTGAACGCGGGTCTTTACCCGCTATATTGCATAAGCACTTAGATAAAATATTTGGTCTCACGATTAAGCCAGAACGCCTGCATGCCGTCCGCAACGAGCGCAGATCGGGTAGTTTTTATGCCTCTATCGAAAATTGCCGTCAAGAAATTGCAACGGCGGAAACCCTAATGAGAAACGCTGGCATTACTTGGGCGGATTCCACTAGTCGCTCTGTGGAAGAATTGTCGGCGATTATTATGGAAAAAACACGTAAAACAGCCTGATAGTTCTGGCAAGTCTATTACTG